>CP113928.1:778534-1106551 GCA_029392055.1 Leuconostocaceae bacterium ESL0723 | reverse complement strand
AGATTCACGTTTATCCATCCGAAGATTTGCAGCCGGTTTCGATTAAGACCATGCCTTATCCAGGCTTTGCGACCGACTTACAGCAGCCAATCACACCGCTCTTGTTGCGGGCTCAAGGTGAAAGCACGATTATGGATACCATCTATCCTAAGCGGGTTCGCCACATTGCCGAGCTACGGCGGATGGGGGCGGACATCAGCTCGCCTGAACCAGGGATTATCAAGGTTAACCATTCCGATCGCCTGCTGGGTACAGAGGTCGAAGCAGCCGAGATTCGTGCCGGTGCAGCCTTGATCATCGCTGCCATTATGGCGGAAGGTGAGACAGTCATTAATGAAGCTGACCATATCTTGCGTGGCTATGACCGCATCCAAGAAAAGCTGACCCAGCTAGGGGTTGACGTCGATATTTCTGGCATTGACCTAATTAACTTGATGCCGTGATGGCTTGCCTATCAATACCCGATGTGTTAGTATTGAACGGTTGAGAACTGACTCTGGTAGACACTACTAGGGCGCTAAGGAGAACGATATTATGAAAAAAGACATCCAACCTGATTACCACCAAGTGGTTTTCATCGATGCTTCAACTGGTAAGAAGTTCCTGTCAGCTTCTACGGTTAACTCAGACACGACGACTGAATTTGAAGGTCAGGAATATCCAGCCATCCGCATGGATATCACCTCTGATTCACACCCATTCTACACTGGTAAGCAGAAGTTTACCCAAGCTGATGGGGCCGTTGATAAGTTTAACAAGAAGTTTGCTGGCTTCGACTTGAAGTAAGTAAATCCAGAATTGGAAAAGTGCCCACACTGCTGTGGGCGCTTTTATTTTGTCAAAGGTAGTTGCATGGTTGCCCATCCCGTTCCCGTAAAATTAAATCAGGTCCTAACTGGTACCATCCGTGACATGACCTTAAATGGGCTGGGGCGGTTGTACGTGACCGACGATTACCCCTTAAAAATTGAGGATGCCATTCCGGGTGAAGAGGTTGAGGTTATCGTTACCCAGGTAGACCGCTGGTCGGGTTACGCCAAGATTACCAAGTGGCTGAAGACTTCTGACCAAAGGCAAAACCAGGACCGCCAGTACCTCTTAGATGCTGGCACTGCGCCCCTGGTTAACTGGTCTTATCCAGCCCAGCTGGCCTTAAAACGTCAGCAGGTCGCCCAGATTTTTCAGGAAGCCGGTTTGCAGGTCGAGGTCACACCAGTGGTTGGCATGGACCAGCCGACTTACTACCGGAATAAAACCGTGGTACCGCTTAAGTGGCAGGACGGCCAGCTGCTGTCTGGTTTTTACCAGCGGGGTAGTCACCGCTTGGTTCCAATGGAAGACTACTACGTCAACGACCGGCGCCTCGACCAGGTCATCGTGACGGTTCGCGAAATCTTGGCCCGCCATCAGGTTTCGGCCTTTGATCCGGATACTCAAACCGGGACGGTCCGTTACCTGATGGTCCGCCGCGGCTATTACAGCCAGGAACTGATGGTGGTGCTGGTCGTCAACCAGGAACCAGTTGAGCATTTAGAGGCAGTGGTTGCAGATATTGTGGCTGCTCTGCCGGATTTGACCAGCCTGATATTGAATCTGAGTCCTAAGGTGGATTATGTCCTCCTTAGCCCGCATAACCGGACCCTTTGGGGGCAGGGTGCAATCCATGACCGTTTACTAGGCCAACAGTTCATTATCGGACCAAATTCCTTTTACCAGGTTAATCCGGTCATGACCGAAAAGCTTTACCAGCTAGCCGCCCAAGCGGCTGATTTAAACCAGGACGATATTGTGATTGATGCCTACGCTGGTATCGGAACAATTGGCATTAGCGTGGCCAAGCAGGTGAAACAGGTGTTGGGCGTGGAAGTGGTGCCTGGGGCGGTGGCGGATGCACAGGCCAATGCGGCCTTAAACCACTTAACCAATGTCAGCTATATCTTAGCCGACGCCCCAAAGCAGTTTGTCGCTTGGCAACAAGCGGGGATTCACCCGGACGTGGTCATGGTTGATCCACCCCGGCGGGGTCTTACGCAGACTTTGATTGAAGCCACAGTGGCGATGGGCCCTGAACGGGTGGTTTATATTAGCTGTAATCCCGTGACGGCTGCCCGCGACGCGGCCATTTTTGACCAGCTCGGCTACCAGGTTAGCCGGCCGATTATTCCCGTTGACCAGTTTCCACAAACCAGTCACATTGAAACCATCACGGTCTTAACCCCTAAGGCCGCTAAAAAGGAGCAAGTATGAAGTTGACTTTAGGTGCCATCCGCCAGGCCTTGGGAGCGGAATTAGTGGGTGATGCCGACCAGGTTGTGACCGGCGTGCACTTTGATTCCCGCCAAATCAAACCGGGGGATTTGTTTGTGGCCTTGCATGGTGAACATGATGGCCATGACTACCTCGATGCCGCTGCCCAGGCAGGGGCGGTGGCCGTTCTAGTTGAGCCAGGGCACCAACTAAACTCAGCGCAAAATGCCCTGGTTGTTTCAGACACCTTACAGGCCTTACAAGATCTAGGGCGCTACTGGTTAGACCAGGTCGGCCCTAAGGTGGTGGCGATTACCGGCTCCAATGGTAAGACCACGACCAAGGACATGACGGCGGCCGTTTTAGCCAGTCAGTATCGGACCTTTAAAACCCCCAACAATTTCAATAATGAGATTGGGGTACCGATGACCCTCTTGGCCATGCCGGCCGACTGTCAAATGTTAGTGGTTGAGTTAGGGATGGACCGGCCCGGCCAGCTGACCGTCCTCTCTAAGTTGGTACAGCCTGATGTGGCTGTAATCACCATGATTGGGGAGGCCCACATTGAATTCTTTAAAACCCGGGCTAAAATTGCCCAGGCAAAGTTAGAAATTACCGCCGGCTTAAAACCGGGTGGTGTTTTGCTGGTGCCTGGCGACGAACCCCTCTTGGACCCAGAAAAAATACAGGTACCAACTCAGACCTTTGGTAAAGGGGCCGCTGACCTTAGCAGCCAGCAGCGGGAGACCTACTTTAAATATCAGGGGTATACGTTTGCAATTCCCCTTCTGGGTCGCTATAATGTGATGAATGCGCTGGCGGCCATTTCAGTTGGGCAACGCCTGGGCGTAGCCATGACTCAGATGGTGCCAGCCCTTGCTCACTTTGACCTCACCCAAAACCGCACGCAGTGGTTGACCACCCCCGATGGGGTGGTGCTGCTCAGTGACGTCTATAATGCTAATCCAACCGCTGACCGGGAAGTCTTGGCGGTTTTGGGCCAGCAGGAAGCTCCCCGGAAGTTTGCCGTCCTCGGGGACATGCTGGAGTTAGGCGACCAGGCCTTGGCCCTACACGCCGATTTAGCGTCGGCTGTTTTGCAGGCTGATTTAGACGGGGTTTACCTGCTGGGGCCCTTAATGGCAGCCGCCCTGGCTCCGGTCTTAACCGAACGTCTGGGTGTTGGCGCAGTTCATGCTTATCCTAGTAATAACCAAGACCAGTTGGTGACCGACTTAAAGGCCGTTTTGCGACCGGAGGACTTGGTTTTGTTAAAGGCTAGCCATGGTATCCACCTCGAACGGGTGGTTACCGCTCTGCTAGCGGTTGATTAAAGGTACCAGGGGGTTTGGTTAGGACATGCAACGGGTTGACTTGTTTCCAGCGTCAGTTCCCACGAACTGGACCAGATTCCGGTCCTGGCTCCTGCCAGTCGTCGGTCTGGTCCTGATTGCCCTAGTTGTTGTCCTACCCAGCCAGTTAAGTTCTGCCCCATTAAATGACCAAGATCAGGTTGAGATTAACCATAACGCTGATTATTATCAGTCCTTAAACCAGTCGGTCGCCCCGGAAGGTCAGTTAGGTAAAAGCTTTGACCAAGAAATTAGTGATGCTGGTTTTCGGGGCACGGCCCTGATTGTTCACCACAACCGGGTTATCCTGCAAAAGGGTTATGGCTATGCTAATGATAAAAAGGGTGAGCGCAACCAGGCCGGCTCTTTCTTTCAAATCGCCTCGGTCCAAAAGGGCCTAACGGCCGCCTTAGTGGTTCGGACAATTGAGGCGGGTAAGCTGAGTTACCAAACCAAGCTGAGTGATTACTATCCCCAGGTGCCCAACGCTAGTAAAATTACGATTCGGGACCTGTTGACGATGACTAGCGGGTTACGTCAGGTTAAACAGCCGCGTTCCTTTGAATCTGAAGCGGATAACGTGAACTACTCGGCAAACCATGTTGAAGTTATCGGTCAGCCCGGCGATGGGCATGGTTGGACCTATCAGGCGGTTAATTACCGCTTACTGGCGGGGATTTTAATGAAAATTCACCGGCAAAGTTTTGACCAGCTCTTTTACCAGACTTTTAACGATGACTATCACCTCCAAATTGCCAGTTACAAGCAGTTTGGCAAGCTGGCCCACATGACCCAGGGTTATGGTGATGGGGACGATAATCCGGTTGATACTGAGACCGTCGAGTACGAGCGTGAAACCGGCACTGGTAACGTGGCCATGACGACTGGGATGTTATATCGCTTTTACCGCCTGATTTTTGACCAGCGCCTGGTCAAGCATCCTGAGCAAATGTGGCAAAATGTGCCTCCAGCAACCTATGCTAGCGGGGTGTACCAGTTGAATAATTTTAAGACAGCCCATGGTATTTTCACGGGTTATGAACCCAGTGTTGTCTTAAGTGAAGATGGCAAAGATGCCGTGATTTTGCTGAGCAATCAGTATAACCAGGACCATACCTTTGAAGGCCTGTCCCGGCGTCTTTTCCAAGAAATGACAAATATTCCAACCTAAGGGTTGGTGCAAGGCGCCCGGTGCGCCAATTAAGGAGAAAATTTTGAAATTTAGTGAACTAGGTCTATCCCAGGAAATCTTAGACGCAATCAGCGCCCACGGCTATGAAGAAGCAACGCCAATCCAGGAAAAGACGATTCCGTTAACCCTGGCTGGCAAGGACGTGATTGGGCAGGCCCAGACTGGAACCGGTAAGACGGCTGCCTTCGGACTGCCAATCCTGGAACACATTGACCTAAATAATCCCAACATCCAGGCTGTCATCATTTCCCCAACCCGGGAACTAGCGATTCAGACGGCGGATGAATTAAGTAAGTTGGGTCATGACAAGCACGTTAACGTTCAGGTTGTCTTTGGTGGTTCAGACATTCGCCGCCAAATTCAAAACCTGAAGTCCCATCCCCAAATCTTGGTCGGTACCCCTGGCCGTCTCTTAGACCACATCAACCGGCGCACGGTCAAGTTGGACCACGTCAAGACCTTGGTCTTAGATGAGGCCGATGAAATGCTAAACATGGGCTTCTTGGACGACATTGAGGCCATTATTGCCAAGACGCCAGCTGTCCGGCAGACCCTGCTTTTCTCAGCTACGATGCCAGCCCCAATCAAGCGGATTGGCCTACAGTTCATGACTGACCCTGAGACGGTTAAGATTGAAGCTAAGCAGTTGACCACTGACCTGGTTGACCAGTACTTTGTGCGGGTCCGCGAAAACGAAAAGTTTGACGCGATGACCCGGATTATTGATGTCCAGGCTCCTAGCCTGGGGATTGTCTTCGCCCGGACAAAGCGTCGTGTTGAAGAACTTGCCCGCGGACTAGAGGCCCGTGGTTATAAGGCCGCCGGTTTGCACGGTGACTTGACCCAGCAGATGCGTTCCCGGGTGTTGGGGCAGTTCAAGTCCCACGAAATCAACCTGCTGGTCGCCACTGATGTGGCTGCCCGTGGTTTGGATGTTAAGGATGTCAGTCACGTTTACAACTATGACATCCCCCAAGATCCTGAATCTTACGTTCACCGGATTGGCCGGACTGGCCGGGCCGGGGCTACCGGCACTTCGGTGACCTTTGTGGCACCAAACGAAATGGACTACCTGCGGGCCATCGAAGACCTGACTAAGAAGCGGATGACCCCATTGAAGCCAGCAACCTTGGCCGAAGCCCGTTTGGGTAAGATTAAGGCAGCGACCGGTGAGGTTAGTCAACTGGTCAAGTCCGTGGATGTCGCTGACATGCAGACCCAGGTTGATGAGTTGACTCAGCAGTATTCTGCCCAGGAATTAGCGGCAGCCTTGTTAGCTGACGTGGCTGGTCTAGACAAGCAAAATGCGCCAGTTGAAATTTCACGGGAGCGCCCACTGCCTCGCCGGCGTGGCGGCGGTAACCGGGGTGGTTATCGTGGCCACCGCAATGGTAATGGTCGCCGTGGTGGCGGTGGTTACCGCGGTCGTTCCAACGACCGGCGTGATGGTAACCGGGGTGGCTACAATAGCCGTGGCCGTCAGGACCGCCGTGATCACCGTTCTAATGGCGGTGGTGGTAAGCGCCGCGAATTTACTGTCCGCGAAAAATAAGATGTTAAGTTAAACTAAAAGCCGTCCATTTTTGGGCGGCTTTCCTTAGGGGAGGGGCAGGAATGGAAACGGTCGAGGCCGCCCTCAATTATATCCACAGCCGCCCGAAAGGGGATAAGGCCGGTACCCAACAGAGGATGGCCGCCCTGCTGGCCGCCCTGGGTAATCCTGAGCAGCAGCTACCCAAGGCCATTCACGTGACTGGCACTAATGGGAAGGGGTCGGTGGCCACCATGGCCAGTGCCATTTTGACAGCCGCTGGTTACCGGACCGGTCTCTTTGTCTCCCCCTATATCGTTGATTTTCGTGAGCGGATTCAAGTCGACCAGGAGTGGATTAGTCCAGCCGACCTGGTCACGGTGACCAAAAGGGTTAAAGATGCCGTTGAGCAATTGGCCCACCAGGCCAAGCCGATGCAGGTGACCGAATTTGAACTGGTGACGGCCATCATGTTCACCTATTTTGCGGAATTGGACCTGGGTGCCGTGGTGATAGAGGTTGGCATCGGCGGTCAAAACGATGCCACCAACGCGTTAACGGCCAACAAGGTGCCGGTGATTACTAGCGTGGCCTTAGACCACCAGGAAATCCTTGGACCAGATATCACCAGCATTGTCCAGCAGAAAGCCGGCATTATCCCGCCCGGGCAGCCAGTTGTGGTTGGCCAGTTGCCTGACGATGCCAAAGTAGTCATCGCCAAGCGGGCTAGTCAGTTGATCAGGGGGCGAGTTGGTGAATTTGAGCCCGGCCTACCCGGTCAATACCAGGCTGAAAATACGGCTACGGCCGTAGCCGCTGTTCGTCAATTTGACCCTGAAATTTGCCCGGCCGAAATTAAAACAGGTCTGGCTGCTAGCAAAATGCCAGGTCGCTTTGAACGGGTGGCCCCCAATCTTATTTTAGATGGGGCCCATAATCCAGCCGGTCTAGCAGCATTGCTGGCTGGCCTGCGAGCCTTGACCAGTGAACCAGTCACCTTAATTATTGGTAGTCTGGCCGACAAGCACTTAGACCAGGTGTTGCCCGAGCTAGCCCGCCAACCACAATTTGAGGTGATTTTAGTCCCCTTTACCGGACCAAACGGACGGGCTGCCTTGGATGCTAAGACGGTAGCCGCCAAATACCAGGTCGGCTTTGCCAAAGATTGGGCAACTGCCTTGACCCAGGCGCCGGCAGACCGGTTGAAAGTTTTGACCGGCTCCCTATATTTTGTTAGTGAGGTAAGAAAAAGTTATGAATGATACCAGACAACTCAGCCCCCGCCTAATTTTGAGTATCTTGGCCATTGCGCTGCTGGGGTTCACTGATATTATGTTGGAAACGGCGCTAAACGTCAGTTTCCCGGTCATGATGAAAGAATTGAGCGTTAATGCTGGTACCATCCAGTGGTTGACCTCGGGCGTAATTTTGCTGACGACAGTGGTAGTCATCCTATCACCCTGGTTGAAGCAGCGCTTTACGAACCGCAGCCAGTTTACCGTGGCCGCGATTGTTTCGATTATTGGAATCAGTATTGATGCCATGAGCATCCAGTTTGGCTGGATTTTGTTTGGACGGCTCTTACAGGGAGTCGGTGGTGGTGTCGGTCTACCCCTGATGTACAACGTTGTCTTCGAGCAGGTGCCAGAACGTAAGCGTGGGACGATGATTGGTCTGGCCTCCCTGATTGTGGCCTTTGCCCCAGCCCTGGGTCCTTCCTTTGGTGGGTTTTTGACTGAACACTTTGGTTGGCGGATGATTTTTTGGGTGGTTCTGCCCATCCAAATCGGGTCCTTGCTCCTTGGTTGGGTAACGATTCGCCAGGTTGATCGGACTGTCAAAGAAAAGCTCGACTGGCTGGGCTGGCTCCTCCTGACTGCTTTTTTTGTCGGGGGCCTCTTTGCCATCGAAAACTTCAGTGGTCATGGTCTGCTCTACCTGCCGGCTCTGATTGCGACAGCATTCATGTTAGTTGGGATGGTGGGCTACTACTTCCACGCTAAGCACTACCCAGAACCACTCTTGGACCTGTCAATGTTTAAGTCTTCCATCTTCAGTATGGCCGTGATTGCGGCGGTGATTATCCAGGTGGTCAACCTGACCTTTAACTATGCCATTCCGATGGGCTTGCAACTGATTTTGCATCAAAATTCCCAGGTAGCTGGTTTGGCCCTGTTCCCAGGTGCCTGCGGCTTTGCCCTAATGTCCATCGTGTCCGGTCACCTATATGACCGTTATGGGGTTCGCTTCCCCAACTACCTGGGCCTGACCCTGATTCTGATGGGGGTTTGCTGGTTCTCGGCCGTGCCATTTACGGTTTGGTCGATGACCGCCGGCTTTGCCATCATTAACCTTGGTGCTGGTTGCTGGTTTGGTAACAACATGACCAATGCCATTAGCCACCTGCCCCGGCACCTGACCAGTGGTGGTAATTCTATCTTTTCCGCCGTCAACAATTACTCGGCAGCGGTGGGAATTGCCATCGCCGCGGGCGTGATTGGCGCCTTTCAAAAGGGTGGTTCCTCAGTTGCGGAAAGCACCCGGGCCGGGATTACTTGGATTTATGCCGTTGATATTTTCTTTGACTTCATCGCGGCGGCCCTGTCTTTGCGCCTGGTTTACATGAGTACGAAAAAAGATCGGTCTTAAGCTCGTATCATTCCTTGAGGGGGAAGCGAGATGACCAAGCAACAAGTTCATGAATTTTACACACTATTAAACGCTGACGCTGCCAAGGCAAGTCAGCGTTTTTGGCATTATTTTCCGAATTTATACGACCTAAAGGAAAGTGACCAGGACCACTTAGAGGATTTCATTACCCATGATCCGGTGGCTAACCGGGCCCTTTTATTGGCAGTCGGACTGGGTCAGCAGGTTCAACTATCCCAGCGCAAGGACTTGATTAACGGCCGCTATTCTAGTCAGGTCGGGCTCTTCTTACAAAATGCAATGGGCAGCTTAAAGCAAGAACAGCTTAACCTAGTCCTCTTGGATGCCCAGCTCAAGGTTAGGGTCTTTGAACCAGTTTTTAAGGGGACTCTGACCCAAATCACAGTCTCGCCCCGTGAAATTTTCCAACGGGCGCTCCAGGTGAATGCTTATGGTCTGATGGTGGCCCACAATCATCCCAGTGGTGGTTTGCAGCCCTCTGGGGCTGACTGCCAGTTTGTCAAACGGCTCCAAGACCTAGGCCTGGCACTGGATATCCCGCTCTTGGATGCCTTTGTGGTCACTGATAATCAGTACTTTAGTTTTTCGGAACACCAGCTGCTGGTGTAGGCCTTCACCCAATAAAATGCTAAAATAAAACCAGTTAACGACTAATTTTAGACTGGGGGCCCGTTAGGAAATCATGAAACCCAAAATTGTCATTATCGGTGGTGGCTCTGGCCTGCCGGTTATTATCCGTCCCCTGGTAAAAAAGCAGGTTGATCTTTCAGCCATTGTGACCGTAGCCGATGATGGTGGCTCTAGCGGCCTGCTACGCGACTATATCAACATTGTTCCCCCTGGGGATATCCGTAATATTATCGCGGCCATGTCAGCCAGCGATCCCGAAATTTTAAAAATCTTCCAGTACCGCTTTGATTCTAAGGACGTCTTTTTGGCCCAGCACGCGGTCGGCAACCTGGTGATTGCAGCGATGACCGA
Organism: Leuconostocaceae bacterium ESL0723; assembly: GCA_029392055.1. GTDB lineage: Bacteria > Bacillota > Bacilli > Lactobacillales > Lactobacillaceae > ESL0723. The sequence continues at coordinate 1,096,578 of CP113928.1, read as the reverse complement.
GATGTACGGCGGCAATATTTTTGATGCTGTCCAACACCTGAGTGCCTATTTGAAGGTCCAGGGGCACATTTACCCGGTTTCCAATGAACCGCTGATTTTAAAGGCCCGGACTAAGACCGGGCAGGTTTTAAGTGGGGAATCATCCATCACGGCTGCCCATCAACAACTTGACCAGGTCTGGGTCGAGGGTGATGAGCCAAACGAGGTCCCCCGGGCAGTACCTCAGGTGGTTGATACCATTAAGCAAGCTGACCTGATTGTTTATGGTCCCGGTAGCCTTTTTACCTCGATTTTGCCCAATGTGGTCGTACCCGAGGTGCGGGCTGCGCTGCAAACCACCCCGGCCCGACAAGTTTATATCAGCAACATTATGACCCAGAAGGGCGAGACTGACGCCTACACTGACGCTGATCATCTAGCCGCCCTCAACCAACACATTGGTAAGCCAGTGATTGATTACGTTTTGACGAACACGACCCCGGTACCCAAAGACTTTGTCGACTACCAGCGCTGGCATGAAGTTGCCCAGCAGGTAGTCGGGGACCGGGCCGGGATTGAGGCCCAGGGTGCTCAAAGCGTGACCGGCGATTACCTAGCCCTACGCGACGCCGGTGCCTTTCACGACGGCGACAAGGTGAGCAACGAGCTCTTAAAGCTTTTGGAGAAATAAGTGTGTCTTATGCGGCCGAAGTCAAAAAAGAATTAACCGGGCTGATTGTCCAGACTGCCAATGCCAAGGCGGAGTTGTCGGCCTTGCTGCGGATGAATGGGGTCACGACCCTGGGCAGTAGCCAGCAGGTGAAGGTCAGCACCGAAAATGCGGCCATTGCTCGCCGGATTTACACCCTGCTCAAGCAAAGTTACCCTGGGATTACTGTTGAAGTTCAAGTTAGCAATGCGCCCGGGGCGCTAAACCACCATAAGACCTTCGCCGTCCTCCTGGAAAACCAGGTCCAGACGGTCTTAGATGATTTGGGGGTGGATTCCTTTGGGTTGCACCCAGCTATTCCGGCCCGAATTTTGAACGCTGATAATAAGCAGCGCTCCTTTTTACGGGGGGCTTTTTTGGCGGCCGGGTCGGTGAATTCACCGGAGAAGGCCAACTACCACTTAGAAATCTTCACCAGCCACGAAGAGTTGGCTGACCAACTCGTTAAACTCATGGCCCACTTCAACCTGCCGGCCAAGATTGCCCCGCGGGGAAAGGGCTATTTGGTCTACCTGAAACGGGCTGAAAAAATCGTCGAATTTTTAGCCACGATTGGGGCCACCCAGTCGATGCTGCACTTTGAAGATATCCGGATGATGCGTGACATGCGCAACTCAGTTAACCGGCTCGTCAACGCTGAGACCGCTAACATGCAAAAGACGGCCAACGCGGCCAACCAGCAGATTAGTCAAATTCAACTGATTGCATCCGCGATAGGTGGGGTTGACCACCTGCCGGTTAAACTCCGGGATGTGGCCCAGGCCCGCCTCAATCATCCCGATGAATCCCTGGCTGAAATTGGGGATTTACTCGAAATTAGTAAGTCCGGTGTCAACCACCGTATGCGAAAATTAACCGCCCTGGCTAAGACGATTGCGGCCGGTGAAGACTACGACCTTTCCCACCTGTAAACCTACTTTTATCGCTAGGGATTATGTTAAAATATGCTTTGAAACTAAGCGGTCATTTCCGCTCTATTATAAGGAGAACATTATGTGGCCAGGAGTTATTGAACAAACTGCAAACGGACGTGAAAGCTATGATTTGCCTTCCCGCCTGTTAAAAGATCGTATCATTTTGGTCCAAGGTGAAGTTGAGGACGGTATGGCAACTTCGATTGTTGCCCAGTTGCTCTTCTTGGAAGCCCAAGACCCCACTAAAGAAATTTCCATGTACATTAATTCGCCCGGTGGTTCTGTTACTGCCGGCCTTGCCATCACCGACACGATGAACTTTATTAAGTCACCGATTACTACGATTGTGATGGGCCTGGCTGCTTCAATGGCAACCATTATCGCCGTTTCTGGCGAAAAGGGTCACCGCTTCATGCTGCCTAACGCTGAATACCTGATTCACCAACCTATGGGTGGTGCCGCGGGTGGTACCCAGCAGACTGACATGGCCATTATCGCCGAACAGTTAACCAAGACCCGTAACAAGCTCAACAAGATTTTGGCCGACGGTTCTGGTAAGGACATCAAGATGATTGCCCGGGATACTGAACGTGATAACTGGATGAGTGCGGAAGAAACCCTCGGTTATGGCTTCATTGATGGCATTTTGGAAAAGTCCGGTGAAAAGCCAGTGACGAAGTGAGCAACAAAGCCGAATTTTACGGTATAATACGAACTGGTAGATAAAATTAACTTGGAGGACCTTATGAAGATTTTTGCTTACAGCATCCGGGAGGATGAGAAGCCTGCGTTGAAGGATTGGGAACAGGCCCACCCAGACGTAGAAGTTGCTTACACTGACGAACTGTTAACGCCTGAAACGGCTGCTCTGGCCAAGGGCGCTGATTCAGTTGTCGTGTACCAGCAGTTGGACTACACCAAGGAAACTTTGGAAGCTCTGGCTGCCGTTGGGGTAACCAACCTGTCTTTGCGTAATGTTGGGACTGACAACATTGACTTTGACGCAGCTAAGGCCTTGCACTTCAACATTTCTAACGTGCCGGTTTACTCACCTAACGCCATTGCTGAGCATTCCATGATCCAGCTATCACGTTTGCTGCGCCGGACTAAGCCAATGGACGAGAAGGTGGCCCGTCACGACTTACGTTGGGCACCAACCATCGGTCGGGAAATGCGGATGCAAACGGTTGGTATTATTGGAACTGGCCACATCGGTCGGGTTGCCATTAATATCTTGAAGGGCTTTGGGGCCAAGGTGATTGCTTATGATAAGTACCCTAACCCAGAGCTACAAAAAGAAGGCATCTACGTTGATAACATTGATGACCTCTATGCCCAGGCCGATGCTATCTCACTTTACGTCCCTGGTGTCCCTGAAAACTACCACCTTTATAACCGCGAATCAATCGCCAAGATGAAGGATGGGGTTATCCTGGTTAACGTTTCCCGTGGTAACCTGATGGACATCGATGCCATCATCGAAGGTTTGGACTCTGGTAAGATTTCTGACTTCGCCATGGATGTTTACGAGCACGAAGTTGGGCTCTTCAATGAGGACTGGGAAGGTAAGCCATTCCCTGATCCCAAGATTGCGGACCTGATTGCCCGTGATAACGTGTTGGTTACGCCACACATTGCCTTCTACACGACTAAGGCGGTTTCTGAGATGGTTCACCAGTCATTTGACGCAGCGGTGTCATTTGCCAAGGGTGAGACGCCAAAGATTGCTGTTAAGTACTAAGATTACTCACTATATTGATGTTAAAAAGCCAGTGGCTTTGCCCCTGGCTTTTTACACGAACTAACTTGTTAAGAAATACACAAAGGAAAACATTATGACCGCGACATTTAACGGCCACCAGTCCCTGGGACTGAAATCATTCTTCTTTAAAGTCCTTTCCGGTTCAGCCCAGGGCATTTTAATCGGCGTCCTGCCCGCCGCTGTGATGAAATATATCATCCAATTCTCCGGAATCGGTAAAACAGCCTGGGGAGCTGATTTGGCTGCGATTCTGACCCTGTTTGGTACCCTGATACCTTTCTTAATCGGGATGGCGGTAGCCATGCAGTTTAAGATGTCGATTATCGACACCGGGGTGGTGGCGATTGCCACCATGGTTTCGGCCAACTCCATCCAGTGGGGAGTGGTTGCCAAGGGAACTAGTCACCCCTTGACCCACCAAGTCCTGGCGGCACCAACCCGGATGTACGTAGCCAATGGTACCGGGGACGTGATTAACGCCATGGTGGTTGCCGGATTGGCAGTTTTTGTAACCTGGCTAATCGCCCGTTACCTAAACGGTTTTGGTTCAACGGCGATTATTCTCAGTCCGATTATCGTCGGTGGGGGCGTGGGTCTGATTGGTAAATTAATCGGCCCCTACGTTTTCCAGTTAACCACCTGGATTGGGGATGCCGTTGAGCTCTGCACCCGTCTGGCACCGCTGCCCATGGTTGTCCTAATTGCCATGGCCTTTGCCATTATCATTGTTACCCCGGTTTCGACCGTCGGGATTGCCCTAGCCATTGGCCTGCACGGGATTGCTTCGGGTGCGGCAGCCATGGGGGTGGTAGCGACAACGGTAGTTTTGATCATTAACTCCTGGACGGTTAATAAGAGGGGGACTACGATTGCGATTGCCCTGGGCGCCATGAAGGGAATGATGCCCTCAGTCTTTGCCAAGCCAATCACCATCCTGCCCTTTATCTTAACGGCGGCAATTGCCGCCGTGCCAGTTGCCGGCTTTAACATCCAGGGCACCCCGACTACGGCCGGCTTTGGTTATATCGGCTTGGTATCGCCCATTCAGTCGGTCATTAAGGATCCGGCTGTGCCAACTACGGTGATGAACCACTTCATTAACCCGCTGACCGCTCTGCTGGCCTGGGTAATTATTCCAGTCCTGGCTGCCATTTTGGCCCAGCTGATTCTCAGCCGCTGGTTAAAGCTTTACCAACCAACCGATTTCAAACAAGAACTTACCTGATTAACGAAGGGCCTAATGGCCCTTTTTAGTTTGGGTGGACCAATTCTTAGCATGTTAAAATGAAATAACCCTTTCTTTTGGTAAGCGCCCAGGTGGGGCTGCCAGCAAGCCCGCTTAGACAAGTAAAAGGAGATGACCACGTTATGCAAAACCAAACATTTACTGGCCACCAAAAAATTCCCCTGAGGGATTTCCTTTACAAATTGCTCAACGGCGCAGCTCAGGGAATTTTAATTGGGGTTCTGCCAGCGGCCGTGATGAAGTATATTATTCACTTCTCCGGGATTGAAAATACGGCCCTGGGTGCTGATTTCAGCTCGATTCTGACTTTCTTTACCTCGCTGACGCCGTTTTTAATCGGGATGTCAGTCGCCCTCCAATTTAATATGAAGAATCTAGACATCGGCGTGGTTGGGATTGCCACCATGGTCTCTTCTAGTGCGGTCCGCTGGCGGGTCCTATCGCCCGGCGGCGTGCATCCACTTACCGATGAAAAGTTAACCGAGCCGACCCGAATCTTTGTGACCGACGGGGCCGGGGATATCATTAATGCCATCCTGGTGGCCGGCATTGCGGTTGGGGCCATCTGGCTGGTCTCCCGTTACTTAAATGGCTTTGGCGCCCTGGCCATTATTTTAAGTCCGATTTTAATTGGGGGTGGGATTGGCCTTTTGGGCGAGGTTTTGGCTCCCTGGGTGGCCCTGTTAACCACGGCCACCGGTCACGGCGTTGACTGGCTGACCAACCTGGCACCACTGCCAATGGCGATTTTGATTGCCATGGCCTTTGCTATTCTGATTATTACCCCGATTTCGACGGTTGGAATTGGTCTGGCCATTGGCCTACACGGCTTAGCCGCCGGTGCGGCCGGGATGGGGGTAGTGGCGACCACCATCATGCTCTTGATTAACTCCTGGCAGGTTAATAAAAAGGGAACCACCATCGCCATTGGCTTGGGCGCCATGAACCTGATGATGCCAGCTATTTTTGCCAAACCGATCACCATGGTAGCTAGTCTCTTTACTGCCGCGGTGAGTGCCGTCCCAGTCGTCCTCTTTAATATCCAAGGCACGCCCACTTCGGCTGGTTTTGGCTACATTGGCCTGGTGTCGCCCATCCAGTCCATGAGTCCTGATTCTAACGCCAGCTCACCGCTAATTACGCACTTTATCAGTCCCGGCGTAGCCCTGATAGCCTGGGTAGTGGTGCCCATCATTGCTGGTTTGCTAGCCCAGCTGATTTTTAGTAAGTGGCTGAAGCTTTACCAACCCAGTGATTTAAAACATGATTTAGCTTAAAAGTCGGTTAACCGGCTTTTTTATTTGGTCTAGACCCAGCTACCAATTTTTCCTTAAATTACTAAACCAGTTCCCTGTCAATTTAAGTGACATGATAGAATAAAATCTGTTGAATTATTACGCAAAAGGAGAATTACGTAATGGAGAGTAAGGAGAACCTCAACCGCGGTTTTGGCTTCTGGGCCTCCCTGGCCTTGGTGGCTGGGACGATTATTGGTTCTGGAATCTTTTTCAAGCAGGGGAGCGTCCTACAGGCAGCCGGTAATACCACGGCTGGGATGCTGGCCTGGTTGGCCGGGGGTGTCCTGACCCTCACCTCAGGAATTAGTGTGGCCGAAGTTGGTTCACAGATGCCCCGGACCGGTGGTATTTATTACTACATCGAAAAGCTTTATGGTAAAACCCTAGGTTATTTGGCCGGTTGGATGCAGGTTGTCTTTTATGGACCAGCCATGATGGGCGCAATTGCCGCCTACTTCGGCGTTCTCTTTGTGGCCCTCTTTGGTCTGCCTAAGTCAGCCAGTTTGGCCGTGGCGGTGGTGACCCTGGTCTTTATTGGTCTGGTGAATTCAGTGCCAAACCGGGTTAGTGCCGGCTTTCAGATTGTGACCACGGTCATCAAGTTGATTCCAATCATCGCCCTGACCATCTTTGGCCTCTTCTTTGGCCACCACGATGCCCTCGGTCAGGTAGTTACGGAGGTTGGTAACAATACTGCCGTTGCTGGCGGCTTTGGTGTAGCCATCTTGGCCACCCTCTTTGCCTATGATGGCTGGGTTACCCTGGCCAACATTAGTGGGGAAATCAAAAACCCACAAAAAACCCTGCCCAAGGCAATCGTGGTTGGCATCCTGCTGGTGATGGTGGCTTATGCCGGCGTTAGCTTTGGGGCTTATCGCAGTCTATCAGCTAACCAAATTGCCAGTCTGGGTGAAAACACCACCCTGGCCATGGCAACCAATGCTTTTGGTTACTGGGGTGGCCGTATCTTGAGTGTGGCCATCTTGATTTCCCTGCTAGGCACGCTCAATGGTAAGGTCGTTTCCTTCCCCCGGGTGCTTTATGCGATGGCGGGTAACGGTGACTTTCCCTTTGCCAAGATTTTTAGTAAGGTGAATCCCAAGACTAAAACGCCCAATGCGGCCATCTGGCTAATGCTGGCTATCGGGACCCTGATGATGTTCTTCACCAATCCGGATAAATTGACCGATTACGCCATCTTTATTACTTTTCTCTTCTATATATTAGTGTTAATTGGGGTCTTTATTTTACGGCGCCGGGATCCTAGTGGACAGAGCCGGGTTTTTTCCATGCCACTTTTCCCCTGGGTACCCATTATTGCCATTGCCGGTTCCCTTTATGTGGAAATTTCAGAACTCTTACACGATTTTGAAGGGGTCTTGATTTCAGTAATTATTGTTGCCCTGGGTTATCCAGTTTTGCGCTGGTTGCATCGTAATAAAAAATAAGCTTTGTAAAATAGGCTATTTACAATACTTTTAAATAGTAAAAGTATATTATTTAATCTCATGTTATCATTTTGTAACACTGTGTAATATATTTGTAATATAAATACGCCAAAATGTTAGTCATGATGTTAAATAAAATTTTACTTACCAGCGTGGCAGTTGCCGGTTTGGCAGTCAGCGCTACTAATTCACAATTAAATAATTCTAAAAAGGCAACGGCGACGACCGATAAGGTTGCGAAGTTGAGCACCAATGTTAGTGCCAGCGACGTAAAGTCAGCCGTGTCATCTGTTAATAATGTTAAGGCAATGCAGCTCTCAGCTACAACGCCTGCTACTGATGCTAGTGCCGATGATAGCAGTCAGGCCGATGCACAGAGTTCTGCTGATTCAAGCTCAAGTGCTAGCCAGTCAAGCGACTCAAGTTCTTCACAGGCAGCCACTGTTCAAGTTCAACAGGTTTCAACACCAGTGCGGACGACCACTGCCAGTGGTGATATCCAGTGGTTGATTAACCAGGAAAGTGGCGGAAACGTCAACGCTACTAACGGTGGCTTCTACGGTATTGGTCAACTTTCACAGTCAGCCTATGCTCAGTACGCCGGTGGTCAAGACTACGTTGGTAACTACGACGTTCAGTTGCAAGCCATGCAAAGTTACATCGCTGACCGTTATGGTTCAGTTGGTAATGCTATCAGCCATTTCCAGTCAAACGGTTGGTACTAAACCAAAATATACTTACATAAAACGCCCTTTTCGGGGCTTTTTTTGTTGCCTTGGGAACGATGCCTTTCGTGTATAATATGGGGTAAGGAAGTATGAATTAGGACAGGAATTATGCCTTTAGAATTTTTGACGCCAACCTACATGGTTCAATCAATTTATGACCTCAGTGTGCCTGAGCTAAAGGCCCATGGGATTACCACGGTCTTAACCGATCTGGATAATACCCTCCTGGCCTGGAATAACCCGGAAGGGACCCCTGAACTACGACAATGGCTGGCCGAATTGCGTCAGGGTGGCATTGAATTGGTGGTCATTTCTAATAACACCAATAAGCGCGTCGCCAAGGCGGTGGCCCCCCTCCAGGTCGACTATGTGGCCTGGTCGCTAAAGCCCTTACCACGGGGAATTGACTATGTGTTAAAAAAACACCACCTCAATCCCCACGAGGTCATCATGGTTGGCGACCAACTCTTAACCGATGTTTGGGCCGCCCACCTGGCCGGGGTGCGCAGTGTCTTGGTTAAGCCGCTGATTGAGTCTGACATGTGGCAAAGTTGGTTAAACCGGCGCATCGAAAAGCAGGCCAAAAAAGTTATTTTTAAAGAACATCCAAATTTGAAATGGGAGAAATCACTGCGTGAGCACACCAATCACTGATGAACAAATGCAAGCAACCTTAGCTGAGGGACTTTACTGCGTGGGCTGCGGGGCCCAAATGCAAGTCACAGACCCGAATCATTCCGGCTACCTGCCCAAGGGTGCTTTGAAAAAGGCCCTCGCTGAGGGAACTGATCAGCTGCTTTGTCAGCGCTGTTTCCGTCTGCGCCACTATAATGAAATCCAGCCGGTTGAGCTCAGTGATGATGACTTTGCCCGGTTATTGCATCAAATTTCAACCACGCGGGCTTTGATTGTCTATGTTGTCGACCTATTTGATGTTAGTGGTTCCCAAATTGCCGGCTTAGCTCGCTTTGTCGGCCCTCACAATCCCATCTTAGTGGTAGGGAACAAATTGGACCTCCTGCCTAAGTCCACCAATCAAGGACGGTTGAAGCAGTGGCTGGCCGGCATTTTACGTGAGCAGGGTCTGCGACCAGTCGATATTTTTCTGACCTCGGCTGCCCATCCTCACAACCTGGATGCCTTGTTAAACGAAATTGATCAGGAGCGGCACGGCCAGGACGTTTATGTGGTCGGTACGACTAACGTTGGTAAGTCGACCCTAATCAATCAGATTATTAAGTCTAAAACTGGGGTTCAAGAGTTGATTACGACCTCTCGTTTCCCAGGAACAACCCTGGATCGGATTGAGATTCCCCTCGATGATGGCCGGCAGTTAATTGATACGCCGGGCATTATTAAGCGTGACCAAATACAGCACCACATTGAGGACCAGGATTTGAAGTACACCCTGCCCCGTAATGAAATTAAACCACGGACCTACCAGCTCAATGCCGGCCAAACCCTCTTTATTGGTGGTCTGGCTCGTTTTGACTACCTGAATGGTGACAAAACGGCGGTGACCGCCTACTTTGAAAATAATTTAAAGCTCCACCGTACCAAACTGGCCGGGGCGGATGCCTTTTACGGCCAGCACGCCGGGGGCCTTTTGGCCCCGGCGCCTCAGGATGGGGAAGCCCTGGTTCGTCACGAATTTAAAACCAATCAAAAGTCAGACCTGGTTTATGCCGGGCTGGGCTGGATTACCTTGCCAGCTGGTTTGTCCGTGGCAGCTTGGGCCCCCAAGGGCGTTTCAGTAACCTTAAGAAAGGCGATGATCTAATGCAGCATTTATCAAGTAAACAAAAACGCTACTTACGTTCTACCGCGCATCCGTTAAGCCCCATTTTTTCGATTGGGAAGAACGGGGTGAACCAAACTTGGCTAGACGAAGTCATTATGGCCATTGCCAAACGGGAGTTGATTAAGGTCAACCTACAGCAGGGCGCCGATTTATCAGTGGAGGACCTGGCGGATTTTATCGAAGATCATTCAGCCATCACGGTCGTCCAAACCATTGGCCGGACGGCGGTCTTATACCTGCCAGCGGTCGAAGAGAAGTACGCTCGGATTTCGCCCCTGGTTGACCAAATGTAAGTAACCCATGTTTTGGAGGTATTGATGAAGTATTATTCAGGAACCTTTGAACAACTTAAGGAAAAAGTTGCCCAGGCCTTAACGCCGGATCGTTACCAGCACTGCCTACGGGTTAGCCAAACGGCCAAAGCACTGGCCGAGCAAAACGGGGTTGACCCCGAACAGGCGGCGGTGGCCGGCCTGGTGCACGACTATGCCAAGCAACGGCCTGATCAGGATTTTATCCAGGTCATTAAGGCTAAGCACCTTGACCCTGACCTCTTGAACTGGAACAACGCCATCTGGCACGGCGTGGTCGGGGCGGAAATGATTCATGATGAGCTGGGGATTACCGACCCCGGTATTCTCCAAGCCGTCCGTGACCACACCACTGGGGCCGGCGCATCGATGTCGACCCTGTCAAAAATTATCTTCACGGCCGACTACATTGAGCCCGGCCGTGATTTTCCGGGCGTGGATGAGGCCCGGAAGCTAACCGAGCAAAACTTAGACCTGGGTGTGACCTACCAGTTACAGCACACCGTGGCCTACCTGGTCGAGGGTGGCCGCCCGGTTTACCCGGCCTCGTTTCTCGCCTATAACTACTGGATTAGACAAACTCAGCATTAATTTAAATGCACTGAGCAGGATGATAAAGGAGTATAAATGACAACACTTTCAGCAAAAGATACTTTGGACGTAGCCGTAAAGGCCATTGATAGCAAGAAAGCTAACCAAATCGATGCCTTGGATATGACTTCCGTTTCTTTGGTGGCCGATTACTTTGTAATCGCCGATGCTGCTTCGGGCCGGCAGGTCCAGGCCATCGTGCGCGAAGTGAAGGATCAGATTGAAGCGGCTGGTGGCCAAGTACGGGCCATCGAAGGTATGGATGCTGCCCAATGGGTCCTGATGGACCTCGGGGATGTGATTGTACACATTTTTGATACGGAACACCGTGACTTCTACCACATTGAACGGCTGTGGTATGACGCTGAACCAGTGGACCTCTCAGACCTCTTGGTCGCTGACTAAACCCTAGGAGAAAAACGTGGCCAGCCAACCTAACCAAAATTACACAACCTTTGCTGATTTATATGATCAGCTCTTTGATAACCAGGTTTATCAGGAGTGGCTGAGCTTCATCCAGGACCGCACCAAACCAGAAGCAGTCCTTGATATTGGGGGTGGTAACGGCCGTCTGGCAGTTTTACTGGCCCAAGTCGGTTACCAGGTGACCATTTTAGACCAGTCGGCTGCCATGCTGACCCTAGCTGACCGGCGGGCCAGCCAAGCTGGTGTCTCAGTTCAAATCCTAGAAGGGGATATGCGCGACTTTTCTGCCTGGGATCAAAAATATCCCCTGATTGTTAGTACGGTGGACACCTTAAACTACCTGCCGACCGAGAAAGATTTGGCGGCGACCCTGGCTCAGGTGTATGAGCACCTAGATGATGGCGGCCGTTTTCTCTTTGACGTGATTACGCCCTACCAGGTCAATGTTGGCTATGACCAGTACTATTACAATAATGATGATGACCCGGACCATATCTTTATGTGGACGGCTTTCCCAGGCGAGGAAGCTGACAGTGTTGACCACGATTTGAAATTTTTCAACTATGATGAGTCCCGGGATGCCTTTGCCCTCCTGCGGGAGGTTCACCACGAGCAAACCTATTCCCTGGAGGTTTACCAGCGGCTCTTGAAGCAGGCTGGCTTTGGCGAAGTAGCGGTTTGGGCTGATTTTGGTCAGGCCGAAGTGGGACCTGAGACCGAGCGCTGGTTTTTCCAGGCTAAAAAAGTTAAGGAGTAAGGATGCGCGCAGTTGGTGTTGTTGCTGAATATAACCCCCTCCACAATGGGCACCGTTACCACTTAGAACAGGCCCGGGCGCTAACTGGGGCTGATGTGGTCGTCGTGGTCATGTCAGGAAACTTCGTTCAGCGGGGAGAACCCGCCCTCTTGGATAAGTGGCAGCGGGCGGAACTGGCCCTGGCTGCTGGCGCTGATTTGGTAATTGAATTGCCAGTTTTTTACGCTGTCCAACCCAGCCATATCTTTGCCCAGGGGGCCTTGCGTCTTTTGAATGCCCTCGGGGTCACCGACCTGGTTTTTGGCAGTGAACACCCCGAGGTTGACTTCTTGGACCTGGCGAAACAGGCACCAAGTGTCACCTCGGGTAACAACTTTAGTGACCGACGTCAGACCTTTGCTAGTGCTTATGCCCAATCCTTGGAGGCCGCCACTGGCTTTGAGTTGAGTGACCCCAATGATATTTTGGCCTTTGGCTATGCCATGGCTGTTCACCAGTTGGACCTGCCGATTACTTTACGACCGATTGCCCGTAAAACAGCGGCTTACCATGATCAGGCTATTCCAGCCGATGGGGCGATTGCTTCGGCTTCTTCCATCCGGTTGGCCCTCCACAAGGGTAAGTTCGATAAGGTTGCCCCAGTTGTGCCGGCTAGCACAATGGCGACTCTGACCGAGAAACCGACCACCTTGGGCTTTGAAAAGCGCTTTTGGCCCCTTTTGCAGTACCGCCTGCTAACTGACACGGTCGGCCAGTTAGGCCAGGTCTATCAAATGGCCGAGGGGATGGAGTACCGGCTGGTGAACACCGCCGCTGCCAAGGATGGCCCCCAGGGTTATCAGAGCTTCATTAAGTCGGTAAAATCAAAGCGGTACACCTTTGCTAGAATCCAACGAACCCTGCTTTATACCCTCTTAAACATTAAAGTTGATCAGATGCAGGCCGCCATGGCCGACCCTTATCTGCGGGTCTTAGGCTTTTCAGATGCCGGTCAGGCCTATCTAAATCAAATCAAGAAAACCGTAACCTTGCCCCTAATTAACCGGGTGGACCTAGGATTGGCCAAGGCGAACCTGCGGCTGGACTATAAGGCTGGTCAGGTTTGGCAGTTATTAGCCGACCAACCAGCGCCAGTCCAAGACGTCGGTCGCCGGCCGATTCACTGGGAACCAGGAAAGGAGAACCTATGAAATTTGCACGACCGGCCGTTTTAAAGCACCGGCAAACACCTATCGTAATTGATGAAAACATCGATTTAAAAGCGGTGGTGGCTCAACGCTTTTCAGACGTTATCTTGTCCCTGGGCCAGTTGCACTTGCAAGGTGAACTACGGGCCCTTGAAAATGATGACATCCGTTTAACCCTGCAGGTGACTGGCGAGGTGACGGTGCCATCGTCACGGTCCCTGGCGCCAGTAAAGTTGCCAGTTGACATGGACCTGGCCGAGACCTACGTCACCACTGAAAAACACCTAGAAGATTTTGAAGACAACGAAGCCGTTTTTCTCCTAGAAAATGATGTCATTGACGTGGATGAGGTCATTTTAGAGAACCTAGTGGCTAGTTTGCCAACCCAGGTTCTAACTCAGGCCGAAGCCGAAGAGGACCAGTATCCGACCGGGAATGGCTGGCAGGTAATCAGCCAGGATGACTATGAAGTGGCCGAAAAAGACGAGGAGCCAGCCTTAGATCCCCGCCTGCAAAAGCTCGACCAGTTCTTCGATAAGTAGGCTGCTTGCAATCCGATTCTAAACAAGCTAAAATAATAGTTAATAGACTGCTTAATTATTGTCAACTGGCAATAAGAGCTGTTTACTGAGGATAACTATGAGTAAAGTATTAATTATTGAAGACGAGGAGAACTTGGCAAAGTTCGTTTCCCTCGAATTGAAGCACGAAGGCTTCGAAGTTGAAACGGTTGATAATGGCCGTGCTGGTTTAGATTTAGCTTTAGAAAACGATTACGACGTAATTTTATTGGATTTGATGCTGCCGGAGCTAAATGGTTTAGAAGTTGCCCGGCGCTTACGTGAGGTTAAAAAGACCCCCATTATTATGATGACGGCCCGTGACTCCGTGATTGACCGGGTTTCTGGCCTGGATTATGGGGCTGATGACTACGTTGTTAAGCCCTTTGCCATCGAAGAATTACTGGCCCGGGTTCGGTCCTTGTTACGGCGAATTGCCATTGAGACCGAGTCGAATGACCAACACCGCGCCATTATTAACTTCAAAGATTTGCGGATTGAGAAGGAGAACCGGATTGCCCGGCGTGGTGACCAGGTCATTAACTTGACCAAGCGGGAATACGATTTGCTCCTAATCTTGGTTGAAAACATTAACGTGGTCCAGTCCCGCGAGCAGCTCCTCAAGGAAGTTTGGGGATTTAACTCCGAGGTTGAGACCAATGTCGTCGATGTCTACATTCGTTACCTACGTAATAAGATTGATGACCCTGATAGTAAGGCCTCTTATATTCAGACCGTACGGGGAACCGGTTACGTTATGCGGAGCTAATTAGCATGGCTAAGAATCAGAATCAAAAACCAGCAAAATCACATCGTTTTTCACTGCACTGGCAGTTGTCGTTAGGGATGATGCTGGTTTTTTTTATTATCGGTATTTTACTGGCCACCGTCCTACTCTGGGGTCTGGAACACTACTACAGCTTTGAGGTTGATCGGACCTGGCCCTGGCTATTGGGAACCGCCGTGGCTGCATCAGTATTAGCCTTTCTGGTAACTTTCTTTTTAATCAAGCTGATTGTGCGTCCGGTTCACACCATCGAAGACACGATTCGCGCCTTTGAAGCAGATCCGATGACTGACCAGCGGGCCCAGGATATGGGCATGAACGACGAGTTTTCTGACCTGGCCAAGATTTTAAATCAGATGATTGACCGTCTCCAGGACTTAATTCGATCCCAGCAGCAGTTTGTTTCCGATGTTTCCCATGAGTTGCGGACACCGGTCGCCGTGGTTAAGGGGCACATGGGCTTGCTCAATCGTTGGGGGAAGGATGACCCCGAGGTTTTAGAGGAGTCCATCCAGGCTTCCTTATCCGAAGTTGAGCGGATGGAAACCCTCATTAACGAGATGCTAAATTTGACCCGGGCTGAGCAAATTCCGGAACAAAAAAGCGACCAGATTACGGATGTCGGTGCCGTGGTTCAACGGATTTTTAGTGATTTTCAGATGCTGCATCCGGACTTCATTCTAACCTTTGACAATGACCTTTCGCGGCCAGCCGAGGTGCGGATTCGCCGTGACCACCTAGAACAAATCCTAATCATTTTGGCTGATAATGCCGTAAAATACTCTACCGACCGGCGTGAAATTCACTTCGCCCTGTCACAATCCGCCACCCGGGTTGAAATCGGTATCCAAGATTTTGGCGAGGGGATTGCCGCCGAAGACTTGGAGAAGATTTTTGACCGCTTTTACCGGGTTGACCGGGCCCGCAACCATCACACTGGTGGTAATGGCCTGGGTCTGAGTATTGCCGAGCGTTTGGTAACGGCCTATGGTGGTCAGCTAACCGTCGAAAGTGCCCTGGGTTCTGGGTCAGTCTTCACGATTTGGCTACCCCTAGTCGATAAAACGCCTGGCCAGGGCTATGAACCCGGTGACGGTGATTTTTCCCAAGATTAAGCGGTGACTATCCGCTTTTTTTGATATAATTGACCGGGTTTACAAACGTTTAAAAAATTTTAGGAGCTTTCATGAAACAGCTAAAGCGTATCTTAACCTTTGCTTTTGTTATTTTGGATATTATTTTGCTAACCGGTGGTTACAGTGTGCATGGCCGTCTGTACGAGTGGATTGGCCACCCGATTGCAAACGCAGTGCTGTCAATCGCCGATGCTCTTGGTGGTCCCAATGCCATTGGTTGGGGAATTATCATTATTACCGCCATCATGCGGCTGATTATCCTGCCGCTCTTTGTTAACCAGCAGCGCAATGGTACGATTAGCCAGCTTAAGATGCGGATGCTCAAGCCTGAAATTGATAAGATTCAGGCCCGGGCTAAGGCGGCCCAGACCCAGGCTGAGCAGCAGGCGGCTAGCATGGCCACCATGACCCTCTACCGGGAAAACAATGTCAGCCTGACTGGCGGCATTTCCTTTTTGACTATGGCGATTCAGTTGCCAATCTTTTCTGGTCTGTACGTGGCTGTTCAACACGTTCACGGCTTGCAAACGGCGACTTTCTTTGGACTGGGCTTGGGAAAGCCCCAGGTTGTCTTTGCGGTAGCTGCTGGTGTGATTTACTTAATTCAGGCCTGGATTGCCATGCAGCGCATGCCAGCTGAACAAAGGAAGACCAGTGGCATTGTGATGTTCATGAGCCCAATTTTTATCTTTATGTTTACTTTATGGGCCAACGGAGCTGTAGGTCTTTACTTCGTTGTCACCAGTATCTTTGCCCTAATTCAGACTATTGTCATTCACTTCCAGTATCCATCCTTGGAGAAGAAGGTCGATGACGAGTTTAGTATTGAAGCCCGGGCCGATGACATTCTGAGTAGGGCTTATAGTGACAGTGAGGTTAAGCCTGGCAGTCTGAGTCCCCGCGACGTGACCCCCAAGCCTAAGGGCAACCGGAACGCTGGCAAGCAGAACCGGTCATAATTAATTAGTAGCTGGTAGGGCACTACCATTAAGGACACCACTCATGGAACGAATTTTATCCAATCAAAACGCCCGGGTGAAGACCTGGGCTAAGTTAGCCACCCGCAAAGGTCGGCAGGCTAACCGTACCTACTTGTTAGACGGCTGGCACTTGGTCGAAGCGGCCATTGATGCCCAGGCCAAGTTCCATGCGGTGATGGCTACACTCGAGCAGATGGAAGCCCATCTTAGTGACGTGCCCCACGGTGTTCCCGCCTTTGAAATTAGCCCCGAGGTCGCTAAGCACATTGCTGGCACCAACACGCCTCAGGGGATTTTTGCCGAAATCAGCTTGCCAGAAAAGACCTTTGACCCTAGCTATGTTTTTGAGGGGCAATGGCTGCTCTTGGATAGTATCCAGGATCCCGGTAATGTCGGCACCCTGATTCGGACTGCGGATGCAGCTGGCTTTAAGGGCGTAGTTCTTGGGCCGGGGACGGCAGATGCCTTTGCACCTAAAGTGGTGCGGGCCATGCAGGGTTCCCAATTTCACCTAGAAGTCCTCAATGCCGACTTAACTGAATGGGTGCAGGCCCTGGAAAATAATGGATTGCCAGTTTATGGCACCCAGTTGAATCCCGCTGCTAAGGATTATCGCGAAATCCTACCATCAGCTGATTTTGCCCTGATTATGGGTAACGAAGGGCAGGGGATGTCGGCCGAATTAGCAGACATCACTTCAGCTAACCTTTATATTCCACTGGCTGGCCAGGCTGAAAGTCTGAACGTCGCCGTGGCGGCCGGAATTTTAATGTTTGCCCTATCCCTTGGAAATTAATTTAGATTCTGTTATAATTTAGCTTATTGAATTTGAGTGGAGGTTGTCGTTGTGACGAATATCCTAACAATTGCACTGCTAGTGGTCGGTTTCTTCTTAATCGTCGCGGTCATGATGCAGCCAAGTAAACAGCAAGATGCGCTTTCAGCCCTATCGGGTGGTGCTGCTGATTTATTTACTGAAAGGAAGTCACGGGGATTCGAAGCGGTTATGCGCCGCGTAACCTCAGTGCTGGGTGCTATCTGGTTCATCATTGCCTTTATCTTGATGTACCTTGCCGCCCATTAATTTAAAAGGTCAGTTTACTTAAGCGTAGACTGACCTTTTTTCAATTAGGAGCTTTAAAAATGGAAATGAAACAATTAAAAGAACAGCTGGCCGGCTTCTTAAAGGCCAACCGGCAGCAGGATTTTACTGCCCAGAGTTTGGCCGACGGCTTGCGCATGAGCGAGGGGAGTGAGTACCGTCAGGTAGTTAACGCCTTAAACGCCTTGGTCCGGGAAGGCCAGGCTGATGATCACGGTGCAGCTGGGTACCAGTACCACGTTGACAGTGGCGAAGCGATTGGCGAATTTAAGGCCAATGAGCGCGGTTTTGGTTTTGTCCGTTACGATGAAAACTTACCAGACTACTTCATTAACCCCGAAAACACCCTACAAGCCATGCAGGGTGACCAGGTTAAGGTCAAGACCCTGCGGCCATCAAACTCACCTGACCGCGGTCCAGAAGGCCAGGTTATTGAGATTTTAGAGCGGGCAAATACCCAAGTTGTCGGCATTTTTACCCTCGGCTCACAGGCCAAGGGCATGCTGGGACAAATCCGTCCCAATGACAAAAAAATTAATAACTACGAAATCCTAGTCCAAGATGAAGGACAGGAACTCCATGACGGCCAGGTAGTGGTCGCGGACGTTAAAACCTATCCTGACTTAACTCATCCTAAGCAGCTCACGACTGCCGTTAAACAGGTGCTAGGCTATAAGGATGAGCCCGGCATGGACATCTTACAGATTGTCGAAAGTAAGCACGTCCCTAACCACTTCCCTGAAGAAGTCCTTGAAGAAGCTGACCAGATTCCAAGCGAAGTCCAGCCAAAAGAGTGGGCCGGTCGTGAAGATATTACTGACCAGCCCTTAGTGACGATTGATGGGGCTGACACCAAGGATATCGATGATGCCGTCGTAGCCTGGAAAATGGACAATGGTCACTACCACCTCGGCGTTCACATCGCTGATGTGTCCCACTATGTCAAGGAAGGCTCAGCCATTGACAAGGAAGCTTATAACCGGGGTACCTCGGTTTACCTGACCGACCGGGTAATCCCAATGTTACCTCGTCGCTTGTCTAACGGAATTGCCTCGCTGAACCCGGATGTCGTACGCTTAGCCATGTCAGTGGACATGGAAATCGACCAAAAGGGACGGGTGGTTAAACACCATATCCATTCATCAGTCATTCGGTCCCATGCTCGGATGACTTACACGGCCGTGAACGAGATTCTTAAGGGCGATGAAAAGACCCGGCAGCAGTACCGTGAACTAGTGCCGATGTTTGAAGACATGGCCGAATTGCATAAGATTTTGCACGACATGCGGATTCGCCGTGGTGCGATTGAATTTGACGCGCCCGAGGCTCAAATTGTGGTGGATCCCAAGGGCCGAGCCGTGGACGTGGTTCTGCGGGAACGCGGCACCTCGGAGCGAATGATTGAGTCCTTCATGTTAGCTGCCAACGAAACGATTGCTGAACACTTTGATAAGCTGCGGGTGCCATTCCTATACCGGATTCACGAAACGCCGGATGAAGAACGGGCCAAGAACTTCTTTGAATTTACCAAGGCCTTGGGCCACCCAGTCAAGGGTGATCCGGCCGAAGTGACACCGATGATGTTACAGCGCCTGATGACTCAGGTGGAAAATGACCCGGCCGAGCAGATGATTTCAACCATGATGCTTAGGGCCATGAAGCAGGCCAAGTACTCGCCCGACCCAGTCGGCCACTTTGGTCTGGGGGCGAAGTACTATACCCACTTTACTTCACCAATCCGGCGTTATCCCGATTTGACAGTACACCGCTTGATTAAGTGGTATGAAAAAGAGGGGACTGGGGTTGGTGCCCAGGAAAAGTATGCTAGCACCTTAGGTCAGATTGGAATTGATACCAGTACCCGGGAGCGCCGGGCCGTTGATACAGAACGGATGGTTGATGCCATGAAGAAGGCCGAGTTCATGGAAGACAAGGTCGATCAGGAATTTGATGGGGTCGTTAGTGCGGCCATGAAGTTTGGGCTCTTTGTCAGCCTAGAAAATACGGTCGAAGGGCTGGTGCACATTTCAAACCTGACCGATGACCACTATGACTATGATGAAGCCCACGCGGCCCTGATTGGTCGTTCCCACCACCGGATTTTCCAGATTGGTCAAAAGGTGCGGATTAAGGTTATCCGGGTCAACAAGGAAGAAAGTAAGGTTGACTTTATCTTAGTTGACCCAGAGAGTGCGCCAACAACCACTTTGAAGGTGGCCCATGACCAGGGTCGCTTTGGTAAGGAAGGTCGGCGTGGCCGTGGTCGGAAAAATGACCACCGTAATCAAGATAAGGGTGGTCAGCACGGTCCTAAGCGATCCGGTGCTAAGCAGGGTCATGGCCACCAGTCGCGAGGAAAGCGACACTAAGTAGTTGAGGTAGGAAGTCAATGAGTAAGACCAAATCAGCGCCGGGTCAACGCCTGTTGGCTCAGAACCGCAAGGCCCGTTACAACTATGCCATTTCAGAAACTTTTGAAGCGGGCATGAGTTTGACGGGTACTGAAATTAAGTCCGTTCGGGCAGGCCAGATTACCATCGGGGATGGCTTTGTGACCATTCGTGACGGGCAGGCCTGGCTGACCAATGTTTATATTGCGCCCTATGATAATGGGAATCGTTTTAACGTTGACCCGCTCCGTACCCGCCGCTTATTACTGCACAAGCGCCAAATCCGGCTGCTGGCTAAGGCAGCCAGTGAGAGCGGCGTGACGGTTGTACCTTTAAAAGTTTATCTGGTGCGCGGCTATGCCAAGGTCTTGATTGGTATAGGTCGTGGTAAGCGCAAGTACGATAAGCGCCAAGACATTAAGAAACGGGACCAGGAACGGGAATTAAATCGGCGCTTTAAAAATTAATTTTGTAATTGACCCAGTCTTTTATTACCGATATACTAAGTTTGTGAAATATATTTATCACAAAGCTGAAAGGTTTGTTACAATCATTTCAGCGTTCTTCGCAGCAGCAATTGGTTTGGTTGGGGGTTACGCCTTAAAACACTGGCGTGATACCCGTAAGATTCAAAACGCCGACCAAATTGCCAATAACATTTTTGACCAAGCTAATAGTGAAGCTAAGGGAATTATTCGGGCTGCTGAATTTGATGCCAAAGATTTGGCACAGAAGTACCGTGATGAGGTGGACCAATCTTTGGCCGACCGGCACCACGAGGTTCAGCAGCAGGAGCGCCGCCTGCAAGACCGGGTTGACACTTTGGACAAGAAAGATGCCACGCTTAATCAGCGCGATGCCTCTTTAATTCAAAAAGAAGATCAAGTGCAGTTGCGCTTAGATGATGCCGCTGAACGTCAGTCACGGGCCAATGAGCTTTTGACCGCTCAACAGCAGAAACTAGAAGAAATTGCCCGTTTGACTCACGAAGATGCCCACCAACAGGTACTGGCCGAGACTAAGAATGACTTAGTCCAAGAACGGGCCGAGCTCATTCGCGAGTATGAAACCGATGCTAAGAGCGAGGCTGAGCGCCGCGCTCGTAACATTGTTGTGCAAGCGATTCAGCGTTCAGCCGCCGATTCGGTCAGCGATGTCACGGTTTCAGTCGTTGACCTACCTAGTGAAGACATGAAGGGGCGGATTATTGGCCGGGAAGGCCGCAATATCCGAACTATTGAAGCCCTGACCGGGATTGATTTAATTATCGATGATACGCCAGAGTCAGTGGTCTTGAGTGGTTTTGACCCACTTCGTCGTCAAATTGCTAAAGACGCCTTGGAGGCTTTGATTGCCGATGGCCGCATTAATCCAGCCCGGATTGAAGAAGCGGTTGAGAAGGCCCGCCGTCACATGGACGAAGTTGTCCGTGAAAAGGGTGAACAGGCCGTCTTTGAGCTAGGTTTGCGTGGGATGCATCCAGACTTAATCAAGATGATTGGTCGGATGAACTACCGCACTTCCTATGGACAGAACGTTTTGCAGCACTCAATTGAGGTTGCGAAATTAGCTGGTGCTATGGCAGCAGAATTGAAATTGGATGTCGCGCTTGCGAAGCGCGCTGGTTTAATCCACGATATTGGAAAGGCAGTTGATGCCGAAGTCGAGGGATCCCACGTTGAGTTAGGGGTCCGTTTGGCTGAAAAGTTTAACGAAAAGCCAGTCATTGTTAACGCCATTGCCGCCCATCACGGCGACGTAGCGGCTAGCAGCCCGATTGCTGACCTCATTGGGGCGGCTGATGCAATCAGCGCCGCCCGTCCCGGGGCCCGCAGTGAGTCTTTGGAGAATTATGTCCAGCGACTCAAAGATCTGGAGCAGATTGCCGACAACTACCAAGGCGTCCGCAATGCCTTTGCTATCCAGGCTGGTCGGGAGGTCCGCGTGATTGTGGAGCCTAAGCAGGTGACTGATATTCAAGCAACCGTCTTGGCCCATGACATTAAGTCTGAGGTCGAGGAGAAGCTGGAGTATCCTGGTCATGTGAAGGTGACGGTTGTTCGAGAAACGCGGGCAGTTGATTACGCCCATTAAAAACACCGCAAGGTGTTTTTTATTTGGCCATTTTGCCGGCCTGTTTTTGGTTTCTGTAACATTTCTGTTATAATTAGCACGCTAGCTTTTTTAGGAATTTAGAATTTAATTCATGTTGGAGGAAGTTATGACTGTTGGAGAAATTGCACTACTGATTTTTGCCATTGCCTTTTTGCTTTTGGTTTTGTTTATCGGCATTTTCCTGCTCCGGTTAACCCGGACCTTGAGTGTGTTGACGATGGACGTTGATACGATTGCCCGCTCTGGTAATGAAATTCTTGGTAATGCCAACGTTTTGTTAAATGACGTGAATGGTAAGCTAGAAACTTTGAATGTGACGGTGGATACGGTCGCTGAACTTTCTGAAACCGTTTCAGACATTAACAGTAGCTTGCACCGTACCACCAGTAAGTTTGCTGGTTTGGGTTCTTTGACCAAGGCCGGTGCCAGTTTGGCAGCCGCCAAGGTTAGCGGTAAGTTCAAGAAGAACGATAAGAAGAGCAAGAATAAAGCAACCAAGTAAGGGGAGAGTTTATGTCAAAGTCAAAAGGAGTTTTAGCTGGTCTGGCAGTCAGTTTAGGGGCAGGATTAGGTGCCTTCCTGGCCTATAAGAGCCTGTCACCTGAGCAAAAGAAGGCCCTGCACCAAAAGGTACAGGATGCCAAGGAAACCACTGAAAAGAAGGCCCACGAGTTCGCCCAGACTACCGAAGATAAGTTTAACGAAGTCTCCAGTCAGGCCAAGGAAAAGTGGGCTGCTGGTCAAGAACAAGTGGGCCAGGGGAAGGCTGCCGCTAATGACAAGCTAAAGGACCTTTCTAAGCAGGCTGCTCCTTACGTTGATAAGGTTCAGCACAAGGCTGCGCCAGTCGTTCAAGCCTTCCAAAAGCACGTTAACAAGCTCCGTGATAAGGTTGCTAACGATAACATTGAGTTATCAGCTGACGATATTAAGATTGATGGCCAGGACCTAGCTAAAAAAGCTGATGAGACTGCTAAAGCAGCCGTCAAAGATGATAGTGATAAATAAAAAAGAACCCAGACGGGTTCTTTTTTATTGCCGTTGGGCTAATTTTTCCGCTTTTTGGGTATTGGCAAAGTGGAGTTTGGCAAAGTCTTTGAGGGGAACTTGACGGCGAATCAGTTGGGCCGCAACTTCGTCAACGTGTTTACCAGCGCCAATTGGCAGCTTGGTACCAGCGGCTTCACTGAGTTTTTTCATCGAATCGAGTTCGACCAGACGGGCTAGGATGGAAGCGGCTGCAACGCTGAGATGGTGCCGCTCACCCTTGGTGGTGAAGTATTCTTTGGGCTGGCTGATACCGGTCTGGCCTGCCTGCTTTAAATACCGGTTAAAGGTCGTGGGGGCCGCGAACTGATCAATTAGGATGCCTTGCACTTCGGCTGGGTTAACTTTAGCCAGGACTTGTTTGAGGGCAAAGTTGTGGGAAAGCGCCTTGAGCGCGACCACGTTGTACTGCTGTTGCAGCTGATTGTACTTGGTTGGCATTAAATTGACCACGTGGTGGGGTAGGCGGGCAATAATTTGGGGCCCAATCTTTTGAATCTGTTGATCGCTTAACACTTTGGAATCCATGATGCCTAGCTGGCGAACCCAGTCCAAATCCTGATGGGCAACAAAGACTGCCGCCGTGGTTAGGGGACCAAAGTAGGCACCCGCCCCGACCTCATCGGAACCCAAGACTGACCAGCTGGCAAAGCCGGCGGGCAAACTGCCAGAGGTGGTGCTTTTTTTGTGGGTACCGGCGGCTGGCTGGTCAGCGTCCCCCGGTTGCCAGGGCTGGGCCACCTGCTGGCTGCCGCTTCCTTGGAATAAAACTTTGCCCGATTTGTAGGCGGTAATGGTGACGCCCTGATATTGGGCCCGCAGCAGCGCGCCCGGTGGAAGGGAACTGCCAGACTGCCAAGGTTGGTAGTGGGTCACTAGTTTAGCCAGCTGATTTGGCGACAATTTGATTACGGTTTGCATAGGGTCATTATAGCAGCTTTTAATGATATAATGGCTTAGGTAACCCCGTGGTTGCTGACTTTTGACAGTCCACCAACTAGGGGCCAGAGGTATGAAATATGGTTATTTTAATAATTGGCATTGCCGTAGTTTTACTGATGGCTTACCGGGGCTACCAAGACGGTATTATGACGGTTTTAGGCCGGTTAATTTTATGGATTTTAATATTCTATTTGGCCCTGCGGCTCAGCCGCCCCTTGGGGGACTTTTTGACCCAGATGGTGACTGGCCACTTTGTTCGTCCGGATGTGCCTAGTGCCTACAGTGATGACGGGACGCCCTTCTTAGCTTCCGGACTGGCCTTTACTCTGATTTTGTTGCTGGGGAAGGTGCTGATGCACTTTATCTTGCGGCCCATTCACCTCATTCGGCACATCCCGGTTTTGGGCCAGTTAGATGGTTTGCTGGGCGCCGTGGGGGAGGCTGGCTTAGCCTTGGTCATTTGTTTCTTTGTGCTCCAAGTCCTATCGGTTATTCCCAATGCCTGGTTGCAAGACCAGCTGGTGACCTCACCAATTTTGAATCAATTTTTGAATGAATTTCCTTTCTTTTCCGAAAATATCTACCAGTGGTGGTTATAACATTTAGCTTATATGAACTCAAAAGTACTTCAAACGCTCGAATATAAAAAAATTACCGATCAGCTGTTGGACTTTGTTGTGACCGCAGCTGGTGAGGTGGAGGCCCGCGACTTAAAGCCTAGTAGTGATTTAGACACGGTTAACCAGGACCTCAATGAAACTGAAGAGGGGGCAGTGTTAGACCGCCTCAAGGGCGGGATTCCGCTGGCCCAGTTGGCCGACATTGAACCCCACCTCCAGCGCCTAAAAATCCAGGCCAGCCTGAGCGGCCAGGAAATCGCAGCCATCGGCAAGATCTTAGTCAATACCCGGGCAGTTGCCCACTTTTTCGAGGTCTTGGCTGATGACCCAATCGGTCGGTCCGTTCCCCTGCTAGCTGACTACGCGCAGCGCTTAGCAACCTTGGAATCGTTGAGTACCGCCATCGAACAGGCCATTGATGAAAATGGCCGTCTGACTGACCAGGCTTCACCAAAGCTGGCCCAACTCAGGGGTAAAATTGTTGGCCGGGAAAATGAGATTAAGCAGCGGATGCAGGCGTACACCCGTGGTAAGCGGGCGACCTACTTAAGCGAGCCGATTGTGACCAAGCGCTTAGGCCGTTACGTTATTCCGGTTCGCTCTGAGTATCGTCACCAGGTTGCCGGCGTGGTCCATGATCAAAGCCAGAGTGGCCAGACCTTTTACATTGAGCCTCAGGATGTGGTGGCACTCAGTAATCAAATCAGTGAACTGGCCGCTGAAGAGCGGGCAGAAGAAAACCGGATTTTAGCTGACTTGTCGGCTCAGTTAGCCGAGCTCGGTCAAAACGTGGCCCTCCTTGGTCACCTGGACTTTGTGAACGCCAAGGCCCGCCTGGCTGCCCGTTTAGATGGGCAGCGGCCCACCGTGGATCCCGACCAAAAGATTAGCCTGCAGCAGGCCTGGCATCCACTGTTGAATCCCAAGGTGGCAGTCGCTAACGACATTGACCTGGGTGAGGACTACCAGACCCTGATTATCACTGGGCCCAATACAGGTGGTAAGACGATTACGATTAAAACCGTTGGCCTGCTCCAGTTGATGGCCCAGTCCGGTCTCTTTATCACGGTCCGGCAGCCATCGACGGTGGGCCTCTTTGATGAGGTCTTCGCTGATATCGGGGATGAACAGTCGATTGAACAGAACCTGTCGACCTTCAGTTCCCATATGGCCAACATTAAGTCGATGTTGCCCCACATTAACGCCAAAAGCTTGGTCATTTTTGATGAACTGGGGGCCGGTACGGATCCGGCTGAAGGGGCGGCGCTAGCCATGGCGATTTTGGACCGGGTAACGGCCCAGGGCGCTCTGACGATTGCCACAACCCACTATCCAGAGCTAAAGCTCTTTGCCTTTGAGCGACCAGAGACCAGTAACGCTTCCATGGTTTTTGATGTTGACACCCTGAAGCCCACCTATCAACTGCTGATTGGTGTGCCAGGTCAGTCGAATGCGATTGCCATTGCTAAGCGACTGGGCTTTGACCAGGAGCTGTTAGATGACGCGACTGGACTGACCAATCCTGAAGATCAGCAACTGAACAGCATGATTGCCGACCTGGTTTCCCAACGGGAAGCGGTTAAGACCGAACGCGCTAAGATTGAGGCAACGGAAAAGTCCTTGGATCAGGAACGGCGTGCGGTTGAAAATCAGCAGCTGACCCTCGAAAAAGATCAGGCGCAGTTGATGCTTAATGCCAAAAAAGAGGCCAACCACATTGTTTCTAAGACCCGCAAGGAAGCCGACCGGTTGATTAAAGAAATCCGTCAGGAGCGCTTAAACCAGGGAAATTCGGCTGGCTTGTCCGAGCAGGATTTGCAGGCCCGCCGTAAGTCACTGGAGCAGCTCAAGCAAAGTGACCACTTAGAAAAAAACAAGGTCTTGCAACGAGCTAAGCGGGCCAAGGAACTTAACCCGGGTGACGAAGTCCTGGTTAGAACTTACGGACAAACCGGTACCCTGGTCAAAAAGCATGGTCAGCACCAGTGGGAAGTTGAAATGGGTATCTTAAAGATGCTGGTTGATGACGCCGATTTAGAAAAGGCCAGTGCGCCTAGCCAGCCCAAGGCTAAAAAGGCTAAGCGGCCTACCCGGGTGGTGAAGGCTAAGGCGAACAGTCAGCCCTCGGCTAATATTCGTGCCAAGTTAGACCTGCGCGGTTTCCGTTACGAAGCGGCCCTGGCCGAGTTGGACCGTTACTTAGATAGTGCGGTATTGTCCAATTTAAACCCAGTGGAGATTATCCACGGCAAGGGTTCTGGTGCCCTCCGGCAGGGCGTAACCCAGTTTTTGCGGTCGGATCGACGGGTGGCGAACTTCCACTTTGCCAGTGCTAATGCCGGTGGGGATGGCGCCACCATTGTCGAACTAAAATAACATTTTGTGTAATACCGAGGAGGTCGCCAGTATGGCAGCAGAAAAAATTGATGCACCCGAGTATTTATCAGCCCTGTTCCTCTACACCCGGGACTTCAACTTTAATCACATTCTGATTGAGGTTAACCGCTATAAGGTTAGTATCAACCTGGCGCGTCGTTCCGCGGTGTATGGCAATCACGACCTCTTCTATGGTTCCGGCGACCCTAAGCAGATGGGTGGGGTCCTATCTAAGATTAACGGGGCGATTGAAATGGCCGAGCTAGAAGGTAGCCAGCAGGCCCAGGTCGAGACCCCGTCCCTAACCCGGGACCAACAGGTATTTCAATTTAAAGTCCATGAATATGGTCACGGCAAATACCGTCTAGATTTAAGTGTTTAAGGAGTATGTAATTCATGAAACCAGGTAAATCTTCCCAGATTAAGAAGATTCAAAACCAAAACAAGCGGGCCCAATCAAAAGCCCCTAGCAATAAGAAATTAGCGCCCTTCAATTATGACGAGTTCGTCGGCTTTTTGCGGGCCCGGTTCTTTTTGACCCACCACGACAAGTACGATCAGTCAACTTACGAGGTTGCTTCTTTCTTCCTTGACGACCTGCTGGCTACGATGGTTCAGCAGAACTTCAGTAAGTTTACTAGTGACGAACGGGCAATTGTTAACCTAAACGAGGTCATGCAGGCCGCCCTGGTTAATAGTACCGACCGTGACTGGCGCTACTTTATTCTGCTTAAGCCGGTTCTTTACGACCTGCAGAAGTTCTTGGCCAAGGAAGGTCAGGTAAATGACCGCTACGGCATCCAGGATGCTTCCTTTGATGCCAATTTCTGGGCCATGATTATTCGGACGGTCTTAGCCCTGAACTATTTCCGCTTCCAGGGAAAAGATGTTGCCGAGCTGATGAAGTCTTCTTCAGCCATCGACGACCTACAATTTAAGTTCCTCAAGCAAGAAGGTGATGACGACAACTTTGATTTGCCAGTGGTTGCCGAAGTTTACCGGGGACTAGATATTCCACTTAAGCCCCTAACCGGTGCCAAGGCCAAGCCACTGGCTGAGCAGCTTTCTGAAACGGCAGTTCAAGATGAAATCGATTTCGCTAAGCGGACCTTGCATCAGTTCCAGTTGGCTTCGGTCAAGGGGGTGGTCACTGATAACGTGGTCAACATGCTCATGGCCTTCCACCAAGGTTTGGCAGAGCAGTACCACGCTACTCACCGGCAGTGGACAGCTGAGCTGTTAAAGACCTTTGCCAGCAAGGATTTGCTAAAATATTGGCAACCTGAGTGGGATAATCTCGATGGTATTGGCGGTGAAGTGGAAAGCTACCTGAAATTCTTGAAGAAGCAGGAAGCCTTGACCGATCCCGATGGCATTATCAAGAATCTGGAAGGGTTGGATCGCTACATTGATGTTTCAGCCCTCAACCACTGCTTGGAAACTTTAGACCTAGACCAAGTTCAGCAACTTACTGACAAATAAAAAAAGCCGCGTAAAACGCGGTCTTTTTTTAGTTAAAGATGATATTGCGTAGTAGTTCTGGCGCAACTTGAACAATTCGGTGCTGCTCTTGTAAGTATAGCAGGCCGTCGGCGCTCTGGAAGAAGTGGCCCTTGCGTTGCACAATGGCTTCGCTTTCAAGGGAACGGTTAATCTGTACCGTCACTTCTTCATCGTAATTAATCGCCATCTCTAAGCGGGTAATCAGTTCGTTAGCATTGAGCTGACGCTTAAGTGGCACTTGGGGACGAAAACGGTGTAACTTTTCGAACCAGGTCCCCATTTGTTGTAAGAGTAATGGGCGTGAATTTTTAACCATGTAGTTCTGCATGACTACACCTCCTCGCTAAGCTATGTGAACAGTATACGAACAAATGTTCAACATTTGCAAGCGATTAAGCAAAACTTAACCTTTTTATGGGAAATTAAAGCAGGAAAAGTCCAATTTAAAGCCATTTTAGTGGCCGAACAAATATTCTTGCGCCTCTGTCAATCGCCGGGAACCTAGATAGATTCAGGCCATGATTTGTGCTAGAATGGGATAATACCAACAGATAGAAGAGGCCAAAAATGACACAGCGCGGTTTGTTAATTGTACTTTCCGGACCCTCCGGGGTTGGTAAGGGAACGGTTCGTAAAGCAATCTTTGAAGAACCAGGAATTGATTTTCGGTATTCAATCTCAGCCACGACCCGTAAACCACGTGCTGGTGAGGTTGACGGCCAGGATTACTTCTTTGTTTCCCGTGATGAGTTTGAACAAAAGATTCAAAACGGCGACATGTTGGAGTACGCTCAGTATGTTAATAATTACTACGGAACGCCCAAGAGTTTTATTGATGAGACCCTGGCCAGTGGCCGGGACGTTTTCCTAGAAATTGATGTCCAAGGAGCCTTACAGGTTAAAACCAAAATGCCCGAAGGGGTTTATATTTTCTTGACGCCCCCAGACCTAACGAACCTGCGTTCGCGTCTGGAAGGTCGAGGAACTGACTCCGAGGAAATCATTGACCAACGGGTGGCAGCTGCCAAAAATGAAATTAAAATGATGATTAATTACAATTATGCGGTGGAAAACGATGTCGTTGACAACGCTGTTCAGCGGATTAAGGCCATTATTACGGCCGAACGTCTGCGGGTCACCCGGGTGATTGATCAAATTGATGCCTAAGTATTTTTAAGGAGAAAGACAGTGTTACTATATCCTTCAGTTGATAAGTTGTTAGAAAAAGTGGACTCACGTTATAAGTTAATTGCCCTGGCTTCTAAGCGGGCCCGTGAATTGGATGCTGGCATGCCAGCTACCCGGGTTCACTTCGTGTCCGAGAAGTCAGTTGGTGAGGCCTTGGAAGAAATCGAAGATGGTGATGTCATCATTGATCCTGACCACATCGAAAATACGGTTGATTAAGGAGTAACTATGACCTTTCCACAATTAGACCCAAGTCAAGTTAAGGGACCCTTGGTCACGATTGTTACCACGATGGGTGACATCGAAGTTAAACTCTTTCCCGAGGCAGCCCCTGCCACGGTTAAAAACTTTGTTACCCACGCTAAGGATGGTTACTACGACGGTGTTATCTTCCACCGGGTTATTAAGGATTTCATGATTCAAACCGGTGACCCGGAAGGGACTGGCATGGGTGGTGAAAGTATTTATGGCCACCCATTTGAAGATGAAATCAGCGACAAGCTCTTTAACCTGCGTGGTGCCTTGTCAATGGCTAACGCCGGCCCCAACACCAATGGGTCCCAGTTCTTCATTGTCCAAGCTGACCAGCTCCCTGGTCAGATGGCGGCCCTGATTGATGACCGTCCTGAGCCAATCAAGGAAGCCTACCAAAAGAATGGTGGGACTCCTTGGTTGGATGGTAAGCACACAGTCTTTGGTCAGGTGGTTAAGGGCATGGATGTCGTTGACAAGATTGCAAAATTGCCTAGTGACATGTATGACCGTCCCCAAGATGAAGTTAAAATTGAACGGATGGACGTGCAGGACTAAGTTCGGTTAGCAAGGAGGAAACCATGGCCTACCAAATTGGCGATGTGGTGACTGGGGTTGTCTCAGGCATTCAAAAATATGGGGCCTTTGTCCGCTTTGCCGATGGCCAGCAGGGGCTGGTTCACATTTCTGAGTTTAAGTCAGGTGTCGTGAAGAACTTGTATGATGAACTGACGGTTGGCCAGTCGCTGCAGGTGATTGTCTTAGATATTGACCTATATACCGGCAAGATTAGTCTGTCGGTACGCCAGTTGGCCATGATGCCCCTCAAAGATGAGCCCCTATTAAAGAATAATCATCAGAAGAAGCGTTTTTGGACTAACTATCATTTAGACTATGGCTTTGCCCCCATTGCCCGTAACTGGGATGGTTGGGTGGCAGAGGCCTTGAACCGGATTTGACGGGAGGCGATGCAAGATGACAATGGTTGCGGCGACGGTAATCGCTTATGAGAATGACATGCCTTACTTTTTGGTCGTGCCCGAGGGAGATGATTACGCTTTCTTCTCCATTAAAATTCATAGCCATGACGAGACCGCGACGTCCCTGGGCAAAATTTTGTCAGCCTTTAAGGAACACGGCGTTAAAAACTTTGACCACTGGCGTCTGGGGGAACTTTCCGCCGTCCGGGAAGGGGACAATTTGATGTCCTTATATTCCTTTGAAGTTTCGGACTGGCAGGCGGTGGCCAAAGAAGTTGCACCGGGGATGGTCTTTGAACCGGCAGATAAGATTCGGCCATTGCTAACGACATTGGAGCCGGCGGCCTTCACTTCCTTCGAGGATTTGTAGTTTTTTGAGATTTCTTTTTTAAATCTCTTGACAGGGAGGCCATAGGGTGCTAGACTAATAAAGTTGCTTCAGGGGGACCTGAAGCGGGTAGCACATTGAAAACTGAACAAAACTTTGAACAAACAAATCTGTAATGGTTGCTTATACGCAGTGTAAGTAACAAACAAATTTGCGAAGTCAATTCGTAACAAACAATAAACGGATGATGCTATGGAAATAGCAAATAAGTCAGTTTAAACGAAGAGCAATCTTCAAACTTTTAACATGAGAGTTTGATCCTGGCTCAGGATGAACGCTGGCGGCGTGCCTAATACATGCAAGTCGAACGCGCAGCGAAAGGTGCTTGCACCTTTCAAGCGAGTGGCGAACGGGTGAGTAACACGTGAATAACCTGCCCTCAAGTAGGGGATAACATTTGGAAACAGATGCTAATACCGTATAAAACTTAGCTGCACATGCAGCCAAGTTAAAAGACGCTTTGGCGTCGCTTAAGGATGGATTCGCGGTGCATTAGTTAGTTGGTGAGGTAAAGGCTCACCAAGACGATGATGCATAGCCGAGTTGAGAGACTGA
Organism: Leuconostocaceae bacterium ESL0723; assembly: GCA_029392055.1. Taxonomy (GTDB): domain Bacteria; phylum Bacillota; class Bacilli; order Lactobacillales; family Lactobacillaceae; genus ESL0723. The sequence goes on along the minus strand of CP113928.1, from coordinate 1,064,479 downwards.
TCGGCCACATTGGGACTGAGACACGGCCCAAACTCCTACGGGAGGCTGCAGTAGGGAATCTTCCACAATGGGCGCAAGCCTGATGGAGCAACGCCGCGTGTGTGATGAAGGCTTTCGGGTCGTAAAGCACTGTTGTATGGGAAGAACAGGCTAGGTAGGCAATGACCTAGTTTTGACGGTACCATACCAGAAAGGGACGGCTAAATACGTGCCAGCAGCCGCGGTAATACGTATGTCCCGAGCGTTATCCGGATTTATTGGGCGTAAAGCGAGCGCAGACGGTTGTTTAAGTCTGAAGTGAAAGCCCACAGCTTAACTGTGGAATGGCTTTGGAAACTGGGCAACTTGAGTGCAGTAGAGGTAAGTGGAACTCCATGTGTAGCGGTGGAATGCGTAGATATATGGAAGAACACCAGTGGCGAAGGCGGCTTACTGGACTGTAACTGACGTTGAGGCTCGAAAGTGTGGGTAGCAAACAGGATTAGATACCCTGGTAGTCCACACCGTAAACGATGAATACTAGGTGTTAGGAGGTTTCCGCCTCTTAGTGCCGCAGCAAACGCATTAAGTATTCCGCCTGGGGAGTACGACCGCAAGGTTGAAACTCAAAGGAATTGACGGGGACCCGCACAAGCGGTGGAGCATGTGGTTTAATTCGAAGCAACGCGAAGAACCTTACCAGGTCTTGACATCCTTTGAAGATGTTAGAGATAACATTGTGCTCTTCGGAGCCAAAGTGACAGGTGGTGCATGGTCGTCGTCAGCTCGTGTCGTGAGATGTTGGGTTAAGTCCCGCAACGAGCGCAACCCCTATTGTTAGTTGCCAGCATTGAGTTGGGCACTCTAGCGAGACTGCCGGTGACAAACCGGAGGAAGGCGGGGACGACGTCAGATCATCATGCCCCTTATGACCTGGGCTACACACGTGCTACAATGGCGTATACAACGAGTTGCGAACTCGCGAGGGCAAGCTAATCTCTTAAAGTACGTCTCAGTTCGGATTGTAGTCTGCAACTCGACTACATGAAGTCGGAATCGCTAGTAATCGCGGATCAGCATGCCGCGGTGAATACGTTCCCGGGTCTTGTACACACCGCCCGTCACACCATGGGAGTTTGTAATGCCCAAAGCCGGTGGCCTAACCATTTGGAGGGAGCCGTCTAAGGCAGGACAGATGACTGGGGTGAAGTCGTAACAAGGTAGCCGTAGGAGAACCTGCGGCTGGATCACCTCCTTTCTAAGGATAACCGGAGCGTTACAGGGACTTGAGTGTCAATTTGTTTGGAACAAAGTTTTGTTTAGTTTTGAGTGGGTTACCACTAGATAAGTAAGGGGACTTACTTATGGGGAATTAGCTCAGCTGGGAGAGCACCTGCTTTGCAAGCAGGGGGTCAGCGGTTCGATCCCGCTATTCTCCATTGGGGTGAAGGCAAGTCTTTTGCCCCGAGTTTGAACATTGAAAACTGAATAGCAACAAAATTCTTTTTTAAGATGATAATCAATGATTACCATTACTAAATTGAACCGAGAAACAAAACCAAAACAAGTTCTTTAAAAAAGAGAACGGTTTAATCGCAAGGTCGCAAGACCAACTCATGACAAGACCCTACTGTTAAGTAGCGGTTAAGTTAATAAGGGCGCGTGGTGAATGCCTTGGCACTAGGAGCCGATGAAGGACGTGACTAACTACGATAAGCTTCGGGGAGCGGTAAGTACGCTATGATCCGGAGATTTCCGAATGGGGAAACCCAACACTTAGGTGTTACTAAGTAGTGAATACATAGCTACTTAGAGGGATACGCTGTGAACTGAAACATCTCATTAGCAGCAGGAGCAGAAAGAAAGATCGATTCCCTGAGTAGCGGCGAGCGAAAGGGGAAGAGCCCAAACCAGCGTGCTTGCATGCTGGGGTTGTAGGACTGTTGTTGAGTTACCAAAACACAAGTTAGGTGAAGCCGATGGGAAGCGGCGCCAGAGCGGGTGATAGCCCCGTAACTAAAAACTTCGTGTTCTCTAGACAGGATCCTGAGTACGGCCGGACACGAGAAATCCGGTCGGAATCAACGAGGACCATCTCGTAAGGCTAAATACTCCCTAGTGACCGATAGTGAACCAGTACCGTGAGGGAAAGGTGAAAAGCACCCCGGAAGGGGAGTGAAAGAGTTCCTGAAACCACGCCGCCTACAAGAAGTCAAAGCCCGTTAATGGGTAATGGCGTGCCTTTTGTAGAATGAACCGGCGAGTTACGGTATCGTGCAAGGTTAAGGTGAAAAGACTGGAGCCGTAGCGAAAGCGAGTGTGAATAGCGCGACAAGTACGATGCTGTAGACCCGAAACCAGGTGACCTACCCATGGTCAGGATGAAGGTGAGGTAAAACTTACTGGAGGTCCGAACCGGTGGAAGTTAAAAATTCCTCGGATGAACTGTGGGTAGCGGTGAAATTCCAAACGAACCTGGAGATAGCTGGTTCTCTCCGAAATAGCTTTAGGACTAGCCTCATCATGAGCATGCTGGAGGTAGAGCACTGTTAAGCCTAGGGGCCCATCTCGGGTTACCAAAGTTTGATAAACTCCGAATGCCAGTCATGTATGGATGGGAGTCAGACGATGAGTGATAAGATCCACCGTCGAAAGGGGAACAGCCCAGACCGCCAGTTAAGGTCCCTAAATATATGTTAAGTGGAAAACGATGTGATAGTGCATAGACAACTAGGATGTTGGCTTAGAAGCAGCCACCATTTAAAGAGTGCGTAATAGCTCACTAGTCGAGTGCCATTGCGCGGAAAATGTACCGGGGCTAAACATATTACCGAAACTGCGGGCATACTTAGGTATGCGATAGGAGAGCGTTGTAAGGGCGGCGAAGGTAGACCGTGAGGACTGCTGGAGCGCTTACAAGTGAGAATGCCGGTATGAGTAGCGAAAGACAGGTGAGAATCCTGTCCACCGAAAGACTAAGGTTTCCTGGGGAAGGCTCCCGCCCAGGGTAAGTCGGGACCTAAGGCGAGGCTGAAAAGCGTAGTCGATGGCTAACAGGTTGAGATTCCTGTACTAATGTAAGGCGTTATGACCGATGGAGGGACGCAGGAGGCAAAGCAAGCGCACGGATGGAAGAATGCGTGTAAGCAGTAAGTCTGGCTAAGAGTGAAATGCTTTTAGCTAAGGACAAGCTGTGATACGGACCGAAATAAAGTAGGGAAGTTGCCAGCGTCACACTGCCAAGAAAAGCTTCTAGGCAGTCTTACATTACCCGTACCGCAAACCGACACAGGTAGTCGAGTGGAGAACACTAAGGTGAGCGAGAGAACCCTCGTTAAGGAACTCGGCAAAATAGCCCCGTAACTTCGGGAGAAGGGGTGCTCATCGCAAAGATGAGCCGCAGTGAAAAGGCCCAGGCGACTGTTTATCAAAAACACAGGTTTCTGCAAAATCGTAAGATGACGTATAGGGGCTGACGCCTGCCCGGTGCTGGAAGGTTAAAAGGAGTGCTTAGCTTCGGCGAAGGCATGAATTGAAGCCCCAGTAAACGGCGGCCGTAACTATAACGGTCCTAAGGTAGCGAAATTCCTTGTCGGGTAAGTTCCGACCCGCACGAAAGGCGTAACGATCTGGGCACTGTCTCAACGAGGGACTCGGTGAAATTTAAATACCCGTGAAGATGCGGGTTACCCGCGACAGGACGGAAAGACCCCATGGAGCTTTACTGTAGCTTGATATTGAATGTTTGTGCTGCTTGTACAGGATAGGTAGGAGACTAAGAAGATTGGACGCCAGTCTAGTTGGAGTCGGCCAGTGGGATACTACCCTCGTTGTATGAACATTCTAACAGCGGCCACTAATCGTGGTCCTGGACAGTGTCTGGTGGGCAGTTTGACTGGGGCGGTCGCCTCCTAAAAGGTAACGGAGGCGCTCAAAGGTTTGCTCAGAATGGTTGGAAATCATTCGTAGCGTGTAAAGGCACAAGCAAGCTTGACTGCGAGACTAACAAGTCGAGCAGGTACGAAAGTAGGACTTAGTGATCCGGTGGTTCCGCATGGAAGGGCCATCGCTCAACGGATAAAAGCTACCCTGGGGATAACAGGCTCATCTCCCCCAAGAGTCCACATCGACGGGGAGGTTTGGCACCTCGATGTCGGCTCATCGCATCCTGGGGCTGTAGTCGGTCCCAAGGGTTGGGCTGTTCGCCCATTAAAGCGGTACGCGAGCTGGGTTCAGAACGTCGTGAGACAGTTCGGTCCCTATCCGTCGCGGGCGCAGGAAATTTGAGAGGAGCTGTCCTTAGTACGAGAGGACCGGGATGGACATACCGCTGGTGTACCAGTTGTTCCGCCAGGAGCACCGCTGGGTAGCTATGTATGGATGAGATAAACGCTGAAAGCATCTAAGTGTGAAACTCGCCTCGAGATGAGATTTCCCATTCTTAGGAAGTAAGACCCCTCAAAGAAGATGAGGTAGATAGGCTAGAAGTGGAAGTACAGTGATGTATGGAGCGGACTAGTACTAATGGTTCGAGGACTTAACCAAGGAGTCAGAGTAAGGTTCAAGGAAGAAAAGAAGAAGAGTCGTTGTTATTTAGTTTTGAGTGTAAAAGCTCAAGGGTGTCGTGTTGATGGCATAGAGGAACCACCTGTTTCCATCTCGAACACAGAAGTTAAGCTCTATAGCGCCAAAAGTAGTGGCCGGATCGCTGGCTGCGAGGATAGGACGACGCGATGCCGTACATAGGATTAAGAAAGACACTTAGCAGAAGCAAGTGTCTTTTGTTGTAATTTAATATATAAGCGTTTAGAATATACATATATTAGCTGGGTCATTTCTCAGCTATGTGTGTATTTTTTTCAATACGCAGAAAGGTGGTTTGCCTTATGGAAATGGAACGGATTAATGACCACACGATTCGTGTAATGATTGAGAATGAAGATTTACAAGATCGGGGTACTTCTGTACGTGATTTATTGAGTGACCACGGTAAAATTGAATCATTTTTTTACAACCTACTATCTGAGATTGACACTGAACATGATTTTGTAGACAATGACAAGGTTTCTTTTCAGATTTTACCTAACCGAGATGGGTTGGAACTGTTCATTTCTCGTGTAGATGGGCAGAGTCAGATTTCTGACATCATTGATAACATTATTCAAAACGGTCAGGCTGACGATGAGCAGATTGATGAGGTTTCAGATACGCGGCGGACGGCATTGGGTGAGACTGATAGCCGCCAAAGCACTAGTACTCTGCTGGCTCCTGAAAAGGTAAAGTCAGTATACGAGATTGGTGATTTTGAGGAATTAATTAAGGTTGCTAAGCGCTTTAACCAGCCAGTGGCTGAGACGCGTTTGTACCAATATAAGGGTACTTTTTACCTGAGCTTTGACTTTGTAGATGGCGATTTCTCAGAAGAGACCCAGAAAGATATCGAAGCAGTTTTGAATGAATTTGCGCAAAAGAGTAGCATTAGTGAAGATGTCTTGGCTGAGCATGGTACCGTGGTATTCAATGACCATGCCTTAGAACAGGTCGCAGAGCTATTTTAAATTAAGGCCCGCAAGGGCTTTTTTTTATGGGTGATGACGGTTTTAGTGGGCTTTGGTATACTGGACTAGTTAGATTATTTAGAGGAGTGATGGCATGAACTGGTTGTTCATAATTGTATCTGTTGTGGTGGTGTGGCTTGCGATTTATCTCGTGAACGCTCTTTTGACTAGTTTCTTGGCCAAGCGAAGGGCCCAAGTCGTTGGTGCTGAAGACTTTGCCAGTCAATTTGCTGAGCAAAAGGGCCAGATGATTGATGTCCGTGAGAGTGAAAGTTACAAGCGCAGCCATATCATGGGTGCCCGTAACATTCCTGTACTCAATTTCAGCCAGGGTAAGTCGGGCCTGCGCACTGATCGGCCGGTCTTCATTTATGGCGATGGTGTCCGTGGTGCTAGCCGGGTGGCTGGTATTTTGAAAAAGCAGGGATTTAAGCGGAACCAACTTTACATTTTGAAGGGTGGTTTTGCCCAGTTTAGTGGTCGTAAAACCAAGTAAAAAAGGAACCGCGAGCGGTTCCTTTCTACGTTACTTTGACTTCATTAGAAGCGTGATTGGTGAGCGGCCACGCTGCGCCGGACGGCAGCCTTTGAGACTTGATCATACTGCTCTTGGTCTTCTTGTTCTGGCTTTACCACCGTTTCGCGGTAACCCAGGGCAACACCGAGGGCAGCCAGCGCTGACAAGGCTACGCCAGCGGCCATACCTAATTTAAAAGAATTGTTCATGTCACTAGTAGCTCCTTACTTTATTCTTTGTACATTATCGGTTATTTCACGAACTTTGTAAACCAAGTGGCGGGCAATTGCGTGAAATTTAGTAGAGGATGTGACCATGGCCTATCCCTTAGTTGTTGTTGCGGGACCAACCGCAGCTGGTAAAAGTGAATTAGCCTTTCAATTAGCCCAAGAATACCAGGGTGAAATTATCTCTGCTGATTCTATGCAGATTTATCGCCACCTAGATATTGGAACGGCCAAGCCCAGTTTAGCGGAACAGGAATTAGTGCCCCATCATCTAATTGATGTAGCGGAAGTACAGGATGATTTTTCGGTCTTTAAGTTTTGCCAGCTAGTTGACCAGGTCGTGCCAGAAATTATTCAACGGGGGCATCTGCCAATTGTAGTCGGCGGTACTGGTTTTTACGTGAAGGTTTTACTGGGACTACAGCCATTGGACTTTGGGCCCAGTGACCCCCAGGCGCTGGCTGAGCTCAGCCAGCGGTCACTGCCAGAGTTACAGGCGCTGTTAAAAGAGACGCCGGCTACTAACTTAGACCGGCAGAATCGGCAGCGACTGATTCGCGCCATTCAGATTCAAAACGAGGGTCAGGCAAATCCGACTGAGCGGCCCCAATATGAATATTGGGCCTTTGGGGTTGACCGTCCTCGCCCAGAGCTATATGACCGCATTAATCAGCGGGTCTTAAAGATGATGGCGGCTGGTTTGGAAGATGAGGCTAGGTGGCTCTTTGAAATGGGCGGCCCAGACCTCCAAGCCGGCAAGGCGATTGGCTACCGTGAGTTTTTCCCATACTTTGAAGGGGAGCGTGACTTAGAGACGGTGGTCAGTTTAATTCAACGCAACTCTCGGCGCTACGCTAAGCGCCAGCTCACCTATTGGCGCCACCAAATCCCGGGCCTTCAATGGGTGGATGCCCAGGACAGTTTAAAAGCCGTCGGCGTTGTGATTACAGCACCCGACGGCCCCTTGGCAAAAATCAAAAATGTTTCAGGTAAATATCATTAAGCCAGCCAACGTTCTTAATGTGGTCCCAGGTGACATCTAGGTCATCAGTTAGCTTCTTATCGATGGTGACAAAATCACCATGGCTGACCTGACGGTCAGGCATCCCGTAAGGCTGGTCATAAGTATCTAATTTCTGTCCCGGTAGGAAATCGATGACCGCGTTAGATTGGTTCATCTCCTGGAGGGGGTTGTGCCGGGCGTAGGAGGGATTAGCAACCTGTTCAGCGTGGTCTAAAAGCTTCATCTGCTCGGCATCAAAGCTAATCCACTGGTTCTCAGCAATTTGGTACCAAAACTGTCCCTGGCTGGTCGTAACCCGCAGGTGGGTCGCCCAGATGGAACCTTCAGCTACTTCCCGCAGGGGTGGCCGGTTTTGACTGGGTTCTTGGTATACTGCGGTCGTTGCTAAAATTTGCAAGTAGAGACTAACCCGCTGGCAGTCCTGCCAGGTTTGGGGACGGTAGAAGAGGGCAACCGACTGACCGTGGTTACCTAAAAAACCTGCCAGAGGTCCACTCGCGTCAACGTACCGGAGTTGGTCAAAAGATAACCGGGGTACCTCGTAAGGGGTTCCGATTGTACCAGTCACCTCTTTAGGGCCGGTTAACATGGCCCCGGTGGCGATATTACGATAGTAGATCCATAATGGTTCTGCAGTCTTGGTCATATTCATCCGTCCTCTCAATCAAAGTATATTATACATAATATCGGTGCTAATGCTAAGCCTAGACCTGGTTTACCAGGGACTAACCTGGGCCGGCTAGCAGCATAAAAGGAGTATTTCGTGGATTATTTAGCAGCCTTAAATCAGTTGCGTGCTGGTGAAATTGAACAAATTGAAATTAACCCGGAAACCTTTCCTGAATTTCAAAAGGCCTGGTCCCAGTTTTCCTATCAAAACACGGTCTACGGGGTTGCCCAGCCAGGCGGTCGGGTGGTTTACTACCGGGCAAAATAGTCTGTGTCGCAATTTAAAATATGCTACAATAGCAAATGATTAATGAATAAATTATTGGACGATTGGCCTCTTTTTTAGGCCATGACGCGAAAGGCATATTGTGATGTTTTCATTTGGACAACGAAATGTTGGTATTGATTTAGGTACAACCAATACCTATGTATACGTAGATGGTAAGGGAATTGTTTTGCGCGAGCCATCGGTGGTTGCCCGGAACACGGAGACAAACGAAGTGATTGCCGTTGGTGAAGAAGCCCATGAAATGCTGGGACGGACGCCGGCAAGTATTACGGCCATCCGGCCCATGCACGACGGGGTGATTGCTGACTACGATACCACGGTAGCCATGATTTCAGCCTATATTAACAAGGCCTTGGATGGACACGGTGGAAAGCCATACGTGACCATCGCCGTTCCTTCTGGGGTCACGGCCGTTGAACGCCGTGCGGTCGTTGATGCTGCTCGCGTGGCTGGTGTCCGGGATGCCTATGTCTTGGAAGAACCCTTTGCCGCCGCGGTTGGTGCTGGTTTGCCAGTCATGGACCCCACCGGTTCAATGGTGGTGAACATCGGCGGTGGGACTACTGACGTGGCCACGATTTCGCTGGGTGGGATTGTGTCGAGCCGCTCAACCCGTTTTGCCGGTGACAAGCTCGATGAAGTGATTATTAACCATATTCGCAACAAGTATAACGTTGCGATTGGTCAGCCAACTGCCGAACGGTTGAAAATTGAAATTGGTACAGTTTCAATTGAAGAAGCCAAGGAGCTACCTGGTAGCACGGTTCGTGGTCGTGACCTCTTGACCGGTCTGCCTAAGACTTATGACGTGACGGCCGAAGATGTGGCCATTGCCATTCAAGAGCCTGTCAACGTGATTATTAATGCCATTCGTGAGACCTTGGAGTCCACGCAGCCAGAAATTGCGGCCGACGTGATTGATCACGGGATGGTGCTGACTGGTGGCGGAGCCCTGTTACGAGGCTTGGACACCATGATTCAAGAAATTACCAAGGTGCCGGTTTTGATTGCTGACAATCCTCTAGATACGGTTGCCAACGGTATTGGGGAAGCCTTGAAATCACTGGATGTTTTACGACAAAAGTAATGCCAAAAGCGTAGCGCTTGCGCTACGCTTTTATTCTGATAGACCGCACTGGGAAGAGGTTGGTTAGATGCGTAAGCTGTTTTCATCACGGACACTGGTAACGATTATTGTTGCCCTATTTATTATTGTGGGACTGATTGCCGGTTCTAACTGGTGGGCTAAGCGGACTAACCAGCCACCTTTTTTTCAGCGCTTTGCTAACGACTTGGCCGGCGGGGTGAGCCGAATTATTGCCGCCCCAACCAACGCGATTGGGCACAGCGCCAACAGCTTTGCCAGCTTAATGAGTACTTTTTCTGAGAATCGTAAGCTCAAGGCCCAAATTGACGGTTACGCCCAAAATAAGGTGCGTTTGCAGACCGTTGAGGCCGAAAATGCATCCCTGAAAAAACAGTTAAAGCTAAAGAGCACGTTGACCGACTACCAAACGATTGCGGCCGCAACCATTAGCCGTTCACCAACAACCTGGCAGTCCCAACTGGTCATCGACAAGGGGGCCCAGGCTGGTTTGAAGAAGGGAATGCCGGTCTTAGCTGGATCAGGTATCATCGGTCGGATTACTGAGGTGAACACGGTTAATGCCAAGGTGGCTTTGATTTCAGATACCAGTGAGGATGCCAACCGCTTCGCCGTGACTTTGAAGTCCAGCAGTGGGGATGTTAACGGCATTATTTCTGACTATGATAGTGAAACCAACCGACTTGTGATGGGTCAGGTGACGGCTACCAACGACATTAAAAAGGGTGATGTGGTGCAAACCTCTGGCCTTGGTGGTGTTATTCCAGCCGGTCTCTTTGTCGGCACGGTTAACCAGGTCGTGCCGGATGATTACGGCCTTTCTAAGAAGATTTATATCACGCCGGCGGCTGATTTGAGTAACATTACCAGCGTGCTGGTGGCGGTTTCACAGATGGGAAATTAATGTATGGCCTGGCGATTTTTAAAATTTAAATTAATCTACCCGGTCGTCCTGTTGCTCTTCTTGTTTGTGGATGGGGATTTGATGGCCAGCATGGGGCCGATTTTTACCCATTTTCCGCTGCATATTCTGCCAACTTTGACTTTAATCTGGCTCTTTTATGCCATCCAGTTTGAGGCCACAAACCTGGGTCCTTACTGGGTTTATGTGGTCGGGATTGGCTTACTCTTTGATATTTATTACACCGGTTTTATTGGCACTTACACGGTGGCCTACCTGGCTAGTACGGTTTTGATGTATCAACTACGTTCCTTCTTTGATGAGCGGATGATGAGTGGTCTTTTGCTCTTTTTGATTGGGTTGGTGACCTACCTGGTTGTGACTTATGTTACCGGTTTTATCATTAACATTGCCGATATTAGCCTGACCTCCTTTTTGACCTTTGAGGTGCTGCCAACGGCGATCTTGAACTTAGCCCTGGCGGCCTTGGGCTATTATCCAACTTGGTCGTTTTTCCAAAAGCTGTCCTAAACCTTGACAAGTTTAGCTGACTTTGTATAATTAGGGTCATATTTAAAACGTTGAGTAGAAGAGTAATTTTTAGCTGGGTTTCAGGAAGCTTGCGGTGATTGTGAGTAAGCCCCGGTTTTAAATGAACCACATCTACGAGTGGGTGGCTGAAGTCAGTAGGCCATGACGGTGGTGCCCGTTAACGCACGCAGTCAAGTGACTGAATGAGGCCGCTCAGTGATGAGTTGGCAAAAATGAGGTGGGACCGCGTTAAAACGCCCTCTAGGTAGTTAGCTACCTAGAGGGCGTTTTTTGTATCGCCGGCTCACTTTAAGGCAAGGTGGGAAAAGTTTATGAACTATATTATTCAAATTTTACCGGGTATTTTATCCGGTTTGAAATATACCCTTGGGGTCTTCTTTATTACGCTGGTGGGTTCCATCCCATTGGGTATCTTGGTATCCCTGGGATTACGGTCCCCATATTTTTCCATTCGTTGGATTTTAAACGCCTATATCTGGGTTATGCGGGGCACGCCCTTACTGCTGCAGTTGATCTTTATCTACTACGGCCTGAGCATGGTGGGCATTACCTTCCCCCGCTTTGAAGCGGCCGTGATTGCCTTTATTATTAACTACGCTGCCTACCTGGCCGAGATTTTCCGTGGTGGCTTGCAGGCCATTCCAGAAGGTCAGTATGACGCCGCTAAGGTTTTAGGCTTTAGTCGCCGGCAGACCTTCTTTAAGATTATCCTACCCCAGGTGGTTAAGATTGTGGTGCCTTCCTTTGGTAATGAAGCGGTCAACCTGGTCAAGGACACGTCCCTGATTTATGTCATTGGTTTGGGTGATATTCTCCGGGCCGGTAACATCGCCGCTAGTCGTGATGTGACCCTGATTCCTTATCTCTTGGTTGGTATCTTGTACTTAGCCATGACCGGTCTAGTTACCCTGTTGTTACGGCGTTACGAGACGCGCCTGTCGGTTTGGAGGTAAGCTATGTTAGAAATTAAGTCATTAACGAAGTCTTACGGCGATAACATTATTTTCCAGGACCTAGATTTACAGGTTCACCAGGGCGAAGTCCTCAGTATTGTCGGTCCATCTGGGATTGGAAAAACCACCTTATTAAAAATCATGACTGGGATCGAACCGGCTGACAGCGGTGACATTTTCATTGACGGCCAGCTGGTTAACCAGGAAGGGCGTGACCTGCAAAATAAGATTGGCCTGATTTTCCAGGACTTTAATCTTTTTCCGAATTACACGGTCATGGGTAACATTACCCTGGCACCGATTAACGTCAATAAGCTCAGCGCCGCTGAAAGTCAAAAAGAGGCCCGTTCCCTGTTAACCACTTTGGGGATGGCCGACAAGGCCGACCTTTACCCTTACCAGTTATCGGGTGGGCAAAAGCAGCGAGTTGCCATTGCCCGTGCCTTAGCGATGAAGCCCCAGATTATTGCCTATGATGAGCCCACTAGTGGCCTGGATGAGGTATCAACTGGGCAGGTCGCCGAAGTCATTAAGACTTTAAAGGACCAGGGGGTGACCCAGGTAGTCATCACCCACGACCAGCCCTTTGCCGAAGAGATTTCAGACCGCGTGTTTGACTTTGCTAAGGAGGTTGCCCGCGTATGACGATGCAAAAAAAGAAGATAGTCGTTAACACGGTCGTGATTGCGGCCGTGGTCCTTCTGGTAGCCTGGTTGTCCTTTGGCCTGCGTGGCAAGGGCAGCGGCGGTCAAAATGCTGGCTGGGACCGAATCCAAAAGGATAAGCAGATTACCATCGGCCTGGATGATACCTTTGTGCCCATGGGCTTTCGGGATGATTCCGGTAAGATTGTCGGCTTTGATGTTGACCTGGCCAATGCCGTCTTTAAGAACCTGGGCATTAAGGTCAAGTGGCAGCCAATTGACTGGTCGATGAAGGAAAACGAGCTCAACACAGGCAACATCGATGCCATCTGGAACGGTTATACCGCTACGCCGGACCGGGCCAAGAAGGTGGCCTTCTCAAATCCTTACCACAAGGCTACCCAGGTCGTGGTTTCGTTAAAGAAGAATAACATTAACTCCTTTGCGGATATGTCTGGCAAAATCCTTGGGGATCAGACTGGTTCTAGTGGGGATGATGCCCTTAACCAGAACCCTGATATTTTGAAAAAGTATATTCAGGATAATAAGGCAGTCGGTTATGACACCTATGACAAGGCCTTCAACGACTTGAGTGCCGGTCGGATTCAGGGACTGTTGGTCGATGAAGACTACGCCCGTTACTACATTAGTCACCAGGATAACCCCGATGATTATCAAATTACCACCGGTGGTTTCCCAGCCCAACAGGATGTGGTCGGTTTCCGTAAAACTGATCCCGGCCTACGCAAGGCCGTTAACGAGCAGTTAACCAAGTTGCGTAAAGACGGTACCACCAAGCAGTTGGAAACCAAGTGGTTTGGTAGCTGATTAAAAAGCCCTATGGGGCTTTTTTTAATTTCTAGAAAAGGTGGTATGATAGACCGGTTATTATTTTCGTATGTCTGAGAATTGAGGATTTTTACCATGTCAACGATTCCCCTGGCTGGCGGTGTCAACTTGAAATATTTGCCCAGCCAGCAATTTAAGACCATTCAGGTTGGCATCAACTTTAGTACGGCTGCCCAGCCCCAATCTGCCAGTGTCCGGGCCCTGCTTTCGTATGTGATGGCGGCCAGTGCTGACCAGTATCCTAGTCAAAAGGTGGTTGCCCAGCGTCTGATTGACTTAGCAGGTGCCCAGTATCAAACCGATGTTAGCCGGGTTGGTCAGGTGCACCAGGTCCAGTTTGGCCTGCAATTTACCCAGCCAACATACGTCGGTGAGGGGAATGACTATTTAAGGGCGTGCCTAGATTTTATGGCCGAGATGGTTTTCCACCCGATTTTTGATAAGGAAACGGTTTACAAAGCAGTCTTTAAAACCGAGCAAGCAGCCTTGCTCAGTGATTTGGACGCCATTGCTGATGACACGGTCCGCCTGGCTTTAAGTCGGTTACGCCAGCAGGTTTTGCCTGATGCAGCCCTGAAAGATTCTGCCTTGGGTAACCGCGATGAAGTGGCTGCCCTAACCCTAACAGCAGTTAAGCGCGCTTACGAGGAAATGGTCGCCAACGACCGGGTTACCGTTGTCGTGGCCGGGGACGTCGACCAGGAAACGGTTGCCGACTGGTCGCGCGGCTTGTCCCTTGGGGGCCGTCAGGTTGATTTGGTACCTTGGTACCATGCCCAGGATTTCGAACAGCCAGTAATTTCACAGGGCAATCAGGCTGAACTTAGTCAGGCGGTTTTGACCCAGAGTTACGACCTAACAGTCGCACCTGGCAGTAAGCAGCGCTTTGCCGCCCAGGTTTTAAATATGATTCTGGGTGGGGGACCCCTGTCAGCCCTGTTTTTAACTGTCCGTGAACAAAATTCGCTAGCTTACATGATTTATACCTACTGGCGTTATGACTTGGGTATGCTAACCTTAGTGGCCGGCGTAGCCCCTGATCAAGTGGGTCCGGTTCAAGAAGAAGTCGTGGCAATCATTGACCAACTAGCTGAGGGAGAGTCCAGTCTGACCACGTTAGCAGAAGCTAAGCGGGCCTTGATTAATGATTATCTCAGTCAGTTGGATTCGCCAAGCTTGTTGGTTAAACGGGCCTACCTCCGTGACCTGGTTTCTACTCAGCTATCCCCACAAGAGTGGGTTCAAGCAGTTGAAAATGTGACGGCAGACGATGTTTCGAATTTGGCCAAGCAGCTCAAGTTGCGCGGTCAGTACACCTTAATACCCAAAGATTATGATTGAGAAAAACTATCCCGAAATTGGCGAACGGCTAATTGAACAAGTAATGCCTAATGGCCTGTCAGTTACGCTAATTCCAAAACCTAGTTACCACGGTACGGTCGGCGTTGTGACTGCTAAAATTGGTGCCCTCAATACCAGCCTGGTTGATGCTAAAAATGGTCTGACCAAGATTCCCGCGGGGACGGCCCACTTTTTGGAACATAAGCTCTTTGACCAAGGCGATGAGGACGCTATGGTCAAATTTGGTCAGTTAGGCGCTGATGCGAACGCCTTTACCAATGCGTATCAAACCAGCTATTATTTTACGACCACCCAAGCGGTGACTGAAAACGTGGTCCACCTGCTCGACTTTGTGCAGCGGCCAGTTTTCACCGAGGAAAATGTGGCCCGGGAACGTGGTATCATCGGTCAAGAAATTCAAATGTATGCCGATGACAGCGACTGGCATCTCTACATGGGTCTAATGGGTTTGCTGTACCCTAATAGCCCCCTGGCCGAAGATATAGCCGGTGACCTAAATTCACTCCAAGACATCACCCCGGACCTGCTTTACCAGGTTTATGCAGCCTTTTACCAGCCCAGAAACCTACAACTGACCGTGGTCGGTAATTTTGATGCTGATGAGTTGGTGCCAGCCATTGAAGCCAGTCAGGCTAAGATTGCCCCTGGAACAGTGACTGCGCAACCGGCCTGGCAGTCTGACTTACCACCGGTTGGTCAGACTAAACAGGTCGGCCATTACCCAGTGAGTCGGCCCAAGTTGGCTTTAGGCGTGCGCCTGCCTAGTTTAAATCTGACTGGCCCGGTAGCCAGTCAGCGGGTTTTAGCTGCTAATTTATTGTTGGATCTTTTATTTGGCGAGCAAACCGACTGGTACCAGGACCTTTACCAGCGTGGCCTGGTCGATAACGGCTTGGATAGTGAGTACACTTTGATGGGTCCCTACCAGTATTTGAGTTTTTATGGTGAGAGCGTTGATGTCAATCAGCTGGCCCAGGCCATTCGGGAACGGTTGGCTGACTACCAGACAGTTTTGCCCACTTTGGCAGCTGGATTTAGCCGGCTGAAGACAGCCAGTTTGGGCGAGACCGTTCAAAGGCTCAACAGCCTGGAACAAATTGCCCTAAGGGGTGACCAGAGCTTGTTTGGCGTGGGCCTCTTTGATAAAATTAATCTGTTAAAAGAAATCAATTTTACTGACCTGGAGGGGCTGGCCGACGAAATCTTGTCCCAGCCTGTCGTGGTCCAGTACATTATTAAATCGTAAGCGGAGAAGTTATGACAGAAGGATTATCAGCTGAAATTGGTGAGCGCCTAAAGGCAGCCCGGAAAGAGAAGGGGATGTCGCTGAATGATGTCAGTGCCGCCACCAAGATTCAGTTACACTACTTAAAGTCGTTGGAAGCCGGCGACTTTGCAGCCCTGCCCGGTGAGTTCTATGTCCGGGCCTTTATTCGGCAGTATGCGCGGGTCCTAGGACTCAACCCAGATGAACTCATCGGCGAGACCGATGACAGTCCACTAGTTCACACTGGTGACCTCAGTCACGCCCACCGGGATGATGACGGGGTTGTGCGAGCTGGGGTTGACCACACTCAGTCAGTCAAGGCTCAGCTGATGGGTTGGCTTCCTAAAATTTGGATTGCCATTGGCGTGGTAGTCTTCTTGTTGATTGTTTGGCTAGTGATTGTCCTGGTATCTAACCAGAACAACCAGGACTCGGGTCAAAATGATGTCCAGGTCTCATCCTCATCAGTTTCAAAGTCTTCTAGCTCAGCCTCATCTTCATCAAAGAAGGACGAGTTGAAGTTGGGTAAGCCAACGACTAACACCAGTCAGAGCTTGACTACTTATAACTTAGCTGGTCAGCAAAGCAAGGCCCACAAGCTGGTTATTAAGGGACAAAACGCCGGTACGACTGTGAAGGTTAATGACGCAACTAGCAAGATTTTGTTTAACCAGTGGGTACCAGCAAATACTGAAAAGACGGTTGATATTCCAGCCGGTACTACGGCGGTTAACGTGCAAGTAAGCATCATTTCGAATGCTACTTTGACCTTAGATGATCAGCCTGTTTCCGTACCAGATTTACCTAACCCAACGCCAAGCCTCTGGTATGTCCTCTTTAACTTCAATAAGTGAGTCTCATGAACCTACCTAATAAATTAACGGTTTTTCGGATATTTTTAATTCCAGTCTTCATGCTCCTGCTGACGGTTCCTTACGGTTGGCCAATCATGGCCAGTGACCACTTTGCCTTGCCGGTGAACTGGTTACTGGCGGCGATTGTCTTTGCCGTGGCCTCGATTACGGACTTTTTGGACGGTCAGATTGCCCGGCGGCACCATTTGGTGACTAACTTTGGTAAGTTTGCCGATCCCCTGGCCGATAAGTTGCTGGTGATGACGGCTTTGATTTACTTGACGGCCTTTGATGTCGTGCCGGCCTGGATGACGGCCATTATTGTGATTCGTGAACTGGCTGTAACCGGCCTAAGGACCTTGATTGTTGAAAACAATGGTAAGGTCTTAGCCGCTGCCATGCCTGGCAAAATTAAAACCTTTTCCCAGATGTTTGCCATCCTGTTTTTGTACCTGGGTAACTGGCCCTTTGCCTTGATTCATTTTCCAATCGGGGCGGTCCTCCTTTGGGTGGCGGTAATCTTTACCGTTTATTCTGGCTTTGATTACTTCTGGCAGAACCGACAAGTTTTTCATGATGGACTGTAAAAGCGCTTTAAGCGCTTTTTTCGTATAAAGAAATGTAAGCGAAAAGATGGCGAACAAATGTTCGAATTGTGCTTGCTTTTGCTAATTGAAAACGGTAAACTATTGCTTAGATTATAAGGAGTTTGAAGCCACATGGTAGCTAAAAAAGATACAAAAAATAAGCAGGATGGTCGCCAGGCAGCCCTGAACGAAGCCCTAAAACGCATCGAGAAGAACTTCGGTAAGGGATCGATTATGACCCTGGGTGACAACGCCACGACCCAGATTGCCACGGTACCTTCCGGCTCAGTTAAGTTGGATATTGCCTTGGGTGTCGGTGGCTATCCTAAGGGACGGATTATCGAAGTCTATGGACCAGAATCTTCTGGTAAGACGACGATTGCCCTACACGCGGTTGCCGAAGTACAAAAGCAGGGTGGAACGGCTGCTTATATCGATGCCGAAAACGCCCTGGATGTGAAGTATGCCGAGGCCCTAGGTGTTAAAAAGGATGAGCTCCTACTTTCCCAGCCGGACACTGGTGAACAGGGACTGGAAATTGCCGACGCCCTGGTTCAGTCTGGTGCGGTGGACATGATTGTGGTTGACTCGGTGGCCGCCCTAGTTCCCCGGGTTGAAATTGAAGGGGAGATGGGGGATGCCCACGTCGGCCTGCAGGCCCGTCTGATGAGTCAGGCCCTGCGTAAGTTGGCTGGTACCTTGAACCGGACTGGTACGATTGCCATCTTCATTAACCAGATTCGTGAAAAAGTCGGCGTGATGTTTGGTAATCCCGAAACCACGCCCGGTGGTCGGGCCCTGAAGTTCTACTCGACGGTCCGTTTGGAAGTGCGTCGTTCTACCCAGATTAAGGATGGGACTGATGTCACTGGAAACCTAACCAAGGTCAAGGTCGTTAAGAACAAGGTTGCGCCACCTTTTAAGGTTGCTGAAGTTGATATCATGTACGGTAAGGGAATTTCCCAGACTGGAGAGATTTTGGACCTGGCCGTGGACCAAGATATCATCGATAAGGCCGGGGCCTGGTACGCATACGAAGGTGAGCGGATTGGCCAGGGTCGTGAGAAGGCCAAGGATTACCTGGATGACCCTGAGCACGCTGACCTGCGTGAAGAACTTTATCAGAAGGTCCGGCAGGCCTATGGTATTGGTGATGATGCGGGTGAGCCAGCCCCTGAAGAAGGTCAGGCTGATGACAAGAGTCAGGATAAGCCTGACACTGGTTTTGACGATTTAACTGACGAACCAATTATTTAACTTACCCAAATATTAGAAAAGCACTGGTTGATAGCCAGTGCTTTTTGTTATAATGCAGGTGATTAAAGCTTGCTTTACGATGGGGATTTGCATCAAGTGCTCGGAGAGATTGGCGGCAATCATAGTTTCCTGACAATTTTAGCTTGGGCAATCCAGGCAGAGTTGAATCAGTTATATAGTTGTGCAGAATAGCAAATGGGGGATCCTACTCATGGCAAAATCTCATCGCGGGATGATTGTTTTTGCAGTTGTGTTGGTACTGATAGCCGCGCTTATCGGTACCGCGTATGCCACGCGTGACCGGAGCAGTGCTTCGGGCACTTCGATTACGGCAGTGGGGTCAACCGCCCTACAGCCCCTGGTCGAAGCAGCTGGTGAGGAGTACAGCAAGGAGAATGCTGGTATTTTCATTAACGTCCAAGGAGGAGGTACGGGAACCGGTCTCAGCCAGGTTTCCCAAGGCGCAGTTGATTTAGGAAATTCAGATGTGTTTGCCCAAGAAAAAAAGGGTATTGATGCTAGTAAGTTAGTCGACCACACGGTTGCGGTGGTCGGCATTACCCCCATCCTAAACAAGGATGTGGGTGTCGATAACTTAACCCAAGATCAATTAATTCAAATTTTTACCGGTAAGATTACCAACTGGAAAGAAGTTGGCGGTAAAGATCAAAAAATCGTCATTATTAACCGGGCAACTGGTTCAGGTACGCGGGCCGCTTTTGAAAAGTGGGGCCTAAAGAACCACCAGAGTGTTGAAGCCCAAGAACAAGATTCATCCGGAATGGTGCGCTCCATTGTTTCGACCACGCCAGGCGCCATTTCTTATGTTGCCTTTGCCTATAAGAACAGTTCCGTTGCAGTTCCCAAGGTAAATGGCGTTACCGCTACTGACAGCAATGTCACTACCGGACAGTATCCAATCTGGTCCTATGAACATATTTATACCAAGGGTCAGCCAAAGCCGGCCGTTCAGAAATTCATCGACTATATCCTATCCGACAAAATCCAGGCGACCCTGGTCAAGAAGTTGGGCTATATCTCAGTCCAGGATATGAAGATTACGCGTGATTTGAATGGTCAAGTCACTAATAAGGCTGCATAATGGGGGATCAAATGGATAGGATTACGACATACCTGCTACGCCGCTCAGAGTCAACCCGTAAAGATAACTACGGGAAGGCAATCAGTATCGCGGCCCTAGCGTTGATTGGCATTGTGGTGGTATTGATCTTTGCCTTTGTATTTACCAAGGGAATTGCCACCTTTACGACCAATAAAGTTAACTTATGGAAGTTTTTGACAGGTACCACCTGGAACCCTTCGGTGGTTGACCCAAAAACTAAATTACCTTACGTTGGCGCTCTGCCAATGATTGCAGGTTCTTTCTTAGTAACCTTGCTGGCGGCTGCCGTTGCTACGCCCTTTGCTATCGGCACGGCCGTCTTTATGACTGAAATTCAGCCTCGTCGCGGTGCACGTTTGATGCAACCGGTGATTGAATTGTTGGTCGGCATTCCTTCCGTTGTTTATGGCTTCATTGGCCTGACAGTGGTGGTGCCCTTCCTGCGTTCAATCTTTGGCGGATCTGGTTTTGGTATCTTAGCCGGTACGATTGTCTTGTTTGTGATGATTTTACCGACGATTACTTCAATGACCGTTGATACATTGCGGTCGGTTCCCCGTCACTACCGTGAATCAGCCTTAGCCATCGGGGCAACCCGCTGGCAAATGATTTCCAAGGTGGTCTTGCGGGCCGCTACGCCAGGTATTTTGACGGCGGTGGTCTTTGGAATGGCCCGTGCCTTTGGTGAAGCGCTAGCGGTTCAGATGGTGATCGGAAACGCGGCCTTGATGCCAACTAGCCTGACAACCCCCGCTTCAACCTTGACCTCAATTCTAACCATGGGTATCGGTAACACCGTCATGGGCTCCCTACAAAACAATGTTTTGTGGAGTCTGGCCATGATCTTGCTGCTGATGTCGCTGGTATTTAACCTAATTATTCGTTGGATTGGACGTAAGGGAGAATTGAAGTAATGAACGCAAAAACAAGTGATAAGATTGCGACTGCAATCATCTATGTTATCACCGCAACCGTGGCCATTATTTTGGTAGCCATGCTAGCCTTTATCCTGGTCCGCGGCGTGCCCCACCTTTCCTGGCACTTCCTGACTTCGCCTGCCCGCTCCTTTGAAGCTGGTGGTGGAATTGGAATCCAGCTCTTTAACTCGTTTTACCTGTTGATTCTAGCCATGTTGATTAGCTTCCCGATTGCCCTGGGCGCAGCCATTTACCTTAATGAGTACGCCCCTAAGGCTGCTTGGGTTAGTGTCATTCGCACCGCAATTGAAATCTTGAGCTCCCTACCTTCCGTGGTGGTCGGTCTCTTTGGTTTCCTGCTCTTCGTGGTCCAATTCAAGTTTGGCTTCTCAATCCTGTCGGGTGCGGTGGCTCTGACCATTTTCAACTTGCCCCTGCTAACGCGGTCAATTGAAACCAGTCTGGCCCAGATTCCAGACCTTCAGCGCCAAGCAGGTGCTGCCCTGGGATTGTCACGGTGGGAGACGGTTATTCATGTTATCTTACCCGCCGCAGTGCCATCGATTGTTACTGGCGTGATTCTTTCCTCCGGCCGAGTCTTTGGTGAAGCCGCTGCCTTGATTTACACCGCCGGTCAATCGGCACCCGCCTTGAACTTTACCGACTGGAATCCTTTCAACATTTCCAGTCCGCTTAGTCCGATGCGGCCGGCCGAAACCTTGGCGGTCCACATCTGGAAGATCAATTCCGAAGGAATTATGCCCGATGTTACCCTGGTTTCAGCTGGGGCATCAGCCGTCTTGATTATTGTGGTTTTGATTTTTAATGTCAGTGCCCGCCGGATTGGGGCGCACTTGTACAAGCGTTTGACGAGTTCGTGAGGTGAGTAAATAATGCAGGCCAACCATGATTTAAAACCAGTCAGTGAGTTCATTCCGGAGCAGGCCCCGGAACGACACATCATTGAGATGAATCCCAAGAAGCACGAAATTGCCTTGTCGACTCATAACCTTCAAGTTTATTACGGTAAAAAGTTAGCCCTTAGCGAAGGGGATTTAGCCTTTGAACGTTTTAAGATCACCAGTCTGATTGGTGCATCTGGTTCAGGTAAGTCGACTTTCCTAAGGTCTTTAAACCGGATGAACGACGGGGTGGCAACGGTTAACGGTCAGATTATGTACCGTGGCTTAGACATTAACTCTAAAGACATTGATGTCTTTGAAATGCGGCGCCATATCGGCATGGTTTTCCAAAAGCCAAATCCCTTTGCCAAGTCCATCTATGACAACATTACCTTCGCCTTGACCCAGCGTGGTCATTACAGCAAGGACCAGTTGGATGAAATCGTTGAGACCAGCCTCAAGCAGGCGGCCCTGTGGGACCAGGTCAAAGATGAGCTCCACAAGTCAGCCCTGGCCCTTTCAGGTGGGCAGGCCCAACGGCTAGTGATTGCTCGGGCCCTGGCTTTAAAACCCGATATCTTACTCTTAGATGAGCCTTCCAGTGCCCTGGATCCGATTTCATCGGCACGCTTTGAAGATACCCTCTTGGAGCTAAAAGAACATTACACCATTATTATCGTTACTCATAACATGCAACAGGCTGCTCGAATTAGTGATTACACCGCTTTCTTCCACCTGGGCAAGGCGATTGAATATGATTTGACGCGTAAAATCTTTACCCGTCCTAAGGTCGCTTTAACCAATGATTATATTTCAGGTAATTTTGGATGAACAATCAAGATAAGATTTTAACAACACGTGATGTACGGCTCTGGTACGGCGACAAAGAAGCCCTCCACGGCATTGACCTGGACTTCCCTAAAAAGGGGATTACGGCCTTGATTGGACCATCGGGTTCAGGAAAATCTACCTACTTAAGAGCCTTAAACCGAATGCATGATTTGGAGGAAAACGTAACCGTTACTGGTTCCTTTACCTTCCTGGGGGAAGATATTTATGCCCCTACCACTGACACGGTTGACCTGCGTAAAAAGATTGGTATGGTCTTCCAACAGCCTAATCCTTTCCCATTTTCAATTTATGACAATGTGATTTTAGGTTTGCGCTTTAGTGGGGTGAAGGACCGCAAGGTCTTAGACCGGGTGGTCGAAGAGTCTTTGAAGGCCGCTTCCATTTGGGACGAAGTTAAGGACCACCTGAATGATTCGGCCCTGAGCTTATCTGGTGGTCAGCAGCAACGAGTTTCCATTGCCCGGGTGCTGGCAACTTCACCAGACTTGCTGCTCTTAGATGAGCCTACCTCAGCCTTGGACCCAGTTTCGAGCCACAACATCGAGGAAACCTTGATGAACCTCCGCGACCAGTACGCCATGATTATCGTGACCCACTCCATGTCGCAAGCTTCACGAATTTCTGATCGAACCGCCTTCTTCCTAAGTGGGGACTTGGTAGAAGTTGATGACACCCGCAAGATTTTCTTAGACCCAGCCAAGAAGGAAACCCAGGATTATATCAGTGGTCGCTTTGGCTAAGTTGTGATAACAATGTAAATTTAGGGAGAAATTACTATGCGACGTTTATTTGATGAAGAATTGGCTGATTTGGATAGTTCCTTTACGGAAATGGGGCAGTTGGTCTCAAAGACCATCCAGGCTGCGGTCCAGTCATTTATTAAGCATGACCGTGAAGGGGCCCGCCGGATTATCGACCACGATTATAAGATTAACGAGCGGGAAGCAGCCATTGAAAAGAAGTCCTTTGAAATGATTGCCCTTTACCAGCCGGTGACAACCGACCTGCGTGAAATTGTTACGATTCTAAAGGCTGTATCAGTTTTGGAGCGGATGGGGGACCAGGCGCGCAACATTGCGACCTCGACCATCCGTGTGAAGGGAACCAAGCACATCAAGGCCATTGAGGCCCAGTTGGGTGACATGGGTGAGTTAGTCGCCCAGATGGTTTCGGAAGTCATGTCCTACTACGTGAAAAACGATGCCCTTGGGGCAGAGACGATTGCTACTAAGAACCACCAGCTGTCTGATGACGCTGCCAAGGTGCGGACTGAAGCGGTTGATGCCATGAAGGAAACCGCTGAAGTGGTTGATTCAGCCGCTGACTACCTGGTGATTGCCGGTTACATCAAGCGCATCGGTGATTACACGACCGATATTGCTGAGTGGATTGTCTACAAGCGCACCGGTAAAATCATTGAACTTAATCCTGGTTATAACTTCTTCATTTAAGCTATAGCTAGTTGGTAAAAAGGACCAATGGTCCTTTTTTTATCAGCTAAAACCCAGTCGGGGGTAGTTGGCCTGACTGTTGTTTGACTGGACAATTTGCTATAATAGGTGTGTTTAAGTTTTAACAAATATGAGGGATTGCTTAGCAATCCTGATGTGAGGTTAGCATGCGTTTTATTGTAAATGTCGGGGTTAATTTCGGCGTCTTCTTGGCGGCGTCATTGCTCTTTCCAACCGGCTTTGAATTAAATAATTGGGTCGCCGCCCTGGTTGCTGCCTTTGTCTTGGCACTGCTAAATTGGTCGGTTAAGCCCCTGCTCTTCTTTTTGAGCCTGCCGCTCTTAATGCTTACGCTGGGTATCTTCTCGGTCGTCATTAATGCGGCACTCTTAGAGCTAACTGCGCACCTGGTAACTGGCTTCCACTTTGCCAATTTCTGGTGGGCAATGTTGATTGCGGTCATCTTGGCCATCACCAATTCATTTTTCAATGAGCGGCAGCAAGGACAAGAAGTAAAGGACGGAGAGGACTAATGGCAGAGGAACAACTATCAGTAACGGTTAAGGACCTAGTGGACAACACCCGCTTGAAGATTGTCGCCGGTAAGAAGTACTTAGATCGACAAATTACCACGGCCGACATTAGCCGTCCTGGTCTGGAAATGACCGGTTACTTTAACTACTACGCCCCCAAGCGGGTGCAGTTGCTGGGGATTACTGAGACCTCGTTTTCAGAGCGGATGCAACACGATGAGCTCTTGATGGTTTATCGTAAGATGGCTGACCCAGTGACGCCAGCCTTCGTCGTTTCAACCAGCCTGCCCATCAGTGAAGAGCTCAAGCAGGCGGCTGAAGAGGCCCGGATTCCAATCCTGACCACTTCGTTGACCTCATCCCAGATTCTGTCTAACATGACTTATTATCTGGGTGGCCAGTTAGCACCTCGTAAGAGTGTCCACGGGGTCTTAATTGATGTCCACGGGATGGGTGTCTTGATTACCGGGGATGCCGGCATCGGTAAGACCGAGGCCGCCCTGGAACTAATCCAGCAGGGTAAGGCCCGTCTGGTGGCGGATGACCGGGTTGATATCCACCAAGAGGATGAAGAACGTTTGATTGGAGAACCCAGTGAAGTCCTGCGCAACATGATGGAAGTCCGTGGGGTTGGTATCATTGACGTTCAGCAGATTTACGGGGCCGTTTCGGTTCGCTCCCACGCTTCAATTAAGGTTAACATCCACCTTTCCAACGGTAAGATTGGGGAGCAGAGCTTTGACCGCCTGGGCAACGAGGACGACACCATGGAAATCCTCGGGGTCAAGATTAAGCGGATGGTTGTCCCAGTTACCCCTGGTCGTAACACTGCCAGTGTGATTGATGCCGCCGCCGTTAAGTACCGGACGTCTAACATGGGCTTTGACGCTCTGCAGACCCTGGAACAGCGGATGAATGCTGAAATTGCCCGCAACGAAAAGATTGACGCTAAAGAGGAAAAAGAGCAGGCCGATGACTAAGATTGCAGTGCTCGGGGCCGGTTCCTGGGGAACTGCCCTAGCAAACCAGATTGCCCAGAATCAGTCCGAGGTGACCATTTGGACGCACCGTCAAAATCAGGCGGACGAGATTAACCAGCAACATACGAACCAACATTATCTGCCTAAGGCGCATCTGCGTGAAAACCTGAAGGCGACGGCCGACATGGCGGCTGCGATTCAGGGTGTTGACATGGTCTTAATGGTCGTGCCAACCGGGGCAGTTCGTTCAGTTGCTAAACAGCTAGCCGAACTGCTTAAAGCCGGTCAACACCCAATCGCCATTGCCCATGCGACTAAAGGCCTTGAGCAGGGGAGTCACAAGCTGATTTCACAGATGATTGCTGAAGAAATTCCGGCCGAGTTACGGACCAGTATTTCAGCAATTTCAGGCCCATCCCACGCTGAAGGTGTCATCCAAGGCGACCTAACGGCGGTATCAGTTGCCGGAGCTGACCAGGGGGCTACCAGTCAACTGCAACACCTCTTAGCAACCGATACCTTCCGCCCTTATACTAACCCCGATTTGGTGGGCGCCGAACTCGCCGGAGCCTTGAAGAACATCATGGCGATTGGTTCAGGCATCTTGATTGGCCTGGGCTATGGTGCCAATTCTCAGGCAGCCCTGCTGACCCGTGGTCTAGTAGAAATGCGGGCCGTAGGTACCGCCTTAGGGGCTAAACCCGAAACCTTCCTAGGATTAGCCGGCATTGGTGACCTAATTGTGACCGGAATGTCACCTAACTCACGTAACTACCGGGCCGGCCGGGCGCTAGGCCAGGGGCAGGCTCTTGACCAGGTTCAGGCCGACATGGGCATGGTGATTGAAGGAGTCAATACCACCGCTGCTATCTATGAATTTGCCAACCAAAAGCAAATTAATATTCCGATTACCACTGCAATTTATCAGGTCCTCTACCAGGGGGCTGATATCCGTTCAGAAATTAAAGAATTGATGACCCGACCTTTAAAGAGTGAGGCTTGAGGGTTATCAAAGTAAGAAAGTAGGCAAAAACTATGAAACCAGTTCGTAAGGCCATTATTCCAGCCGCTGGCTTGGGCACGCGCTTTTTACCCGCAACCAAGGCCCTGGCCAAGGAAATGTTACCTATCGTTGACACCCCAGCCATTGAATTTATTGTCCGTGAAGCCATGGCCGCTGGGATCGAAGACATCGTTGTCGTTGACGGTAAGTCAAAGCGGTCAATTGAAGACTACTTTGACTCTAATCCAGAACTTGAGGACAACCTGCGTAAAAAGGATAAGCAGAAGTTGTTGAAGTTGGTGGAGGATACGACCGACATCAACATGTACTTCATCCGTCAATCCCATCCAAATGGTCTGGGAGACGCAGTCCTGACCGCCAAGGATTTCATCGGTGACGAACCCTTTGTGGTCCTCCTGGGTGATGACTTGATGCAGGATAAGGAGCCCTTGACCAAGCAGCTGATTGACCGCTATGGTGAAACTGGTGAGTCGACTTTGGCCGTTATGAAGGTACCCCACAACCAGGTTTCTAAGTACGGGGTGATTGATCCAGCTACCAAGGTTAAGGAAGACGGCCTTTACCGGGTTAAGAACTTTGTCGAAAAGCCTCAACCCGATGATGCGCCTTCCGACTTGGCCATCATTGGTCGCTACCTGCTGACGCCTGAAATTTTTGAAGAATTGGAAAACACTAAGCCTGATAAGGGTGGTGAAATCCAGTTGACGGATGCCATCGATTCTTTGAACAACCGTCAGCACGTTTACGCTCACGAATTTAAGGGTGACCGTTATGACATCGGTTCTAAGATTGGCTGGCTTGAGACCAACATTAAGTTTGGTCTGGAGCATCCTGAAATTAAGGACCAGTTGCGGGCTTACATTAAGGAACTCGCACCAAAGCTATAAAGTAAAAAAGAGGTCTATACCTCTTTTTTTTAGCAGCTAGACATTATCAACGCCTAAGAGTAAAATTACTAGAACAGTGACAAGGGGGAAATATGGCTGATTTAAAACAGTATGATGTGGTGGTCATTGGTGCCGGACCAGCCGGCATGACCGCAGCTACTTACGCCGCCCGGGCCGAAT
Source organism: Leuconostocaceae bacterium ESL0723 (assembly GCA_029392055.1). GTDB lineage: Bacteria > Bacillota > Bacilli > Lactobacillales > Lactobacillaceae > ESL0723. Next base: position 1,037,036 of record CP113928.1, on the reverse strand, counting down.
TGTCCGTCGTAATGTTGGACCAGGGTGTCTATGGCGGCCAAATGAATAATACGGCCGAGGTGGAAAATTACCCCGGCTTTGACAGTGTGATGGGACCCGATCTTTCCGAAAAAATGTATTCTTCGACGACGCATGCTGGGGCTGAATACGCCTTTGGTACAGTTGAAAGTTTGGAAGTGGTTAGTGACCAGGAAAAGATTGTTCACACTGATTCTGGTGACTTCCAGGCCAAGGCCGTGATTATTGCGACCGGTTCTGAGCACGTCCACCTGGGTGTTCCTGGCGAAGAGGAATACCAGGGTCGTGGCATCAGCTACTGTGCCGTCTGCGATGGCGCCTTCTTTAAGAATGAGGACGTAGCCGTAATCGGCGGTGGTGACTCGGCGGTTGAAGAGGGGATTTACCTGGCCAACATTGCGGCTTCGGTAACGATTATTGTCCGCAGTGACCAGTTGAAGGCCCAGCCCGTCTTGCAAAAGCGGGCCCGGGAAAACGATAAGATTAAGTTTATCTGGAACACTTCGGTCCAGCAGATTAATGGTAATGAGGAACAGGTTACCGACGTGGATGTGATTAACAACCAGACCCAGGAAACCGGTAAGTTACCATTTTCAGGGGTCTTTATCTATGTCGGTCTTCGGCCAAATACCGAGGCCTTCCAAGATCTGGGGATTACTGATGATCAAGGTTGGATTGTTACCGATGACCACATGAAGACTGCCATTCCGGGTGTCTTTGCCGTCGGTGATGTCCGGCAAAAGAACCTCCGTCAAATTGTTACTGCAGTTGGTGACGGTGGTCTGGCTGGTCAGCAGGCTTACGATTTTATTAGTCAAATTTAAAGTCGATTAAAATTTATGTACTAAAAAAGGAGCCCCGGTTGGGACTCCTTTTTTGATGGGTTATTTTACGATTTCACAGAATTCAACGATTTCGGCATCTGGTCCCATGATATTAAAGAACTTAATACCCTTATCCCAGAATGGTAAATGTTGTACTTCTGAATCGATAACATCAAATCCAGCTGCCTTAGCTTCCTTGAAAGCTTCGTCGGCGTTGGTGGTGTTCATTGAGATGTGGTTAATGGCACCTGGCTTACCAGTTGCAGTTTCATCATGCCAAGTCTCAATCGTTAGGTGACCGCGGTTCATGAAGATAACTTCACCAGCTGGGAAGTCACCAATCTTCTTGAAACCAAGTGATTCCCAGAACTTCTCAGCCTTAGCCAAGTCCTTAGTAGGAATTCCAATGTGTTGGACATCATCAAAATAATCAGTAAAAGCCATGATTTAGCGTCCTTTCAAAGACAATCAATTCATTAAACATTGTCTGCTGAAACAGTCAATCCCTGATGCTTTAGCTTAGGGAAGATGTGAGTATCGGCCCAACCAGTAATGCTACCCTGGCAAAGGAAGGCGAAAATCGTTCCCAAACCATAGTTGGTAAAGTCAGGGTGAGCAATCAGGGCAATGATACCGATGATGGTAGGTGGGATATAAGAAACCCACATCGCGATTCCAGCGTTGCCATGGAAGTACTTGAAACGAAGAATCTGCATCAGATCATCGGCTGGGTGTAAGACATAGTTAACCCGCTGATAAATCGAGATGGCCACCGCAATCAAGGTAACCCCAAAGAAGTTCAGAAATACATAGAGCAGAATCATTGGTAAGGTCCGCGCCTCAGGCATGGCCTGAAAGGCTGAAGCGAAAATGGAAATCAGGGATGAGAAGAGCACCATGAAGACCAAGTTACCACCAAACCGTAGCAAATCAACCTTGCGGTCTAAGATCATGTTCAGGATTGCGACGATGACCCCAACGACAAAGAAGACAAAGCCTAAAGTGCCTGGGTTACCACCTAAGAAGGAAATATTGAAACCATTTTGGGCCGCCGTCCAGTAGGCGGATCCCAGAAAGGCCGGATGAACCTTCTCGCTGGTGACGATGGTTAAGACGTTACCCATCGAGTTAATGATTAGGGAGAAGACAAAGTAAGATAAACCAGCCCCCAACCCTAAAGTACGGGTACTTTTCTGCATAAGCTTAAGCCTCTTCGCCGGCTACCTTAACCACAGCTTTTGAAACAACACCAAGCTTACCGTTAACGAAGTCGTCAACTTGCTGGTAGTTCAATTCGTGTGACATCAAAGGCTTAACGTTGAGCTTACCAGATGAAAGCAAAGCCAATGAATCTTCGAAGGCGTTAGGGTTGATGAATGAACCCTGGATAGTCAATTCCTTCTGGAAGACTTCGTAAGTGTTCATTTCGAACTTGGCATCAGGTCCACCGACACCAAACATCATAACTTGACCACCACGGGCAGAAGACTCGATAGCCAATTCCTGAGTTTGTGGCAAACCAACGGCTTCAATAACCATGTCGTATTCGTTAGCAGGAACCTTGTCACCCTTAGCGGTGTTGTAAGTGTTCTTAGCGTTGAACAATTCCTTGTTCATGGCCAACTTTTCATCAACGATACCAGCCAAGTCAACTTGGTGGATACCGTATGCCTGCAGGATTTGAACGAAGAGTTCACCCATGAAGCCATCACCGATAACCAGGGCCTTTTGATAAGGAGATGGCTTCAGCAACTTGATACCGTGAACGGCACATGAGATTGGTTCAACGATTGAAGCTGACTTCAAGTCAACGTTGTCGGGAACCTGGTAAACAACCGTAGCTGGGGCAGTGAAGTACTCTTCGAAACCACCGTTACGAGTAACACCGATGGCTGAAAGGTTCTCACACAACTCTGGACGGGCAGTGTGGCAGTACTTACACTGACCACAGTAGATGTTAGGGTCAACAGACACACGGTCACCAACCTTAACGTTGGTAACTTCGTCACCGACCTTGGCAACGACACCTGAGTTTTCGTGTCCCAAAACGATAGGAGGAACAGCATCAGCTGATCCTGGAAGACCAGCGTACAGGGCGTGGTCAGTTCCACAGATACCTGCGTATGCAGTGTGGATCAAAACTTCATTGGGCTTTACTTCAGGAACATCAATGTCCTCGAGCTCCAATTGCTTCTTTCCGGTTAGTACAAGTGCTTCCATGAATGAATCTCCTTTACTTAATTCAAATTACAAGTATATGTTAATACCTGAGCAATCTATTGTCAACGAAATCTAACAAAATAATGAATAAATTCGATGGTCGGTTTCAGATAGGCGGGCCGGGGCTTATTTGACAGCTGATTATGGCTAGGATTCGAGATAGATTTTACCTGACAAATGGGGATAATGGGGTAATTTCGCATTTATATGAGTAAATTATCACAAACCCTAAGAGTTAATTGTGACCCGGCTGCAGTGTTAATTTTTATCCCGTGTTAATATAGGATAAGTACAGTTAAGGAGGGTGGAAATGTCATTAGATAGCATTAAAAAAGAAATTATGGCCGACCCAGCCAATGCTGATTACACTGCTAAGGGGTGGGAACCGATTTACACGGTCAGTCCCAAAGCCAAGATTTTAATCGTTGGTCAAGCGCCAGGTAAGCGGGTGCAAGACACTGGCATTATGTGGAATGATGCCAGCGGTGAGCGATTGCGGTCCTGGCTAGGGGTCAGTGATGATAATTTCTATCACAGTGGTCTTTTCGCTGTTCTACCTATGGATTTCTACTATCCTGGTAAGGCATCGAGTGGGGACCGTCCCCCTCGGGCTGGGGTAGCGCAGAAGTGGCATCCACGTTTGCGGGCTCTGATGCCTGACATTGAACTGACCATCTTAATTGGGGCCTACGCCCAAGATTATTACCTGGACCTTAAACCCAGCACGCGTTTAACCGACACAGTGAAGAATTTTCGGGACTACCTGCCTGAGTATGTTCCCATTGTTCACCCATCACCACGTAACAATATTTGGTTAAAGCGTAATCCTTGGTTTGAGGATGAGGTCGTTCCCTGGTTGCAAAACCGGGTGCACGAATTGGAAAATTAAGTTAGAGGAATCATCTGCATGTTAACCCTAGGTATTTTTACCGACTGGATCAATCATTTAATAGCGGCCAGCAGCCACTTTGGCTGGGTCGAGTTTGTTATTTTCTTTGCCCTAATCTTTATTGAAACGGCTGGAATTGTCACTGGCTTTATTCCGGCCGATGCCCTGGTCATGACCACTGCCAGTCTGGCCGGTACCCACCACAATTTACAAGAATTCTTCCTATTAATATTGATTTTTGGGTCGGCTTCATTTTGTGGCGATTCGGTCAACTACTGGTTCGGTGCCTTCATTGTCAAACAAATTGACCGCATACCGGCGGTTAAAAAGCATTTAAACGGCGACTTTGCTAATCAAATTTCCACCCAAATGCCGGAAAGTCGCTGGCTACTCTTTGTCGTTTTGGGCCGGTTTATTCCCTTTGTCCGGACAGTGGTACCCTTGATGGCCCACCGGCTGGGGCTGGCCTATTCGAAGTACGTCAAGATGGCCCTCGCTGCCAGTAGTCTTTGGGCCACGGTCCTAGTCTCGATTGGGTATTTTGCGGGTCACTTGGAAATCCCTCAAAATATCAAGCTGGCAGTCGCCGCAGTCTTGGTGGTGTTGGTTGTCTTCATTATCCGCCAACCCCGCTTCCGGCAGTTAGTTTTGAAGGTCTTGATTGGCACACCAGTCAAAGAACCCGACCATAAATAAGGAAAAGCACGAGGAAATTATGGATTATCAAGAAAATTTGAAGCGTTGGCAGCAGGCTGATTTACCGGCTGACCTAGCCCAGGAACTAGCTAACTACCAGCCAGCAGAACAGCAAGATGCTTTTTACCAGCAATTAAGCTTTGGGACAGCGGGGATGCGTGGCCTAATGGGTCCTGGTACCAACCGGATGAATATCTTCACGGTGGCCCAGGTCACTGAGGCCTTAGCCCGGTTTATTGACCAGCAGGGTAGTGAAGCCCAACAACGTGGCGTGGTGATTAGCTATGATTCCCGTCATCATTCCCAGGAATTTGCTAAGTATGCTGCCCAGGTGTTGTCAGCTCATGGTATCCAAGTTTACCTGTTTACCTCCCTGCGGCCTACGCCGGAGTTATCCTTTGCGGTGCGGGACTTAAAAGCCTTTGCCGGTATTATGATTACGGCCTCGCACAACCCTAAGGAATACAACGGTTATAAGGTTTATGGTGAAGATGGTGGTCAGATGGTGCCTGAAGCGGTGGCCCAGGTAGTTGAACTGATTGCCCAAATCAAGGATGAATTTAAGATTCCGCGCGACGAAAAGATGGTCCACGTCCAAATGATTGATGACCAGGTCGACCAGGCCTACCTAGCGGCGATGAAGACAGTGACGGTTAACCCTGAGCTGACCCACCGCGAGGGTCCCCACCTGAAGTTTGTTTATTCGCCCCTTCACGGGACCGGTCAATACATCGGTGAAAAGGCTTTGCAGCAAGCAGGTTTTACCAATTACACCATCGTTAAGGAGCAGGCCGTTTTGGACGGTGATTTTCCAACGGTGAAAAAGCCTAACCCTGAAGATCCAGAAGCTCTGGCACTAGGTATTGAATATGCTAAAAAAGAGCAGGCCGATGTGGTGGTTGCTACTGATCCGGATGCGGATCGGATGGGGGCTGCGGTCCGACTGGCCAACGGTGAGTATCAGCTCCTGACTGGTAACCAGATTGCTGCGGTTTTGGTACACTACTTGCTCAAGGCTAAGGACGACCAGGACCAGTTGCCAGCTGATGGGGCCATTGTGACCTCGATTGTTTCTTCACGCTTTGCTAGCACTATTGCTAAGCACTTCGGGGTAGAAACGGTGGATGTCCTAACTGGTTTCAAGTACATCGCAGCCGCCATTGATGACTTTGAAGCCAAGGGACATCCGCAATTCTTGTTCGGTTACGAGGAAAGTTTCGGCTACCTGGTTAAGCCCTTTGCCCATGATAAGGATGCCATTCAGGCCCTGGTCTTGTTTGCAGAGGTTGCGGCCTACTACAAGGAGCAGGGGCAGACCTTCGCTGATGGATTGCAGGAGCTTTTCGAACAGTATGGTTACTTTGCTGAAAAAACCCTGAGCTACGAGTTCCCAGGTCAGAGTGGCCACCAAAAGATGGCTGCAATCATGCAGCGCTTCCGTGATAATCACCCGCAAGAGTTGGGTGGGGAAGCCGTGGTGCTTAGCCAGGACTTCCAGGCCCAAACGGCTATTGATCAGGATGGCGGTAAAAGCCAACTGGCCCTGCCAGCCGCCAATGTGTTGAAGTACTGGTTGGCTGATGGTTCTTGGGTGGCGCTGCGGCCATCGGGTACTGAGCCTAAGATTAAGTTGTACCTGGGTGTTGTCGGTTCGTCAGCCCAGGAGGCCAACGACAAGCTAACTGCTTTAAAGGATCAGTTAGCTAACCATATCCAGTAATCTGAGACTGATTTTAATAAATTGTGGACAGGGGTCTCGATATTTGTTAAGATGTTACTTGGTTTGATTAACCAATTATTAACGATAATCCGCTGTGCGTACAGTCTAAGGACGAGTGTAAGATTGTCGATTAGGAGAATGACATGCGTCAAAATAGTCTTTTAGAAAAAGTAACTGCAGGACAACTGCGCTCTGACATTCCTGACTTTCGCGCCGGTGACACTGTGCGGGTTCACGCACGGATTGTCGAAGGTACTCGCGAACGTGTTCAGTTGTTTGAGGGTGTGGTAATCAAGCGTAAGGGCGCTGGTATCCAGGCTACTTACACTGTCCGCAAGATTTCATCAGGTGTTGGGGTGGAACGTACTTTCCCACTTCACTCACCACGGGTTGACAAGATTGAAGTGACTCGTCTGGGTCAGGTTCGTCGTGCCAAGCTTTACTACCTGCGTTCATTGCAGGGTAAGGCTGCCCGTATTAAAGAACGTCGTCGCGACGTTTAAGCAAAACTCCCACGTTGGTGGGAGTTTTTTTGTTAAATTTTAGCTGGATTAAATGACTGGGGGTGAAAAGATGGCTGAATTTTTAAAGACCAATGATCAGCGACGGATTCTCCACGTGGACTTGGATGCCTTCTACGCCCAAATTGAGATGCGGGATAACCCCGACTTGAAAAAGGTGGCCCTGATCATTAGCCGTGACCCCCAGGAATCCCATGGCCACGGCGTGGTGGCGACTGCCAATTACGCGGCCCGCAAGCTGGGTGTCCATTCAGCGATGAGTGCTGCCCAGGCTAAACGTTTGGCCCCCGACGCCGTGTTTTTGCGCCCCAATTTTGATAAGTACCGGGCTGTGTCCCAGCAAATTCAAGCTATTTTTAAGCAGTATACGAAAAAAATTGAACGGGTCGCCTTAGATGAGGCTTACCTGGATGTTACCGACAGTCCCCACCGGTCGACGGCCATTGCCGCTAAGATTCGTCACCAGGTCATGGCCCAGACCAGCCTGACCTGTTCGGTTGGCGTTTCTCACAATAAACTGTTGGCAAAGCTGGGCTCTGAAAACCACAAACCCAACGGGGTGACCGTGATTAATCCAGAGGATGTTTTGGACTTTATCGGCAACTTGAAGATTGCTGACTTTCGTGGGGTGGGGGCCCGTTCCCAGGAGAAATTCAAGGCCCTGGACATTGAAAATGGCTACCAACTTCGGGCGCTGAGTATCGAGACTTTGCGGGCGAACTTTGGTAAAATGGGGGACCACTTGTACTGGCAAGCTCGGGGCGTCCACTTTGGCCGGGTCATGTGGCAGCGCCAACGGCAGTCGGTTGGTAAGGAAGAAACCTTCGATTATCCGCTGCGCCAGCGCCAACAAATTAGCCAGGAATTTAAAAAGTTGGCCACTAAGCTAGTCACCCTGCTACAAAACAAGCAGCTAAGCGGCCGGACTATAAATGTTAAGATTCGTGATGATCAGTACCGTACTATTAATCGATCCCTAACGAAGGAAGGGGCCTGGCCCGTGGATGTTGAGGCGGTGCAAAATGCTGCCCAGCAGATTTTTGATCATGCCTTTGAGGAGGAGTTTTCAATCCGCCTGTTGGGGATTAGTTTCAGTAACCTCCAGGATAATCACTACCAGAATATTTCGCTCTTTGACCAGGCTGACTAGGCTGGTCCATGAGCCCGCTAGCATTGTTGTATAATAGAGACTAGAGATTAAGGACACGAAATACTATGGCAACGATTCAAGAAGACATACTCGCAACAATTAAACGATACGACACGATTATTATTCACCGTCACCAGCGGCCAGATCCGGATGCTTATGGTTCCCAGCTAGGATTAAAAGCCATTTTGCAGGCCTCTTTCCCAGAGAAGAAGATTTACGCGGTTGGTAAGACGATTCCAGGACTAGCCTGGATTGCCGGTAAGGACCAGCCCCTAATGGACGAGGTGCCAGATTCGGCTTACCGCAATGCCCTGGTGATTGTTTGTGATACGGCCAATGCGCCCCGAATTGATGATCAACGTTGGTCCAACACCCTGGAACTAGTGAAGATTGACCACCATCCTAATAATGAGCCCTATGGTGATTGGCAGTGGGTCGAAGACCAACAGGCTGCTACCAGTGTCATGATTTATGAGTTCTACCAGCAACTTAAGGACCAGGGACTGAAGATGACAGCCGAGGCTGCCCGTTTCCTCTATATTGGGATTATCGGCGATACTGGCCGTTTCCTTTATGGTCTGGACTCAGAAGTCTTCCGAGTGGCCGCGGATTTGATTCAATACGGTTTTGACTACCAGGAGCTGTACCTGCACATGACCACGATTTCGGAAAATGCAGCGAAGTTCTCTGGTTATGTTCTGCAGCACCTAAACATTTTGCCCTCGGGCTTTGCCTATGTCGTGTTAACCCGGACCCTGATTCACCAGTTTGACTTGGGTGACGCCGGGACTTCCTTCATTGTTTCCCTGCCATCCCGGGTTGACCGGGTCAAGGCCTGGGCAATTTTTGAAGAGCAGGATGAAGGGGACTTCCGGGTGCGCCTGCGTTCCCGCAGTGTACCCATCAACCAAATCGCTGAAAAGTTTGGCGGCGGGGGTCATATGATGGCATCGGGTGCCTGGGCCCAGGACCAGGGTGAAATCGACCAGATTATTAAGGCCGTTGACCAGGAAATTAATGCCCACGCAGCCGCTCAAGCAGCACAGGATAAGGACGGACAGGATGCCTGAACGTAGCAACCACTTTAGCCAGTTTCAATTAAAACCAGCCGTGATAACGGCGCTAAGTCGAATTGGCTTTTTTGAGCCAACGCCGGTGCAAGCCAAGTTAATTCCGGCCATCTTGAGTGGCCAGGATGTCGTTGGTCAGTCACAAACGGGTTCCGGTAAGACCCATACATTTTTGATTCCAATCTTTAATCAGTTGGTGCCAGATGTTCATCAGACCCAGGTGGTTATCACGACCCCATCAAGAGAGTTGGCCAGTCAAATCACTCGGGCGGCACAGCAGCTCCGGAATCAAATGGGGCTGGAAAATGTCACGATTGCTGAACTAGTTGGTGGGACCGATAAGCAGCGCCAGCTGCACCACCTAGAAAAGGGCCAGCCTCAAATCGTGATTGGTACGCCGGGGCGGATTAAGGACTTGGTGTCCAGTCAGGCCCTGCGCCTGAAAGACGTTCGTACCTTGGTCGTCGATGAGGCGGATATGACCCTGGACATGGGCTTCTTAAATGAAGTGGACTACGTCGCTGCAGCGATGCCAAAGGATTTACAGACCTTGGTCTTTAGTGCGACGATGCCTGAGAAGTTAAAGCCCTTCCTAAAAAAGTACCTGCACCAACCCCGCTTTGAGACGATTCCAACCACGGCGGTGATTGCCGATACGATTGAAAATATCGACCTGGCCACTAAGTCCCAGGACAAGGACCGGGTTATCCAATCCCTGTTGAAAATTTTAAATCCTTACCTGGCCTTAGTTTTCACCAATACTAAGGAACGGGCCAAGGAGTTAGCAGCTTACCTTCGTGACCAGGGATTCAAGGTTGCTGAAATCCACGGGGATGTACCGCCACGTGAGCGGCGCCGGGTAATGAAGGCGATTCAGAATCTGGACTACCAGTACGTGGTCGCCACTGACCTGGCTGCCCGGGGAATTGATATTGAGGGGGTTTCCCATGTCATTAACGATGGTGTGCCCCGCGATGAAGAATTCTTCGTTCACCGAGTCGGTCGGACTGGCCGGAACGGCATGAGTGGTACCGCCATTACCTTATACGGACCGGACGAAGAAGCCCAGATTAATCAGATTGAACAAATGGGTGTTGAATTTAAGCCAATGAAGATTCAACAGGGTCAGTTGGTGCCGGTTAAGGGGCGTCATGCCCGCCACCAGCGGGTGGCTACGACCAACCGCCTTGAGCCCAACATGATTGGCATGGTTAAGAAAAAGAAAAAGGTGGTCAAACCGGGTTACAAGCGGCAAATCAAGAATGCCTTGAAACGTGAACGCCAAAAGAATAACCGGATTGCACAGCGAGAAGCCCGTCGCAACACCCAAAAGAAACGATAATAAAAAAGCACCTGAAGGTGCTTTTTTATTATTTGTCTTGATCTGAATTATGCTTGGGCTGGGCCTCGCTGCCAAAGTTAAAGGCTAACAGCGAATCGGTGATGGATTGCTCCGGATCAGCCGTGTAATCAGCTTCACTCTGGGCTGACTCACTGGTTTCGGTCGTGGACTGACGCTCCTTAGCGCTTTGGTTAAAGCTGGCCAAGATTGTGCTGGCCTGGTCAGGTGCCTCTTGGGCAGCGCTCTGACTGTTGGACACCGATTGGGATTGACTTTGCTGGGCAGCCTCAGAAGGATTGTCAGACGCAAGGGCCTTGGCCTCTGACTGGATTGGATGTGAAGCCTCAGTAGTCGTCTGGCTCTTAGCTGGTGAATCCTTGGCAGGAGCCGGGGTACTATCCTGACTAGCGGTTGGTTGAGGGGTCGCCGTCTCAGATCCGGCTGAATTATCCTGGGCTTGTTGTAAGAAGTTATCGCGCAGGGCCACCTGCTGAGAAGGGTTAGCCCGGTCAACCTTTTGATTGAGGTCGGTAACCACCACGATGGTAATGCCTTTGTTGCGGCCAGCGTAGTGGTAACTAGCTTCGGCAATGGTACCCGTTTGGCTTTCAAGTTGCTGGGCTAAGAAGCCAGCTTCTAGACTGAAATCGGCCCGTTGGTCTGGGTTGATTTTGAGCCGCTGATCAACAATCACGCCGCTAAGCCGCCAAGTTTGCTTCGTGCTGCTCTGAGCGGACAAAAGAATTTCACCTAAGCCGGCAGCGTAGAAGAAAGTCTTGATGTCATCCAATGTTTCTAAGGGAAACTGTCGGGCGAGTTCCTTGCCGGCCCAGTAGGTGATACTGTCGTAATCACTTTGCAGCAGGTTGCTTAAGAGGGCGTCCCGCAGCAGGGTGACGGCAAAGGTGTTGACGTCCTGATTTTCCTTTAGCATTTGGCGGTAACTTTGGTTGTTCATGGGCATTTATCCTTTCAAATTCTTATTATAACAAAAGGACTTGCTTTGGGGGTGCAGTGCTTGCATTCTGACCCCATCTGTTCATAATTAATACTATGAAGAATAACCAAGCAATTGGCATGTTTGATTCAGGGGTGGGTGGTTTAACCGTCTTAAAGGCCGCTGAGCAACTTTTGCCACATGAACAGTTCATCTATGTAGGTGACACGGCCCGCATGCCTTATGGTCCGCGTAGCGCTGCTGAAATTGTGCAATATAGTAACGAAATTGCCGATTTTTTGGTCAACCAATTTAATATCAAGTTACTGGTCATCGCCTGTAACACGGCTACTGCCCGGGCCTTGCCCACCTTGCAAGAACGCCTATCTATTCCTGTCATTGGGGTGATTGATGCCGGGGCTCAGGCGGCAGCCAAGGCCAGCCCAGCAGGGAAGATTGGTCTAATTGCCACCAAGGGGACTGTTGATTCTAAGCGCTACCAGGAAGAGCTGGCTGATTTGGCGCCCCAGGCCACAGTCTTGGCCCAGGCCGAGCCCGACTTTGTGAAGTGGGTGGAAGCCGACCGTTTTGAAGATAGCAGCTTACAGGCGGCGGTGGATCAACATCTGGCGCCTTTGAAGGATGCAGCGGTGGATACCCTGATTTTAGGTTGTACCCACTTTCCCTTGATGGCCGATTTGATTCAAGCAGCAGTAGGACCATCGGTGGCCCTAATTGACGCTGGTAAGGCGACCGCCCAGTTCCTCAAGCAATACCTGGCTGAGCATGGCTTAGCAAACCAGTCTCAGAAGGTTGGAGCCAGTCGGTTGTTTACCACTGGTGACCTAGCGGCCTTTGAAACCATCGCCCAGGAATGGTTGGGTCAACAGCCAGGACGTAAAATTGAACACCTTGATTTGAGTCAAACCCAGGTATAAAGGAGGGCCACATGCCCCGCTTAATTATTGCCAGCCACAATCCTAATAAAATTAAAGAAATCGAGGCTATTATTGGTCCGATTGCACCGGAGCTAAAGGCGGTCTCGATTGCTGACCTGGCTGATGTGCCCCCAGTGGTCGAGGATGGCCAAACCTTCACTAGTAATGCCGAGAAAAAGGCGACGGCGATTGCCCGGCTCTATCCCGATGACTTTGTCCTGGCTGATGATTCAGGACTATCGGTGCAGGCCTTAAACGGCGAACCCGGCGTTTACTCGGCCCGCTATGCTGGTGACCACGATGATGCGGCTAATGTTAAGAAGGTGTTGGCCAAGATGGCCGGCGTACCTACTAAGGACCGGGGCGCTAATTTCACCACTGTTATTGTGCTGGTTGGCCCTGGACGGCAGTCCTTGGTTACCCAGGGGGTCGTCGCTGGTGAAATCACGACCGCGCCGGTTGGGGACCAGGGCTTTGGTTATGACCCGATTTTTTATGTCCCGGCCTATGGCAAGACCTTTGCCCAACTGACAGCCAGTCAAAAAAACCAGGTTAGTCACCGCGGGCTGGCCTTACAGCAACTGGCCCAGGAGTTGCCGGATTGGCTTAAAGGAGGAGAATAATGCATCAATTTTTAATTGTTTCTGATATTCATGGCGACCGGAAGATTTTAGAACAAATCATTCAAAAGTGGTCCGGCAAGGTGTGTGGAATGTTCTATAACGGTGATTCTGAACTGGCGGCCAATGACCCGGTCTTTGACGGTGTTTCCACGGTGATTGGTAACATGGATGATGACCCTGATTTTGTCGATGCACGGGCCACAACCATTGATGGGATTACCTTCTTCCAAACCCACGGCCACCTGTTTGACGCCACTGTGCCCGGTCAGTGGGCTAACCTTAGTGAAATGAACCAGGCGGCCAACGAAGCCGGGGCAGAAGTGGTTTTGTTTGGCCACACCCACTTGGAAGGGGCTGAGGTTTATGACCACAAGCTCTTCATTAACCCGGGTTCAATCCGGCTGCCCAAGGGACCCCATGCTGATTTGGGTGGTACCTATGCCGTTTTGACTGCTGATGACCAGCACTTTGTGGTAACCTTCTATAACCGGCAGCAAGAGCCTGTCCCTAGTTTGACGGTCAAGGTTAACCGTCCTCTGTAGGTTTAAATCCTGCTTTCAAAAGGAAATTATGACTGATTCTGAGCCACAATTTAATTCTTGGTACGAAGATCATAACGAGACTGACGATATCTTACGCCATGCCGATGCGAACGCTGCTGACCAGGCGACTGAGCTATCCCTGCGTCCCCAGTATCTAAAAGAATACATTGGTCAAACCGCCCTTAAAGAGGAGTTGGGTGTCTACATTGCGGCGGCTAAGCAGCGCGAGGAGGCCTTGGATCACACCCTGCTCTTTGGCCCACCCGGTCTAGGGAAAACGACCCTGGCCATGATTGTGGCCAATGAGATGGGGGTCAATATCAAGACCACTTCGGGTCCTGCCATTGAAAAGACCGGTGACTTAGTCGCCGTTTTAAATGAGTTGGAACCGGGCGATGTTCTCTTCATTGATGAAATTCACCGCCTGCCAACCAATATCGAAGAAATCTTGTACTCCGCCATGGAGGACTACTTCGTTGATATCATGGTTGGCCAGGGGCCCACGGCCCGGGCGGTGCACTTTCCTCTGCCACCCTTTACCTTGATTGGGGCCACGACCCGACCAGGGATGCTTTCCAAGCCCCTGCGGGATCGGTTCGGGATTATCAATTCACTGGCCTACTACAAGCCTGAAGAGCTCCAGGAAATTGTCCAGCGTACCGCGGATATTTTTGAGGCGCCAATTACTGAGACTGGGGCCCACGACATTGCTTCGCGTTCGCGGGGGACACCCCGAATTGCTAACCGTCTCTTAAAGCGGGTGCGTGACTTCGCCCAGGTCGCTGGTAAGGAAGCCATTGACACGGAAATTGTGAATCAGGCCTTAGATAAGCTACGGGTTGACGAGCAGGGCTTAGATGAAATTGACCACAAGCTGTTGACGACGATGATGGACTACTATCACGGCGGGCCAGTCGGGTTAAATACCCTAGCGGCCAATATCGGTGAGGAAGCCGATACCCTGGAATCGATGGTCGAGCCCTATCTCTTGCAGGTTGGTTTCTTGCAGCGGACCCCCCGGGGCCGGATGGTCACACCAGCGGCCTACCGTCACTTGGGCCGGCCGGTACCAGATGAGCAGTAAGTGACATGAAAGTTTACGAGGATGACTGAAGAAAAACATTATCAACTAGCTGATTTTGATTATGACCTGCCCGAGCGCCTAATTGCGCAGACACCCCTAAAGCAGCGGGATGCTTCCCGCCTCCTGGTCTTAAATGCCAAAACTGGTGCCTACCAGGACCGTCATTTTTATGACATTTTAGATTACTTAAATCCTGGGGACGCCTTGGTCATGAATAATTCACGGGTCCTGCCCGCCCGCCTGCACGGGGTTCGGCCAACTACTGGTGGTCACGCTGAGGTGCTTTTGCTCCGTCAGGACCACGGTGATGTTTGGGAAACCCTGGTCAAGCCGGCTAAGAAATCGCCGGTGGGATCGACGATTGTATTTGGTACCGACCCGGACAACCCAGTCATGACCGCGACCGTCGTGGGTGAGTTGGAGCACGGTGGTCGCTACCTGGAACTCCACTACCAGGGAATTTTCATGGAGCTGCTCGACCAATTAGGCGAAATGCCGCTGCCACCTTATATCAAAGAAAAGTTACCAGACCAGGAGCGCTATCAGACCGTTTATTCTAAGGTCGAAGGTTCGGCGGCTGCCCCAACTGCTGGCCTGCACTGGACGCCAGAATTGTTGGATAAAGTTCGCCAAAAGGGGGTTAAAACCGTCGAACTCACCCTCCATGTGGGCCTTGGGACCTTCCGTCCGGTGGAAGAAGAAAACATCGACGACCACAAGATGCATTCCGAGTTCTACCAGTTAGACCAGCGGGCTGCTGACACTTTAAACGCGGTGCGTAAGGCCGGTGGTCGGATTGTGGCCACCGGGACAACCACTATTCGCACCCTGGAAACCATTGGGACTAAGTTTGATGGCGACCTCCAGGCTGATTCGGGTTGGACCGATATCTTTATCAAGCCCGGTTACCACTGGCAAGTTGTGGATGCTTTCATTACCAACTTCCACCTACCCAAGTCAACCCTAGTCATGCTAGTGGCGGCCTTTACGGGCCGGGAAAATATTTTACAGGCTTACCAGCACGCCGTTGACCAGGAATACCGTTTCTTTAGTTTCGGTGATGCCATGTATGTTTATAAATAAAAAAAGACGCCGAAGCGTCTTTTTTATTTGCGTTGTTCTTCAGCGGCTTTGATATCAGCATCCAAATTACTAAGGTCATTTAAATCCGCATCCAGGTAAGTCTGGTTGTTGATAGGTAGGTGTTCAACAAAGTTAGAAATTGGTTGGATATAAACCTCAACGTCACCAAGACGGCCGCCTAAGACATGGCCACCGATGGAAAGATCATCGGCCAGGAAGTGGCTGTGAAAGCCTTCTACAGTCACGCCTTGGAAGACCTTGGGTGCGTGGTAGCTCAGCAGTTGACCGTCGATGTTTTGGGCGAAGAACTCGTGCTGCCCTTCGGCAATCTTGGTCAGGCTAGGGTAGGGCTTGTTGGCCCCATCGGCTGACCGGGTGTGGATGTTACTGAACTTACCCTTAATTAGAACGGCGAAGAACTGGTTGTTCCCGTTCATTTTTTCGCAGATGTCATCGAGGGCCTCGTGGAGGTTAATGGCTTGGTAGTCGCCAAATTTCTTAAAGTCACCCTCGTGGGCATTAGCAAAGGGCACTGAAAAGGTGGTAGGTGGTTCTTCGATGCGACCCGAACCCAAGATGTGGTAAGCCTTGCCATCTAAAATAATTAACTCCCCAGCAATCCCTGGTCCTGTCCCGATACCATAGTTACCATGCTGCATTAAATCCTTAAGTGAAAGGGTTCCTTCCAAAAGTTTTTCGGAAAGCATCTGCATGGTGCCTTCTTGGTAGAGTGTGTCTTTTGTCATTATGGCTCCTTTATTTCACCGGCTTAATTAGGCCGGTACTGAATAAAACAATTATAGTACAACTTTGCCAAACCGTGTCAAAAGCTGCTGGTCGAGGGTGTACAATATCCTTATGAAAACATTTACCACACGAAGCCCGGCGGCAACCCAGGAGCTGGCTCAAAAGGTCGCTCACCTGGCTAAACCGGGTTTGATCATCACCTTACGTGGCGACTTGGGAGCCGGCAAGACCACCTTCACCCAGGGTTTTGCCAAGGCTCTCGGTGTTAAGGGCCGGATTAAAAGTCCAACCTTTAATATCTTAAATATTTACCAGGGTGATGCCTTTCCGATTTACCATTTTGATGCCTACCGTTTGGCTGACACCGGCGCGGAAGACCAGGGTTTTGAGGATTACATTGGTACTGACGGCGTGACCCTGATTGAATGGCCCCAGTACATGGCCGACCTGCTGCCCCAGGATTACCTAGCCATTGACTTTCAACGCCAAGATAGTGGCGGTGACGATTTTCGACAAATCGAAGTGACTGGGCACGGCTCGGCGGCAACCCTTGAGGCGGCCCTATGAACAGTCAGGATTCAGTTTGGATTGCACCCTTAGACTTGCAGCAGGCCAGCCAGGCTCAGGAACTACTAGCCCAGCTGTGGCAGGAGAGTGACCAGTTCACCGTGGCTGAGGAAGAAGAGGTCGCCAGTGAACCCGAAGGCCCTGCCCAGACCTGGCTTTTACACCGCGATGTCCAGCAGGCTGACCAGGCGATTGGCCTGGCTTCCATTGCTAACCGCGAAGTCGGTCTGGCGGTTTTGCGGGCCTATCAGGGGCAGGGATATGGCCAAGCCCTTTTGGAACACGCCCTCGCCTGGGCGCAGGAGCAGGACTTATCTTTGGTGTGGTTGGAGGTGGTTGCCGATAATGCGGTGGCCCGCCATATCTACCAAAAGTACGGCTTTCGACCAGTGGCCGCTCGGGTGAACCGGGAAGGGCAGAATTTGATACGGATGGAGTTAGCATTACGATGAACTTTGTTGCCATAGATTTTGAAACGGCCAACCATGAACGGCATTCAGCAGCTTCACTGGCGCTGGCAGTCGTCCGGGATAATCAGATAGTTGACCAACTCTACACCCTCATTAAGCCGGAAACTTATTTTAGCCGGAGTAACACCCAGATTCATGGACTAACGGCTAAAACAGTGGCCCAAGCCCCTAAATTTTCGGAGATTTGGCCTAAAATTTCGCCACTTTTCACGGAAAACCAGTTGGTGGTAGCCCACAATGCCCAGTTTGATAGCGGGGTTTTAAAGGCCACGCTGAGTTATTATGGGATGGAAGAACCCCATTACCAACTGATTGACACGGTCCAAACCAGCCGGCATTTTTTCCCGGAGTTTCCTAACCACAAGTTAAACACGGTCGCTGATGAACTCGATATTGACCTGGAGCACCACCACAACGCCTTAGACGATGCGGTGGCGGCGGCTGAGATTTTAATTTATCAGGACCAGCAGTTTGGTGATCAAGCCATTAAACCCTTTGTCCGTTATAAATAAAAAAGCCCCTCAGGGGCTTTTTTATAGGTTAATTTCTAGTTGAAGAGGGGCATGATCCCGGCGTTCACCAGTGTCCACGACGCTGGTATCAACCACCTTGTCCTCCAAGGACTGGCTGACCAGGTAGTAGTCAATCCGCCACCCAGAGTTGTTAATCTTACTGGTTTTTGACCGCTGGGCCCACCAGGTATAAATGCCCGGCGTTTCGGGGTGCTGGTGCCGGAGGGTATCAACATAGCCGGCAGCTAGCAGGTCGGTGAACTTTTCACGTTCTTGATCAGTAAAACCAGCATTGTGATGGTTGCTTTCGGGGTGCTTCAAATCAATTGGCTCATGGGCCACGTTCATATCACCACTAAAGATAACTGGCTTCTTTTCATTCAGCTGGTTGATGTAGGCCCGGTAGGCATCATCCCACTGACCACGGTAGGCTAGGCGGTCAAGGTTACTACCAGAATTAGGCGTGTAGACCGTTGAGACATAGTAATCCGGGTATTCTAGGGTAATAATCCGGCCTTCTAAGTCCATGTCGTCGGGGGCCCCAATCTTAGGGTAGTCCACGCTGATGGGCTCGTGCTTGGCAAGCATTAAGGTACCGGCGTAGCTAGGCCGGGCACTGCTAGAAGTTGTGTAAGTAAAATAGCCCGGGAAAAGCTTGTCGAGGGCGGTTTGCTGGGGACCAGTTAAGCCGGTCTCACGTAACTTGGTTTCTTGTATAGCTACGATTTCAACATCCGCTGCCGCAATCTTTTCCAGGGTTTGCCATGACATTTTACCGCGGTCACTGCTGTTTTGAACGGCCGCATTAATCGAATCGATGTTCCAGGATACAAATTTCAAAATAGGACCTCTTCTACACTTTTTTCACATAGTGTAACACAATCACTGGCCGGCATAGCGGTACATGAACTCGGGTAGGGAGGCACTAATTAGGGTTGGCAGGGTGACATAACGTTTCTGGGCCAGCTCCTGGGCAATGGCGGAGTGGGCGTAGGTCGCTGCCAGAACCGCTGGACCCTGGGGATGGAACTGGGCGGTAAAGCCGGCCACCATGCCGGCTAAGGTATCCCCCATACCACCAGTGGCCTGGTATGGACCGCCAACTGAAAGCTGGTAAACCTCATTATCCCAATAAATTTGCGTGTGATTACTCTTGAGTACCAAAATCGCCTCTGGGTCAATTTTTTTAAGGGCGGCCCAGTTATTGTCAACGTCGACCTGGTCAGCGATTTTGACCTGGCCAAAGCGCTGCCATTCCATTTGATGAGGCGTGAAAATTAGTTGAGCATCTGGCAGGGGCAGAGGACGTTCTGACAGCATGGTCAGGGCCGAACCATCAATAATTAAGGTTTGATTGGCCTGAATGGCCGGCAGGGTTTTTTCCAAAATGTCGTAGGCATTGCCCAAACCGGAACCAATCAGGACCACGTTGACCGATTGAATGTACTTGGTTAAGTCCTGGTGGAAATCGATCACCATCGCTTCTGGTAGGCGACTGTGGACGGCGGTGAAGTTAACTGGGTCAGTGGCCACACTGACCAAGCCAGCCCCGCTGTTAACCGCGGCCAGGCTGTTCATCAGGGTCGCCCCACCCAGCTGGTCGGTACCACCAATAATCAGCACCTTACCATAATTGCCCTTGTGGGTGTCACTTTGACGGGGCACGATGACCTCTTTTAAAATCGAATCCGTTAAAATTTGCATGCTAGTCTCCTTTGCAGCTATTTTAACTGATAGTGGGGATGTTGTATAATTAATAGCAAGTATTAAGTCTTAATGAAAGGTAAACGCGGTCGGCTAAACGTCTGGCTGCGTGGGGATTTGGACATGGTTGATTGGAAGCACGAGGCACAGGAACGCGAGACAGCGTATTTGGATGACTTAAAGACTTTAATTGCGGTACCGTCAGTCCGCGACGACAAACAGGCGACCAAAGAGGCCCCATTGGGACCAGGGCCTAAGGAGGCCCTAGATACCATGTTAGCCATCGCTAAACGGGATGGCTTCAAAACCAAAAATATCGACAACATTGTTGGTTACATCGAAATGGGACCAGAGGATGCGGACGAGTACGTGGCCATTCTTTCCCATTTGGACGTGATGCCAGCTGGTGAAGGCTGGGATACTGACCCCTTCCAGGCGGTGGTGACTGATGACCGCATTATTGGCCGTGGCGCTTCCGATGACAAGGGACCAGGCTTGGCGGCTTATTATGCCTTTAAGATTATTCGCGATTTGGACATTCCCTTGAAGCGGCGCGTCCGGTTGATTTTTGGAACTGATGAGGAAAACGACTGGACTGGTATGACCCGCTACTTCGAAGTTGAACCAGCACCAGCCTATGGCTTCTCACCTGATGCCGAATATCCAATCATCAACGGTGAAAAGGGTAACGTTCAAGTTGAAATCAAGGGGCCGGCTACTAACCAAGGTCGCTATACCCTGGAATACTTTGGTGCTGGCGTCCGCACGAACATGGTGCCCGGCGTTGCGCGGGCTACGGTTCAGCTCCATGATTCTAATGAGTTGGTGCCGCTCTTTGATGCCTACCTGGCTGACCACCCAGAACTAAAGGGTGAAACCGAGGTTGATGGTAATGCGGTTAAGCTGACCCTTTACGGTAAGCAGGTCCACGGGGCGATGCCTGAGACCGGCTTAAATGCTGGGACTTACCTGGCCCAGTTCCTGTCCCAGTTTGCCTTTGGTGGCACGGCCGCTGAGTTCCTGCGTTATCTCGGTGGCCCAGCCCACGATGACACTAATGGGGCTAAGTTTGGGATTGCCTTTGAAGATGAAGTCATGGGTCCTTTGACCATGAACGTGGGTATTCAGAAGTTTATTGCCCACCACGATGCCTTTTTGAACTTCAACTTCCGCTACCCAAAGGGCATTGAGCCGGAAACGATTCGTCAGGCCTTAGCTAAGCACCTCTTTGAGTGGCAGGTAACGCCAACGATTGGCGGTCATGCCCAGGCACCGCACTACGTAGCGCCTAGTGACCCCTTGGTTAAGACCCTGTTAAATGTTTACCACGAACAGACTGGTCTACCCGCCTACGATCAAGTGATTGGTGGTGGTACCTACGGTCGGCTGATGAAGCGGGGCGTAGCTTTTGGGGCCCTGTTCCCAGATTCGCCTGATTCCATGCACCAGGTCAACGAGTTTTCATTGCTCAGCGATTTGTTCCAGTCAATTAGCATTTATGCCCAGGCAATCGCCGAGATTACCAACCTAGATTAAGTAAATAATGGGTAAGTGTGCCCAGTCCATACCAAATCAGTGTCAAAGGTTGTTCTAGGTCCGCACTTAGTCTAAAATTATATAGAACACATAACTTGGAGGAATATACATGTCTAAATGGACACCGGCCAGTGATGGTAAGAATCAGGGTACGTTAGAGTTTTCAATCGCACAAGCTGACATTCAAAAGGGGCTCAAGACGGCCTTTGAACGGAACAAGGACAAGATTGCAGTTCCTGGGTTCCGTAAGGGCAAGGTACCTTTCAATCTCTTCTTACAGAAGTTTGGTGAAGAGGCCCTTTACCAGGATGTCATGGATTTGACGCTGCCAGGCGCCTATGAAGCAGCGGTTTTGGAAGCTGGTATTAACGTGGTTGGCCGTCCTAGCATCGCCCCAATTTCAATGGAAAAGGGTCAGGACTGGCAGTTAAAGGCCGAAGTTGACGTTGCGCCTGAGATTAAGTTGGGTGAGTACCTCGGTGTTGAAGTGCCAGCCCAGGACGACAAGGTTGAAAAGGAAGATTTGGACGCTGAGTTGAAGCGTTTGCAGGAGAACCAGGCCGAATTGGTACTGCAAGATGAAGGTACCAAGGCCGAAAAAGGTGACACGGTTGTCATCGACTTCGATGGTTCAATTGATGGTGACCACTTTGACGGTGGCCAGGGTAAGGACTTCTCACTTGAACTGGGATCTGGTCAGTTCATTCCAGGCTTTGAAGACCAGTTGATTGGTCACTCCGCCAACCAGGAAGTTGACGTACACGTGACCTTCCCTGAAGATTACCAGGCTAAGGAATTGGCTGGTAAGGAAGCTCTCTTTGAAGTCACTATCCACGAGGTTAAGCGTAAGACCCTGCCTGACTTGGATGATGAATTTGCCAAGGATGTGGACGAAGACGTTGATACCTTAGATGAATTGAAGCAAAAGATTCAAAAGCGCCTGGAAGACCAGAAGAAGCAGGAAGCTCAGAATGCCTTTGAAGATGCAGCCATCGGCAAGGCAGTTGACAACGCGACGGTTGAAGGTGGTGAGATTCCTGAAGCCATGATTCAAGAAGACGTTGAGAGTCAGACCAACCAGTACCTGAGCCAGTTGCAGCAACAAGGTATCTCTCCAGAAATGTTCTTTAAGATTTCTGGTCAGACCAAGGAAGGCTTGAGCCAGCAGTTCATGGAAGGTGCTGACAAGCGGGTCAAGACCGGTTTGGTTTTGGATGCCATCATTAAAAAAGAGGGCATCGATCCCGATGAAGCCGCTGTCAACGCTGAGGTAACTGACCTAGCCAAGCAGTACAACATCGACGAAGCCCAAGTTCGGGCCGCCCTTTCTGACACTTTGCTAAAGCATGACATTGCCATGCGTGAAGTGGTTAAACAGATTGTTGATGCTGCTAAGCCAGTTGCTAGCAAGTAAATCATTAAAAAGCCCGTAATGGGCTTTTTAATTTACCCAGCCATTTCCAGTCCGGGTGCTAGTGGTTTGCTTGATAAGCTGGTAAAATAATAAGCATTAAAATTTTTAAAAAGGAAGATAGCATGGTGCAAGAATCAAATTATACCCCTGAAGTTCAGTGCAGCTTCTGTGGTAAGCCAGCCAGTGAAGTTAAAAAACTGGTGGCCGGTCCTAACGGCCTATACATTTGTAATGAATGTATCGACCTTGCCGAACATATTATCCAAGAAGAAATCGCCGAAGATAAGCACCACGACGTTTTAGAATTACCAACGCCACATCAAATTATGGCCGAGCTTGATGACTATGTCATTGGCCAAGATGATGCGAAAAAGACCCTGTCGGTAGCGGTCTATAACCACTATAAGCGGGTCAACGAAAACAACTTAAAGACCACCGATGTCGAACTGCAAAAGTCCAACATTGCCTTGCTGGGACCAACTGGTTCGGGAAAGACCTACCTGGCCCAGAGTCTGGCCCGGATTTTGGACGTACCTTTTGCCATTGCGGATGCTACGACCCTGACCGAAGCCGGTTATGTCGGTGAGGATGTGGAAAACATCCTGCTTAAGCTCTTGCAGGCCGCTGACTTTGACGTGGAACGGGCCCAGCAGGGGATTATCTACGTCGATGAAATCGATAAGATTGCCAAAAAATCAGAAAACGTTTCGATCACCCGTGATGTTTCGGGTGAGGGGGTCCAGCAGGCCCTTTTGAAGATGTTAGAGGGTACGGTTGCCAGTGTGCCACCTCAGGGTGGTCGTAAGCATCCCCAGCAGGAACTCATCCAGGTGGATACGACCAACATTCTCTTTATCGTTGGTGGGGCCTTCGCTGGTCTGGATACGATTATTAAGGAACGCCTGGGTGCCCGGGTGATTGGTTTTGGATCTGAAAACCAGTCTGAGAAGGCTAACTCGGCTGCTGAAGAAGATGCCATTTTGAAGCAGGTTGAGCCTGAGGATTTGACTAAGTTTGGTCTGATTCCGGAATTTATTGGTCGTCTGCCAATTATCACCGTGCTTGATGAGCTGACGGTGGCTGACCTGACCCACATTCTGACCCAACCCAAAAACGCCTTGGTTAAGCAGTATCAGGCATTGCTGGGCTTAGATAACGTTGAACTGGAGTTCCAGCCCGATGCCCTGGAAGCGATGGCTGAGTTGGCTATTAAGCGCCACACTGGTGCCCGGGGACTGCGTTCCATCATTGAAAACGTCATGAAAAACATTATGTTTGATATTCCAAGTCGGGATGACGTGGCTAAGGTGGTGGTTACTAAGGATAGTGTCACCGCAGGCAAGGATCCTAAACTTGTGTTGAAAACGGAGTAAACGATGGAAGTACATCATGTTGACCTGGTAATGAGTGCGGTTAGTCCCAGCCAGTATCCGACCGACGGTAAGCCAGAAATTGCCCTGGTTGGCCGTTCAAACGTGGGTAAGTCATCGCTGACCAACACCCTGATTAACCGTAAAAATTATGCACGGACCTCGGCCCAACCAGGTAAGACCCAGACCTTGAATTTTTATGATGTCGAAGACGAGCTCTACTTTGTCGACGTGCCTGGCTATGGCTATGCCAAGGTTTCCAAGAAGAAGCGAGAAGCCTTCGGTCAGATGATTGAAACCTATATCACCAGCCGGCAACAGCTGCGTGGGGTGATTACTCTGGTAGATGCCCGGCATGCGCCTAGTCAAGAAGACGTGATGATGCATGCTTGGTTAAAATATTATGATATACCAATTTTGGTTGTTGCGACCAAGGTGGATAAAATCCCACGGGGTAAACAAAATAAGGCCGAGTCTTTGATTAAGTCGACACTCGAGTTTGACGGCGATAAAAGTGATTTTTGCTTCTTTTCTTCCGTGACTAAGGAAGGTAAGGATACTGTCTGGCATTGGATTGAAGAACGGATTAGTTGAAAAATAAAAACTATACCATTGACTAAAACTTTAAAAAGTATACAATAATACCAGGAGGTAGTTACATGTCAGAAGATACAGCAATTTTTGCCGGAGGGTGTTTCTGGTGCATGGTAGAGCCCTTTGACAGTCTACCCGGTATTATTAAGGTGCGGTCAGGCTACACTGGTGGCCATGTTCCTAACCCAACTTACGAACAAGTTTGCAGCCATACCACTGGCCACACTGAAGCGGTTAAGATTTGGTTTGACCCCGACAAGATTTCATACAAAGAGCTAGTTGACTTGTACTGGCAGGTCGCTGACCCAACCGATGCCACTGGCCAATTCCAGGACCGGGGGGATAGCTACCGTCCCGTAATCTTTGTTAATAGCCCTGAGCAGCGTAAGGTTGCTGAGGAGTCAAAGCGGGAACTGGAGGAGTCCGGCCGTTTCGACGAACCAATTGTCACTAAGATTGAAGATGCTAAGCCTTTCTACGAGGCCGAAGAGTATCACCAGGACTTCTATAAGAAGGATCCGCTGCGGGAAGCCATGATGATGGTGCCTCGTCAGCGTTACCAGGATAAATATTGGAAGGACAAGCAATGACCAAGTATTCAGACAGCGATTTAAAGGCACGTTTAACGCCAGAGCAGTACGATGTTACCCAGAATGCGGCGACTGAACGCCCCTTCACGGGTAAGTACGACCAGTGGTGGGATGACGGTATCTTTGTCGATGTTGTTTCCGGTGAGCCGCTATTTAGCTCTACGGACAAATACGACGCGGGTTGTGGTTGGCCATCTTTTACCCGGCCAATTGACGACCACGATATCGTTGAAAACACTGACCATTCCTTTGGTATGACTCGGACTGAGGTGCGTTCTAAGGACGCCGGCTCTCATTTGGGCCACGTCTTTAACGACGGACCCCGTGATGAGGGTGGCCTGCGTTACTGCATCAACTCGGCTAGTTTGCGTTTTGTGCCGAAGGCCGACATGGAAAAGGAAGGGTACGGTAAGTACCTGACCCTTTTCAACAAGTAAGCCAATCTTAAACCCGGCCAAGGCCGGGTTTTTTGCTGCCGTTTGGTCGGGGGTTGGGCTCTGTTATAATAGACTTAATTTTTAGCATGCTACGAATTGAAATGATTGGTTAGGTAAGTTATGGAAACTGGAAATCTGGCAAAGGAAAACTTAGTCGGGAATAAAATCGGGGTCTTTTTTGGGACCCTAGCACCGATGCACGTTGGGCACCAGGCTGAAATTTACAAGGCAGCCGCCCTAAATGACGGCGTGGTGGTGATTACCTCGGGCTACCATGGCGACCGTGGTGATCAGATTGGCCTACCAGTTGAAAAGCGTTTCCGTTACCTGCGCGAGGCCTTTAACGATGAATCTAGCATTAAGGTCGACTATATCAATGAAGATGATATTCCACCGATGCCCACTGGTTGGCGGGAGTGGACTGACCGTCTGATTGCTACCGTTCGTCGTAACATTGTCAATCCTAATGCTCAGATTACGCTTTATACTGGGGAAGAGGATTACAAGGAACACCTAGAAAGGCTCTTACCAGATAACGGGCAGTTCCGAGTTAGCCTGATGGACCGGACGATTTTAAAGGTTTCAGCGACGGCTATCCGCAAGGATCCGCTGGAAAATTGGGACTATATCAACCGTGTCTTTCGGCGCCACTTTGCCCGCAAGGTAACGGTCATGGGGGCCCCAGGAACTGGTAAGTCAACCCTAGTTCGCCGGCTGGCCCGGACGAGTAACTCGCCTTTCTCAGAGGAATACTCCCGCCAGTACCAGGAGCAGTCCAATGTTAGCGACGATGAGCTGGTGTTAAAGGATTATATGCGGATTATCCAGGGTCAGTACGACGCTAACTCACGTGAAATTAACTCGCCAGCCAATAACGGCCTAACGATTTTTGATACGGATGCCATGGTGACCCAGGCCTACACGAAGATGTGGCTAAGTCCAGAAGATAACGATCAGTTAAAGGCCCTGTATGATAATACGATTGGCGAAGAAGAAATTGACCTCATTTTGGTAATTCCGCCAACCGCACCGTATTTAAACCAGGGTAACCGCCACATTAAAAACAATGATTTTAACGTCCGACTGGCCTTTCACCAGGAATTGTTGAAGACAATTCAGTACTACGGCTTCGATAAGAAAATGGTGATTTTAGACCGAGTTGGTGAAGGTGATGACACTGGTGGTTACTACGCCCGCTACATGCAGGCCTTGGATGCCATTCAAACTCACATTGGCATCAATTTGAAACATATTTAAGAAAGAACTTTTTAAGCAGCACAGAGGCACACTTGCGGATGAATCAGGACCAGTTTGCACAGGTTATCGTGGACGTTCCCACGCAACAAACTAACCAACCTTATACCTATCAAATTCCGGCCGATCTTAAAGATTTAGTGGTGCCCGGTGTTCGGGTTGAGGTGCCCTTTGGTCACCGTCAGGTTATGGGCTTTGTGGTTGGCCTTAGTCCAGATAGTGACCTGACTTCTGATCAACTAAAATCAGTCCAGGCCTGCCTAGATTTAACACCGGTCTTGGATGCCGAACTCTTAGAACTATCAAAGGAACTGGCAAAGGATATCTTTGCCTTCCGCATCACGGTTCTGCTAGCCATGTTGCCTAATGCCTTAAAGGCCGACTATCAACGGGTGCTCCAGCCTGAAAGCGGTCTATCCGATGAACTCCGCCAGCAGTATTTCGGCAGTGAGGATAGCCGGGTCTTTGACTGGGATGACTACACGCCCAAGCAGGCGGGCGTGTTAGCCCAGCTGCTAAGGGATGGGCTCATTTCTCAAACGGTTCGGGTCAGTAACCGCGGCCGGGTGAAAACCCAGCTGGCCTACCAGTTAAATGATGATGAGGAGTGGTTGGCCGAGCAGTCGGCCAAATTACGTAAAAATGCCCGTCAACAGCAACATCTGCTAGCCTTTATCCAGGAATATCCGGGCCAAGTTTTTACTAAAAAAGAATTGATGGAAATGGTGGACGTGTCAGCCGCCACCTTACGCCAGGGTGAAAAGAAGGGGTTTTTAAAGGCCAAGCAGGTTGAAAAATTACGGCGACCGGGCGGTCAGACCCCGGTGCAGCCTAGTCAACCCCTGGCGTTAAATCCAGGACAGCAGACCGCCTTGGATAAGGTTTTGGCAGCCTACCAGCAGCACCAGTACCAACCCTTTTTACTGGAGGGAATCACTGGCTCTGGTAAGACCGAGGTCTATTTGCAGGCCGCCCAGGAAGTGATTGCGGCCGGACAAACCGTCTTATTTTTGGTGCCAGAAATCGCTTTGACTCCGCAGATGCTAAATCGGGTCCGCAGCCGCTTTGGTCAGCAGACGGCCGTCCTACATTCCGGTCTAAGTGCGGGTGAGCGCTACGATGAGTGGCGCCGTATCCAACGTGGGGATGTCCAAGTGGTTGTCGGGGCCCGTTCAGCGGTCTTTGCGCCGCTCACAAACTTGGGTCTGATTATTGTTGATGAAGAGCACGAGGTTAGTTATCAGCAAGTTGATAATCCCCGCTATAACGCCCGGGATGTTGCCCTGTGGCGTGGCCGTTATCATCAAATCCCGGTGGTCCTAGGTTCGGCAACGCCTTCACTGGAGAGTCGGGCGCGGGCCCAGCGGCACCGTTATGAATTGTTACGGTTGACTGAGCGAGCTGGTGGTGCCCAGTTACCACCGGTTGAGCTAGTCGATATGCGCGAAATGCTAGCCCAGGGTCCCGATGCCAATGTTTCTCCAGTCTTAAAGGAGAAATTACAACAGCGGTTGGCCCGGGGTGAACAAAGCGTTTTGCTCTTAAACCGCCGTGGCTATTCCAGCTTTGTGATGTGTCGGACCTGTGGTTTCGTCCCCCGGGATCCGAACTGTAATTTGGCCATGACCCTGCACATGGACACGAAGACTTTAAAGTGCCACTACTGTGGCTACGAGGCGCCCATCCCTAAGACCTGCCCCCAGTGTGATTCGAAGCGGATTCGTTATTACGGTACCGGGACGGAAAAGGTGGAAGAAGAACTGCGCGAAATCTTACCAGAAGCTCGGGTAATTCGCGTTGACCAGGATACGACTCGGCGGAAGGGGAGCTTAGAGAAGGCCTTGGCAGTCTTTGACCACCGCGAAGCCGATATCTTGCTGGGGACCCAGATGGTTGCCAAGGGCCTAGATTTTCCTAACGTCACCCTTGTAGGCGTATTAAACGCTGATACGGCGCTGGGACTACCTGATTTTCATGCCAGTGAACGGACCTTCCAGCTCCTAACCCAGGTGGCTGGCCGGGCCGGTCGGGCTGATAAGGCCGGTGAGGTGGTGATTCAGACCTTTAACCCCGAGCACTACGCCATTCAACTGGTTAAGCGCCATGACTACGAGGGCTTTTATGCCCGCGAAATGGCCATCCGCCATGCCGGTGAATACCCACCATATTTTTATACGATTCAAATTCAAACCAGTCACCTTGATGAGGGCCAGTTAGCCTTACAAACTGCCCAGCTGGCCCGTTGGCTCCATCACCGGGCCGAAGGACGGGCCATTATCTTGGGACCATCACCAAAACCGATTGCTAAGATGCGCGGTCGTTATTACTTCCAAATGATTTTGAAGTTAAAGGACCCCCACGTCTTAGACCCTTATCTGGACGAATTAGTGGACCGGTCCCAGCGGGCTAAAGGTGGGTTACAAGTGACGGTTGTCCGCAACCCCGTCTCGTTTATGTAGGGCCTTAAGTTTGTTATAATGAGCTCAGTTAAATGGTTTAACAGGACCATTCAAGCAGTTTAGTGAGGTAGAAAATGACGTATCGGGTAGTTTTCATGGGGACTCCCCAGTTTGCAGTGCCAGTTTTGGCTGGTTTGGTGGCTGATTCAGCCTACCAGGTTCAAGCCGTGGTTACCCAGCCGGACCGTCCCCAGGGACGCAAGCACAAGCTGACGCCCAGCCCAGTTAAGGCCTGGGCTAATGAGCATAATCTTCCGGTCTTGCAGCCAGAAAAAATTACTGGTTCAGCTGAGATGCAGGAGGTCATTGACCTGGCCCCGGATTTCATTATCACCGCTGCTTTTGGCCAGTTCTTACCCGAAAGTCTGTTGGACGCTGCAAAAATTGGGGCAGTCAACGTTCATGCCTCCCTCCTGCCTAAGTACCGTGGTGGGGCACCGGTTCACTACGCCATTATGAACGGGGATGCTAAGACCGGTGTCACCATCATGTACATGGTTAAAAAGATGGATGCCGGTGATATTTTGGCCCAGCAGTCGCTTGCCATTGCAGACGATGATAACGTGGCCACGCTGATGGATAAACTGAGTGAAATCGGCCGGGACCTGCTCTTGGAAACCCTGCCCAAGTTGGCTGCTGGCCAAGTGACCGGTCAAAAGCAGGCTGATGAAGCCGTTTCCTTTGCGCCAAACATTACCCGCCAGCAGCAGTACTTGAACTTTGAACAAGAAACTGCTGATCAGCTCGACCACCATATCCGAGGCCTTTATCCCGGCCATCCGGCCTATGTTGATGTTGCTGACCAGCGGGTTAAATTGATTAAGGTTAAACCCGTGGGCCAGGAAACCGATGCGCCGGCTGGCACGGTGGTTGAGCGAACTAAGAAGCGTTTGGTGGTGGCGGCTGCTAACCACACTCAGCTGAGTATTGAAGAATTACAGCCAGCTGGTAAGGCTGCCATGCCAGTTGCAGCTTACCTAAACGGGGCCGGCCGTGATATTGCGGTTGGTCAGGTATGGGCCCAGAAACCAGAGGTATCAAATTGAAAAAAGTGGTGACTAATGACCCCCGCCTGCTTGCAATCCAGACGCTGTCCCGGGTTAAGGCCGGGGCTTATTCCAACCTACAGTTGAATAAAACCATTAAAAAGCACCAACTTTCGGCCACTGATAAGGCCTTTTTAACGACTTTGGTGTACGGTGTTATTCAACACCGCATGACGCTAGATTATTGGCTAGCGCCTTTTTTAGCTGGTAAGAAGGTTGACCCCTGGGTGAAGGAACTCTTGTATTCCGCCCTCTTTCAGTGGCAGTACTTGGATAAGGTCCCTAAACACGCGGTCTTTAACGAAAGCATTCAAGCTGCTAAGACCTTGGGCCATGTCGGTGTAGCTAAGTTTGTTACCGCCGTCCTTCACAAAATTGACCGGGAGGGGCTGCCCGACCTGGACCAAATTCAAGATTCAGTTGAGCGCCAAGCGGTTGCGGCCAGTGTCCCGGTCTGGCTAGTTCAAGCCCTGGTCGACCAGGTTGGTTTAGCTAAGACCACTTCGATTTTAAAGGCGATTAATCAAGCACCGCACCAATCAGTCCGGGTTAATACCGCCAAGGCCAGTGACCAGCAAGTTTATGACAGTTTGGTCCAAGAAGGCTACCAGGTCAGTCCTTCCCCAGTTGCCGACCACGCTTTGGTAGTAACTGGTGGGGGCTTGGTGGCCAATAGTCAGGCCTTTTTACAGGGTTGGCTAACCATTCAAGATGAAAGTGCCATGTTGCCGGTTGAAAGTTTGCGCCTCAACGACCAGGTGCACAGCGTCTTGGACGCGGCGGCCGCACCCGGTGGTAAGACCACCCAGATTGCCGAGCACTTGTCTGGTCAGGCCCAAGTGACTGCCATTGACATCCATGATCATAAAATTAAGCTTATCCAAGATAATGCGGCCCGGCTTGGGTTGGCAGATCGAGTCGTGGCGAAGAAGATGGATGCTCGCCAGTTAGCCGATGGTACCACGGTTTATGACCGGATTTTGGTTGATGCACCCTGCTCTGGTTTAGGTTTGTTAAGGCGGAAACCTGAAATTCGCTATGAAAAACAGCCCGATGACATTGCGCACCTGGCCCAGTTACAGACGGCAATCTTAGATTCCGCCAGCAAGCGCCTGGCCAAAGGTGGTATCATGGTTTACAGCACTTGCACAATTTTGTCACAGGAAAATGACCAGGTTGTTGCGACTTTTTTGAAGAACCATGACGACTTTGAATTGATACCAACTGAAACGGCCAAGGGTTTGACTGATGCTCAGGGACGGGAAACCTTGCATCTCTACCCTGATGATTACCAGACCGACGGTTTTTTTGTGGCAACCCTACGACGGAGAGAGTAACCTTGATCGAAATTGCCTATCAAACTGATATTGGTACCCAACGTAAAGACAACCAGGATCAGGTTGGGGCCTTTTATAACCAACAAAACCTGCCCTTGGTGATGGTGGCGGACGGCGTAGCCAGCAATGCGGGCAGCCGCCTGGCCAGTCAAATGGCGATTGAAAAGCTAGGGGAAGCCTGGCAGGATAGCAGTCTTGATGACGACGAAGCCATTGAGAACTGGATTTATGACCAGGTTGATTGGGTAAACCAACTCGTCCTACGGGCGGCTGAAAGTGGCCAACCCAGTGAGGCCCAGATGGCAACCACCTTAGTCTTGGGGGTTGTCACTGAACAGCGTCTCTTAGTGGCTAACGTGGGCGATTCAAAGGCCTATATCTGGCGGGACGGACAGTTGCAACAAGTTTCCTTTGACCATACTTTAAAAAACGAATTGGCCCGGCAAAACGGGCAACACTACGACGATGATTTGCCAAATGCCAACAGTTTAACCCGGTACCTTGGCGTCGATGACCGGGTAAACTTGGAGATGCACTGGTACCCGTTTTTGCCAGCTGATATCTTGTTTTTGACGTCAGATGGCCTGCCCAAGGCCTTGTCGTTGACCGAAATGAGTGAAATTATTGGTCAAAAGCGACCGTTGCCTGAGCTGGTCAAGGCACTAATTAATGCAGCAAACCAACACGCGGCTTCTGATAACGTCACCGCGCTGTTGTTGAAACAGTGATGAATCAATCTTGTAAGAGGATAGGGGTATTATGCAAGCTGGTACTATAATTGACGGACGTTACCGCATCATAAGATCTCTGGGCGGCGGCGGAATGGCCAACGTTTATCAGGCCTGGGACCAATACCTGGACCGGGACGTAACCCTGAAAATGATTCGTTTGGACATGCGTGACCGTAAGGATCTCGTCGAGCGTTTCCACCAGGAGGCTACGGCGGCCACCGCCCTGGTCAACCCCCACATTGTCCAGGTTTATGATGTGGGCCAGTACGATGGTTCCAACTACATGGTTATGGAATACGTCGATGGGATGGACTTAAAGGACTATATTAACGAGCATTTCCCAATTCCTTTCCAGCTCGTGGTTGATATCATGCTCCAAATCCTGGACGCGGTCCAGGCCGCCCACCAGGCCGGCATTATTCACCGAGATTTAAAGCCACAAAACGTCTTAATCGACCGGGATAACCAGGTTAAAATCACCGACTTTGGGATTGCGGTTGGGAAAAGTAGTCAGGATTTGACCCAGACTCATAATGTGATTGGGTCCCTCCACTACATTTCACCGGAGCAAACCCGCGGTGAAGTGGCTTCAACCAAGTCCGATATTTACGCCCTGGGGGTCATGCTTTACCAGCTGTTGACCGATAAGGTTCCCTACGAGGGCGATACGGCGGCCACGGTGGCCTTAAAGCACGCCACCGAACCAATTCCTTCGGTGCGTGACTTCGATCCCAGCATTCCCCAACCCCTAGAGAATGTGATTTTGAAGGCGACCGCTAAGGACCCTAGCCAGCGCTACGACAGCGCTGCCGACATGGCCGCTGACTTGAAGACCTCGCTATCACCACGGCGGGCCCGGGAACCAAAATTCATCCCAGCTGAAGATGATGAGACCCGGCTAATGCCAATGAGTGAGGCCGCTGCGACTGCGCCAGAATCAGCTCCTGCTAACTCAGCTGAAGATGATGATAGCGCGGAAGTCGTCCGGCAAATCATCGACTATGGCCGCAAGGGCTACCCAATTGAGGAAATTAGTCGTCTTGTCGACCGGACGCCCAAATATGTCCGCAAGGTCCTGCGCAACAATGGCATTAAGTTCCGTGACCCCCGTAAGTGGGTCCTAGCGGCAGTCGGCCTGGTTGGGTTGCTGGTAGCAGCAGTGGTTGCCATGCGGATTCAGTCCAGCTATGTTCAGGTCCCAGAGCTTTCCAACCTGACCCAGAGTCAGGCCAGTGATAAGTTGAACCAGCTTGGCTTAAAGGTGGATAGTCATGTCAGCTACTCCAACTCGAAAACGGTGGCCTCTGGCAGCGTGATTAAGACTAACC
Organism: Leuconostocaceae bacterium ESL0723; assembly: GCA_029392055.1. GTDB lineage: Bacteria > Bacillota > Bacilli > Lactobacillales > Lactobacillaceae > ESL0723. The sequence continues at coordinate 1,003,283 of CP113928.1, read as the reverse complement.
CAGCCAGTGGCGCCAGCGTTAAGAAGGGCACCACGGTTAAGTTGACCCTGTCGTCGGGCGCTGAAAAGGTCCGTTTTGGCGATTATACCGATTCGGACTACGGCTCGACTGCGGCCCAGTTAACGGCCCAAGGCTACACGGTTAACAAGGAAATGAAGAGCTCCAGTGATGTACCCGCTGGTAAGATTATTTCCCAATCCATTCGGCCGGATCAGCGGGTCGTACCAAGTGACACGACCGTAACCTTCACGGTTTCATCTGGACCGGCTAAGATTTCGGTACCGGACTTCACTGGCCGCAGCCGGTCAGACGTTGAATCTTGGGCGAACAGCAATGGGGTCAAGGTTAACTTCCGGACCCAGCACGATAGTAGTCCTAAGAACCAGGTGCTGAGCCAATCGACGCCTGGTGGTTCCAACATTTCAACCGACACCGGTTTGGAATTCGTCATTTCAGATGGTTCTCAGAGTAGTTCGGCTAGTTCCAATGGCGCTAGCAGCTCAAGTAGCGCTAGCAGTGCTACCGGTAATGTAACTACGCAGTCTAACAATAATGGCCAGCAGTCTCTTTGGGACCAATTGTTTAACCATAATTAAAAAACCAGCTTCGGCTGGTTTTTTTGTGGTATGCGGGCTGGAAGACTAGGGTGAAGCGAACTGTGCTACAATATCTTCATGAAAACAGGTCGTATAATTCGTTCTTTAAGTGGCTACTATGACATTGCCGGTCCCGACGGGGAAGTGTTGCGCGCCCGCGCTAGGGGAGAATTCCGGAAGTCCAAACAAAAGCCCCTGGTCGGTGATGAGGTTGACTTTGATAGTCAGAGTAATGACGGCTTTATCTGGAAAATTCACCCCCGTAAAAACAGTCTGGTCCGGCCACCGATTGCTAACCTAGACCGGGCAGTGATTGTAACGGCAGTCCGGGAGCCAAATTTCACGGCCAACCTGCTGGATCGGCAGTTAGTGGCCCTAGAGGCGGCTAAGGTGCCAGCGGCCATTTACTTTTCTAAGATGGATTTGCTAACCGACGAGGAACGGGCCGACTTTGCTGCTGTGATTGCTGATTATCAAAACATTGGCTACCCAGTACTGGTATCCGACCAGGATGAGAGCCAGCAGTGGGGCAACATATTAAAGGACCAGGTTACGGTTTTTATGGGTCAAACCGGGGCCGGTAAATCAACCTTGCTTAACCAACTTTGCCCGGGATTAGGCCTAGAGGTCGGTGAGGTTTCCAAGGCCCTGAGTCGCGGAAAGCATACCACCCGGCAGGTGGCCCTGTTGCCGATTCCCGAGTGGCAGACTTGGATTGCTGATACCCCGGGCTTTTCTTCCTATGAGGTGTTTGACTTTCCAGTCACCGATTTGGATCAGTACTTCCCTGAGTTTCGCGCCCTGCGTGGTCAGTGCCGCTTCCGGGGCTGTGTTCATATTAATGAACCGGGTTGTGCAATCAAGGAAGCTGTGACGCTTGGCACAATCTCAGCATCACGCTATAATAGCTACAAGACCTTTTACAACCTGATGGCTAACAAGAAAATTAAGTATCGTTAGTTAGCTAAATAACGGGTAATAAAGAAAGAGGAAATATTCATGGCAGGAATCATTGCACCGTCAATTTTGAGTGCGGATTACACAAACTTACAACGTGACGTGGAGCTGGTTGAAAAGGCTGGTGCCCAGTACTTACACATTGATATCATGGATGGTAACTTCGTGCCCGCCATTTCGTACGGACCTAACTGGGTTAAGCAGCTACGCCCTGAGACTGACATGGTCTTGGACGTACACCTGATGGCCGTTAATCCCGAAAAATTCGTTGATCAAATTGCCCAAAACGGGGCCGATATCATCGGTGTCCACGTTGAAGCAACACCTCACATTTACCGGGCCTTGCAGATGATTAAGGACCAGGGGGCAAAGGCCGAAGTAGTGATTAACCCCGGCACGCCCGTTTCAGCCATCCAACCAGTCCTAGGCATGGTTGACCAAGTGCTGGTGATGACGGTTAACCCTGGTTTTGGTGGCCAGGCCTTCCTACCTTCAACCGTTGATAAGATTGTCCAGTTGGACACTTACCGGACGATGAACAACCTGCACTTTAACATTGAAGTTGACGGGGGTATCACCGACCAGACCATCCAGGAAACCTACATTGCCGGTGCCAATGTCTTTGTTTCTGGTTCCTATGTTTACGATAAGAAGGACCCAGCCGCTAAGATTAAAAAGCTCAAGGAACTCACGAACGTCTCAGTTGTGCGTGATTAAGTGAGAAGTCAGAATGGGGGCAGCCATGCGTGTAAACATTCTAGCGGGTGGCCCACCTAGTTTGTGGCCTAAAGACCTGTTTGCCCAACCGGGCACATGGATTGGGGTTGACCGCGGCGCCTGGTATCTTTACCAGGAAGGTCTGGCGATGAATGCGGTTATTGGCGACTTTGACTCCCTGTCTGAAGCGGAGTATGCCACCCTCCGGGCGCATCTGCAGGATACTGAAATTGAACAGTTTCCACCTGAAAAAGATTTCACCGATACGGCCCTGGCCCTTCGTCAGGCCCAAAAATTAGGGGCGGATGTCATTTATCTTTACGGGGCGACTGGCGGTCGCATTGACCACCTGCTCAGTAATCTCTGGCTTCCGGCGGAAGCTGAATTTTCGGATATTATTGACCGATTGGTCCTGGTGGACTGTCAAAACCAGGTGACCTACCTAACCCCTGGTGACCGCCAGGTTCGTCAGGTGCCGGGCATGAAATATTTAGGCTTTATGCCTTTGGGTCTAGTTGATAATTTAGTAATTCACGACGCTAAGTATACCTTGACTTCAGCGAAAAATAAGCCTAAAATGTGGTCATCAAATGAATTTGTGACTGAATTGGTACATGTCAGCTTTGACACCGGTATTTTGATGGTCACGCAAAGTAAGGATGGAGGAATATAACATGGCAGTAGATGTAGTTGATGACGCAACCTTCGAAGAAGCCTCAAACAAAGGGGTAACCATCACTGACTTTTGGGCAACTTGGTGTGGACCTTGTAAGATGCAGTCTCCAGTCCTTGATGCCCTCTCAGATGAGGAGAAGGGCGTTCACTTCTTGAAGATGGACGTGGACAAGAACCCCCAGGTACCAAGCGAATTTGGTATCCGGGCCATCCCAACCTTGTTGGTGAAGAAGGATGGTGAGGTCGTGGAACGGTTGACTGGTTTCCGGAATAAGGAACAGTTGGCTAAGATCTTGGCAAAATACACGGCTTAACTTGTCAAAACGGCCCTCTTCTGGTAAAGTATTTTATTGTTGTACGAAGAGCTTTAATTAAACTTATAAAACAGCTCAAGAAGGAGGGTCAGACATGGCAAAAGATGCAATCACTGGTGCACGCACCCGTTTTGGTAACCAGCGTTCCCACGCCTTGAATGCTAGCCGTCGCAGTTGGAAGCCCAACTTGCAAAAGGTAACGGTCAAGATTAACGGTTCCGCACCCAAGAAAGTTTATCTTACTGCACGTACGTTAAAGGCCGGCTTGAAGAACGGTTCTATTGAACGTGTTTAACAAAAGCCACTGTTATAGTGGTTTTTTTAGTTTTACGAACGAATGGTGGGCCTAAATCGGTCCACGGACTAGGCCTAGGTGACGTAAATGACGATTAAAATTAAGACAAAGAACGGTAATATTGGCATTGATAACGACGTGATTGCTTCCATCGTTGGTGGGGCAGCCATTGAAAATCCTGGTGTAATCGGTATGGCCTCACGAGCTGCTTTTCGTGATGGGGTTAACCAGATTCTAAACCGGGAGAATTACGGTCGGGGTGTGGTTGTGCATCAGACTGACGACGGCTTGGGCGTCGATGTCCATATCGTGGTTCAGTACGGTAACCGCCTTAATGACATTTCCCAGTCAGTTCAAAAGAAGGTCAAGTATAACTTGGACCGTTTTCTCGGGGTAAGTGTTGCTGAAGTTAACGTGATTGTCCAAGGAGTTCGCACAAGCGATTAGGTAGAATAATGACCAAGGAAAAACTAACAACCATTACCAACGTTGAGTTTGGCAAGATGATTAATGCGGCGGCGGCCATCCTGTCGACCAATGCTGAAAAAATCAATAAGCTCAACGTTTTCCCTGTGCCCGATGGTGACACTGGGACCAATATGAGCCTGTCAATGGCTAGCGGGGCTCAGTATGAGCGCGACGCCACCGATACTACGATTGGTGCCTTGGCCAAGGCGACGGCCAAGGGTCTTTTGATGGGCGCTCGGGGAAACTCTGGCGTGATTTTGTCCCAGATTTTCCGGGGCTTTGCCAACAGCATGGATGGCAAGGCAACGCTTTCGGCCCGTGATATGGCTGATGCCCTCATGGAAGGGGCCCAAGTGGCCTACAAGTCCGTGATGAAACCCACTGAAGGAACGATTCTAACGGTTATCCGTGAAGCCGCTGCGGCTGCTAACAAGGCGGCTAAGCAGAGTGATGACGTCATGGTGGTTATGGATCAGGTGGCCAAGGCCGCCCAAAAAGCCCTAGATTCAACGCCAGACCTGCTGCCAGTCCTAAAAGAAGTTGGCGTAGTGGATTCTGGTGGGCAGGGATTGGTCTTTGTCCTAGATGCCTTTGACCAGGTCCTATCCGGCGACTTTGATGAAAATAATATTCAGGCGCCTGACAATGCGGAACTGGACCGGATGGTTGAGGACTTACACGCTGGGGCCCAGGCTGACAAGAATTTGGATCCAGCTGATATTAAGTATGGTTACTGTACAGAAATCATGGTTAAGATCGGCGAAGGGACCACTTACGACCAGCCTTTTGACTACCAGAAGTTCTATGATTACCTGGCCCAGCGAGGTGATTCCCTCCTAGTCATTAACGATGATGAGATTGTTAAAGTCCACGTCCACACTGAAGATCCCGGCGCTGTACTGCACTGGGGGACTGAGTTTGGTTCCTTAATCAAGGTTAAGGTTGATAACATGCGTGACCAGCAGCAAGCCGTCATTGACGCCCAGAAGAAGGAAGAGGCAGCTGCCGCTGCCCAAAACCAGCCTAAGCCAGTTGTGCCTAATACTGCCGTGGTTGCGGTTGCCGCCGGTGAAGGCATTGAAAAGATGTTCCGTTCTTTGGGAGTTTTGACCATGATTACTGGTGGTCAGACGATGAACCCTTCCACTGCTGATATTGTGGCGGCCATCGAGGACACCCAGGCTAAGCAGGTGATTGTGCTGCCAAACAACAGCAATATCTTCTTGGCCGCCCAACAAGCCATGGATTTGGCTGAAGGGGTTAACGTCCAAGTTGTCCAGAGTAAGACCATCCAGCAGGGCCTTTCAGCCATGTTAGGTTATAACCCGGATAATGACCTGGTTGAAAACTTTGACAACATGACTGAGATGATGGCTGACGTGAAGTCAGCCCAGGTAACCAAGGCCGTGCGTGACACTGAAGTTGATGGTAAGAAGATTCAAAACGGGGATTGGTTAGGCATTATTGATGGCAAGATTGTCACCGTTGGTAAGAAGATGCTGAACGTCGCCCAGTCAGCCCTCGGTCTGATGCTTGACGATGATTCTGAGATTGTGACCATCATTTACGGCGAGGGTGCTAACGCCAAGGAGGCTGATAGCCTGGCTAAGTTTGCCACCCAACAAGACGAAGCCATCGAAACTGAAATTCATAATGGCAAGCAACCACTTTACCCACTGCTTTTGGCAGTTGAATAAAGTGAATAAAAAAGCAGCTACATCAAGTAGCTGCTTTTTTGTGGTCTAAATCGAGTTAGAATTACATCCAACCCAGTCCGCTTACGGCGGCATAAACCAGACTACCAACCAAGATTAGGACCATTAGGAAGGTCATAACGAGGGTTAGTTTTTGAATGCCACTCTTAGACTTTTTTTCAACCGGTGGGATGGGCCGCTTGCTTAGTTGCTGATGAACTTCGTTGGCCAACTTCCGGTTAACGGCTTGATTTTTATCTTCTGCTGACATGGGTAACCTCACTTAAAAGTACCATTATGGTAACATAGTTGAAGATGTTTTAAAAATGTTTGGCGGCATTTAACCGCCAGTTTTAAGGGGTGACACCATGTGGTATTGGATACCAATAATCTGGATCTTAGTCTTGGGCGGCTTGTACCTGCTGCGCCGCTACTGGCACCGGTACCCTAACCTGACCTGGTTGGATTTTGTGGTCTTACCTAACTGGCTGGCCCTATACTTCACAGCCGGTTTAGCCTTTATGCCGGGTTATTTTTTCTGGTTTCTCCTGGTTTGGTTATTAATTGGCTGGTTTTTGAGCTGGTTTTTGCTACGGCGAGAATGGCCTTACCGGGTATTTTGGCACCGTTACTGGCAGTGGAGCGGTTTGATTGCGGCTTTGGCCGAGATTATCGTGGCGGTTGCCGCCCTGATTATGGGACTGCACTAATGAATTAAATGACTAGTTTTACACCGGGTCAGCGGATGCTGACCCGTTTTTTTGTGCAAAAGTGGTGGATATGGGTAATTAAGTGGTGGAAAGTGGGGGAATATGGTAAATTAAACGTATGAACTTTACTGGAAGGAGGTGGCCCCATGTTCATGGGCGAGTTTTCACATAGCTTAGATACTAAGGGCCGCTTGATTATTCCAGCCAAATTCCGGCACCAGCTGGGTGATTCAGTGGTCATTACCCGTTGGATGGAACACGCCCTACGGGCCATGCCCAAGGATGTTTGGGACCAGTTAGAGGCTCAGTTAAACCGACTACCAATTGGAAAAAAAGAGGCGCGGGCCTTCAAACGGTTCGTGATGGCCGGGGCGACTGAGGCCGAGTTTGATAAGCAGGGTCGGATTGCCATTCCGGCTAACTTGCGCGAACACGCCAACCTGGACAAGGACGCGATTGTGACCGGGGTCGGCGATGCCTTTGAAATTTGGAGTGCCGACAACTGGCAGGCATACACCAGTAAGACCGCTGAGGACTTTGATGATATTGCTGAAGGTTTAGTTGATTTTGATTTTTAAGCAAGGAAAGTGGGGGACACGATGACTTTTAAACATGTGACAGTGTTGCTCCACGAGGCCGTAGACCTGTTAGACGTCAAGCCCGACGGGATTTATGTTGACGCCACCCTGGGTGGCGGCGGCCATACCGGCGAGATTCTAAAGCAGCTTAGTACCGGTCGTCTTTATAGCTTTGACCAAGATCAAACTGCCATTGACTACAATGCTGACCGTTATGCCAGTGAAATTGCGGCTGGTAAGTTGGTCCTCATGCACCAAAATTTTCGCAATTTGCAGACGGCCTTGGCGGCCCAGGGTGTAACGGCCGTTGATGGCATTGTTTATGACCTGGGGGTTAGTTCGGTTCAGTTCGATGAAGGAGCCCGGGGTTTTAGTTACAACCACGATGCCCGTTTGGACATGCGGATGGACCAGAACCAGGACTTAACTGCCCATGAAATTGTCAACCAGTGGCCCTTTAACCAATTGGTCCGAGTTTTAACCCGCTACGGTGAGGACCGCTTTGGTAAGGCGATTGCCCGCAAGATTGAGCAGCACCGTGAACAGGCACCGATTGATACTACTTTCGAGTTAGTAGAAGTCATTAAAGAAGCGATTCCTGCGCCGGCCCGGCGCCATGGCGGCCATCCGGCCAAACGGACCTTCCAAGCCCTTAGGATTGCCGTAAACGACGAACTGGGTGCCTTAGAAGATTCTTTAACCCAGGCCCTGGATCTCTTGGCACTGAACGGACGGGCAGCCGTGATTACCTTCCAATCCTTGGAAGACCGTCTGGTGAAACAGATGTTTCGCGAAAAGACCAGCGGACCGGATTTGCCGCCAGGCCTACCGGTTTTGCCGGACCAATACCAGCCCAGCTTTCGCCTCTTAAACCGAAAGCCGATTTTACCGCCGGCAGCAGAACGAGCGGCTAATCACCGGGCTGATTCAGCCAAGTTACGCGGCATTGAACGCGTGCGGCTGGACTAATCAACACAAAGGAGCACAAAGCTTATGGCACAAAATGCATATCAGTATGGAAATAACGCGCGAGCCCTGCCAAGAAAGGGCGCTCCGGCAGTTCGCCGCCGCAAGTACCAGCCAGCGGTTTGGACGAAGAAGGAACGACGTTTGGTCGCGATTTTTGCCTTTGCCGTTGTAGCCATTATGCTGGGTACGGTTTATACTAGTGTTCGGACTGATGCCATGGTGCAAAAGAGCAATGTACTCCAGCAAAAGGTCACCGAAACCCGCCAGGACAATGACAGCCTCAAGGTCCAGATTCAAGATAAGACTAGCCGTCAAAACCTTGATGATGTGGCTAAAAAGGAAAATATGGCGCAGGCCGATGATAATATTCGCAATGTAAACCGGTAAGAAGTATGAAGTTTAAGGGCAGACGATTATTCCAGCGAAAGGTCAATAAAAATGCCAAGCTGTTTGGCTTGGTACTTTTTATTGGCGTTTTTCTGATTATCTTGATTTTAGGTCTGCGACTCTTTCAAATTGCCAGTACCAAACAAGTTAACCACCACAACTTAACGACCGCGACCCGCCAGTCCTTTATGCAGCAGCAAATTGTACCGGCGACCCGGGGTCGTATTTTTGATGTCAGTGGCCAGGTTTTGGCCGATAACAGCACGGTTTATAACCTGTACGCCGTCTTGGATAAGAAGCAAAAAGATGGTAAGAAGCCACTCTACGTGGTCGATAAGGAGCAGACCGCTAAAAAGCTTAGTCCCATTATTAAACTCGATGAAAAGCAAATCCTAAAGTACTTGGATACTGACAAACTCCAGGTTGAGTTTGGCCCAGCCGGTAAAAATTTGTCGGTGGAACAGTACAGTCAGATTAAGGATTTAAACTTGCCAGGGATTAATTTCACGCCCCAGCCAGCCCGCTATTACCCCAATAACCGGATGGCCTCCCATATTATTGGCCTGACTAACTCGATTGCAGACAAGGCTGGCCAGGTCCACTTAAACGGGATTTTGGGAATTGAGGCCTCCAAGAACAAGCCCCTGAGTGGGAAAGATGGCCTAAAAAACGTCCTTGGCACTCAGGTGAGCGGTCAAAATGATCAGACCGTTAAAAACGGGGACAACGTGACCCTGACCCTGGATACCCAGTTGCAAAATACCCTGGAAAATAAGATGGATGCCCTCTACAACACCACCCATGCGAAGTCGGCCTTTGGGGTGTTGATGGATTCTAAGACTGGGCGGATTTTGGCGGCTTCCCAGCGCCCTAACTTTGACCCTAATACCCAAGAAGGGCTGAAGGATACTTGGCAGAATATGCTAAACCAGGCCTCCTTTGAACCTGGGTCAACGATGAAGACCTTCACCTTGGCCGCGGCTATTCAGGAGGGTAAGTGGCACCCCAACGATACCTACCAGTCTGGAACCTTAAACATTGATGGTCAAAAGGTTGTAGATGCCTTCGGTCAAAACGAAGGGGTTTTGACATATCGTGAAGCCTACTGGCGGTCATCAAACGTTGGTTTTGCCCACCTTGAGCAGATGTTAGGCGCTAAAACTTGGCGCAATTATATTGAACGCTTCCGCTTCCTGCGCTCAACTGATTCAGACCTGCCCCAGGAGGATCCAGGTTCAATTTCCTTCCAGCACCCGATTGACCAGGCCAACACTGCCTACGGTCAGGCCATCAACGTAACGCCTATCCAGCTCTTGCAGGCTTATTCCGCCATTGCCAATAATGGTCAGGAAATTAAGCCCTATCTGGTGGATAAGATTACTGATAGTAAGACCGGTAAGGTCACTTATCGAGGCGAAACCACGACGGTGGCCCACCCAATCACGGCCAAGACGGCCGAAGAGGTTCGCAGTTACATGACCGATGTCGTTAACGAGGATACTGGTACGGCCAAGCAGTACGACCTTCGTGATGCTGGTTATCAGATTGCGGCTAAGACTGGTACGGCCCAAATTTCAGAAAATGGTCGTTACCTGGATGGGTTGACCAACGATATTCACTCAGTGATGACGATTGTCCCCGAAAAAAATCCACGCTATATCATGTACGTGGCTGTTCGTCAGCCCCAGGTTTTCCCGGATGCTAACATCCAAATTACCCTGAACAAGGTTTTCCGCCCGGTCATGCTCCAGGCTTTGAATGACAGTGATAGTGCGGTAAAATCAAAGACGAATCAGGTCAAATTACCCGACGTTACCGGCCTATCTTTGGACAGCGCTAATCAGCAGTTAACCAAGGCTGGTTTCCGGGTGGCTAACATTGGCTCTAGCGGCAAAGTTGTAGCCCAATCAGTTGGTGCCAGCAAGTACGCTCTTAAAGACCAGCTCATCATTGTGACTGCCAAGGGAAGCTCTCACATGCCAGATATGACTGGTTGGAGTATGTCAGAAGTTGAAGCCTACGCCAATCAGGCCGGCTTTAACGTGCAAAGTAGTGGCAATGGTTACGTGGCCAGTCAGCGAATTGGACCAGATCAATTGATTTCGGATTCCACCAACCAGGTGGTCCGTCTAAAGGAGAGAGGATAGGAATTCATGGAGTTGCATTGGTGGGCGTTCGTCCTGGCGTTTTTGATTACAGCGATCTTGATGCCGGCATTGATTCGGTTTTTAAAACAGTCTAAGGAACAGGCTGTCATCCGTAAGTTGGGTCCTGACCATCAGGCCAAGGCCGGCACCCCCAGCATGGGTGGGGCGCTCTTTGTCGCCGCTACCGTCTTGACCGTCCTAGTTTTGCCTAGCACCTATGCCAGCGAGGCCAGTTTTACCTGGACCTTGATTCTGGTGGTGGCCGTGGGGGCCTTTGCCCTGATTGGCGGGATTGATGATGGCCTGAAATTAGTCCGGCACAGCGATGAGGGTTTCCATTTCAAGCCTAAGTTGGCGGCTCAGACTATTAGTGCTTTGGCAGTTTTGATTTTGATGTGGGTCTTAAAAGTGCCCTTTGTCATCACCTTACCAGTGGTTGGTCCAGTTTATCTGGGGCCCTTCTACTTCTTCTTCCTCTGGTTCTGGTTGGTCGGCTGGTCAAATGCCACCAACTTAACCGATGGTCTGGATGGTCTTTTGGCCGGATGTAGTGTGATTGTTTATGGCGTCTATACTTGGATTGCCTGGCAGGCCAATAATCCCAGCATTGTGACCTTTAACCTGGCCCTGATTGGGGCCTTGATTGCCTTTCTGTTTTACAACCATCCCAAGGCCAAAATTTTCATGGGTGATACCGGGTCATTAGCGCTGGGGGCTGGTTTAGCCATTGAATCAATCCTTCTCCATGCCGCCCTTTCCCTGGTTTGGTTTGGCCTAATCTTTGTGATTGAGACTCTGTCGGTCATCATTCAAACCATCAGCTATCACTTCTTTAAAAAGCGGGTCTTCCCCATGGCGCCAATCCACCACTCCTTTGAGCAGTTTGGCTGGCGCGAATGGCAGATTGACTTTCTCTTCTGGGGAATCACTTTGGTCTTAGCCCTGGTGGGTGTGTATTTCCTGGTTTAACTAGAGTTTAAATTTTATAAATATGTAAATAGGGGGGCCGCATGGCGGGCTTGAACTTCAACAATAAACGGGTATTAGTACTGGGCTGGGCCCGGTCAGGTAAGGCGGCGACTGAGCGCCTAGTTCAACTGGGCGCCAAGGTGACCGTGGCTAACCAAAAGCCAATCCCAGCTGACGACAGTGTTAAAAAATTAGTAGCCGAGGGGGTTGTTTTTGCCCCCAATGATCAGGTGGAACAGTTCCGCGATGACTTTGACTACCTGGTTAAAAATCCGGGCATTCCCTATGATCATCCGATTGTCGCAGCTGCTACGGCAGCCGGTATCCCGGTGCTCACCGAAGTAGCCGTCGCCCTGTCAACCTTTACCGGCCGTCTGATTGCGGTGACCGGTTCCAACGGTAAGACCACCACGACGACCTTGATTAGCCAAATGCTATCAACCGCTGGCATTGATGTGACCACGGCCGGTAACATTGGCACCCCGGTCTGTGAAGTGGTTGCTGATTTAGGGCCTAAAGACACTTTGTTGCTGGAGCTATCTAGCTTTCAGCTCCTGGGTATTCCGGAACTGGCCCCTGATATTGCCGTAATTACCAACATCTTTGCCAACCACCTGGACTACCACAAGACCCGGGAAAATTATGTGGCTGCTAAGTTTCGGATTACTAAGGACCAGCGTCCTGACCAGTACCTGGTCTTGAATGCGGCCGGTAAGGATTCTCCCGATTTTGCCGAAAAAACCCAGGCTCAAGTGCTGGAGTTCTCGCGGACTCGACCGGGTTACTTTGCCGATTGTAAGGATGGGCAGCTGGTCGTTGACCGGGAACCAGTGACGGCCTTAAAGGATATTAAACTGGTTGGTCCCCATAACTTGGAAAATATTTTAGCCGCCGTGGCTGCTGCCAAGCTGGCCGGTGCTAGTTTAGCGGCCATGGCCCAGGTGCTAAAGACCTTTGGTGGGGTTAAGCACCGCCTAGAGTACCTTTTCACCGACCACGGGGTGGCCTTTTATAACGACTCTAAAGCCACTGATATTGAGGCCACCCAGACTGCCTTGGATAGTTTTGACCAGCCTACGATTTGGTTGGCGGGTGGTCTGGATCGGGGGGATGACTTAAACCGCCTCCTGCCAAACATGAAGCATGTCAAGGGCGTAATTGCCTTTGGCCAGACCCAGCAAAAAGTCGTCGCCTTAGCCCGGGAAGCCCACCTGCCAGTGATTGCGGTTCGCGACGTCCGGCAGGCGGCCCCAATAGCAGTCAAAATAGCTGAACCCGGTGACGTGGTCTTGCTGTCACCGGCAGCAGCTAGTTGGGACCAGTACGATAACTTTGAAGTGCGGGGTCAAATATACGCGGAGGCCTTGTCTGAGGCCCTGAACCGTGAGCAGTAAGAAGGAAAAGTTTATGCGTGTGATTTTATCCGGTGGCGGAACCGGGGGACATATCTACCCAGCCCTGGCCCTAGCAGATGTGATCAAGGGTCACCAACCCGATGCCCAGTTTTTATATGTCGGTTCCCTTAGAGGGGTCGAGTCTAACATCGTGCCCCCAACCGGGATGCCCTTTGATCAGCTGGCCCTCCAAGGTTTTAAGCGCTCGCTTTCCCTGGATAATTTTAAGACGGTTTGGCTGTTTTTAAAGGCGGTCCACCAGGCTAAAAAAATTATTAAAGCCTTCAAACCTGACGTGGTGATTGGTACCGGGGGTTACGTGAGTGGGGCCGTGGTTTATGCGGCTCAACGCCTTCACATTCCCACGGTCATCCATGAACAAAATTCAGTGGCCGGTGTTACCAACCGCTTTTTGGCCCGCAAGGCCACTAAGATTGGGATTGCCTTTCCCGAAGCTCGTGACCAGTTCCCAGCTGGTAAAACCCAGTTAGTTGGTAACCCACGGGCCCAGCAAGTAGCGGGACTACATAGCGATTTTTCCTGGCAGACCTATGGTCTGAGCGACCAGGTGCCCACGCTTCTGATTTTTGGCGGTTCGCAGGGGGCGCCAGCCATCAATGCCGCGGTCCTAGCAGCCTTGCCAGAATTTAACCAGCGCGACTACCAGGTGGTCGTGGTCACTGGGCCAAAGCGCTTTGATCATTTTCAAGAACAGTTGGCTGAAAACGGCATTCAACCGGCGGCCAACGTCAAGATTTTGCCCTATATCAATGACATGCCTTCGGTCTTGGCTAAGACCAGTGCCATTGTGGCCCGGGCCGGTGCAACCTCAATTGCTGAGATTACCACCCTGGGGATTCCATCAATCTTAGTGCCCAGTCCCTATGTGACTGGGGATCACCAGCGTAAAAATGCCCGCAGCCTAGTTGAGGTCGGAGCGGCCTTAATGATTTTGGAACCAGACTTTTCTGGTCCAGCCCTGTTAGCAGCAGCTGATAAGATCATGCAAGATCCCAAGTTGCGGACTGAGATGGCGGCTAAGGCGGAAGCGATTAGCCAGCCCGATGCCGGTGACCAGCTCTATAAGTTGGTACTAGACGCCATTGCGGAGTAAAGTAGTGAAAAATTTTTTTCAAAGACGACCCGTACAATTGGATTACCATCTTCACCCCATCCGGCAAGCCAGCCTGATTTTTGTGCTTTGCATTGGGGTCCTTTTGGTTTGGGTACGTCCTTGGGAAAAAATCACGAAAGTCAGCGTTAATGCTGTTAATATCACCACGGCCGATGCCAAGGATGAGATGGGCATTGACCATAACCTCTACCGCTGGCAGGTGGTGGGGCAGGAATATTTCTTAGCCCAACGGCTGTCCCAGTCCAACCGGCGGATTCAGCAGGTCCAGGTTCAGGTTAAGGGCGATGTCCTAGCGATTAATGTTATTGAAAAAATTAACACTGGCTTTGTCAAACGGAGTGGCCACTGGGTCGAGTTAGACCGGGACGGTAACCCCAAAAACGTGAGTGGGCCGGATGGCACCGCCCCCATTTACAGTGGTTTTAAAACGGTTAACCAGGAGAAGGACACTGCGCTAGGGGTTGCTCAGCTGGATTACGTGGTCCGGCATGACATCAGTCAGATTATCATGTCACCCGTCAGTAATAATTCTGAACGGCTAATTCTGGTGATGGACGATGGCAACACAGTCTATGCCAGCCAGTCGACCTTCATGGACAAGCTGCCTTATTATCCTAGTATTGTGGCACAGATGAAGGACAAGGGGATTGTCGATTTGCAGTACGGTTCTTATTCCTATCCGTACGGTTCGAGCGATTCTGAACAGCACAGTGCTAGCGATTCCAGTGCGCAGAGTGCAAGTAGCCAATCGCAGTCAAGCCAGTCTAGCTCTAGCAGCCAGTCACAGTCGAGCCAGTCCCGCAATAGCTAATAAAAATCCTAACAAACGTATATTCTGCGGGGCCTTTATGGTAATATTACGGTTAGGTAAAATTTTTAAAAATTACTAAAGGGGAAGCACCATATGAACCCATCGGACGTGATTGTCGGCTTAGACATTGGCACGACCTTGATTAAAGTCATCGTTTCCCAAGTCGATGGAAAACAATTTAACGTAATTGCGACTGGCAGTGCCCCTTCTCAGGGCATCTACCAGGGAGTTGTCGGTGATATTACGGCGACGGCCAAGGCCATTAAGGCAGCGGTTGATGAGGCTGCCAGCAAGGCCAACATTAGCATTGACCAGGCCGTCGTTGGGGTACCAGCCAACCAACTTAGTATCGTTAACGTTGATGGCTTGGTCTCGATTGCCAACCAGAATAAGCGGATTACTTACGAAGATGTGGCCAACGTGATTCACCAGTCGCTGGAAAATAATATTCCAACCGACCGAGAGGTCATTGAGTTAGTCCCCGACGAGTTTATCGTTGATGGCTTTGATGGCATTACCGACCCCAGCGATATGATTGGCGTGCGGCTGGAAATGCGGGGGATGGCCTACTTAGGGCCGGCCAAACTCTTAGATAACTTGAAGATGGCCGTCGAAAAGGCTGGTCTACGGGTTAGTGAGTTTGTCCTGACCCCCTTGGCGATGGGTAAGACCATCTTAGACGATGGTGAGCAGGACTTTGGTTCGGTCTTGATTGATTTGGCCGGTGGCCAGAGTACCGCGGCCATCATCCACGACCACAAGTTGAAGTTTACCTTTGTCGACCCCGAGGGGGGCGACAACGTCACTAAGGACATTTCCACGGTTCTTGGCGTTTCCTATCAGGACGCTGAAAGCATTAAGCGTGACCACGGTTACGCCTTGCCTGAGCTAGCACCTGAAGGGGAAAACTTTGCGGTAAAAGTAGTTGGCGACAGCGAGACCCAGACCGTCAGCGAGGCCTACCTAGCCGAGATTATCAATGCTCGCTTAGAGCAGATTTATGAACGGCTTGGCGAACGTTTGTCTATGGTCGGCGCCATGGAATTGCCCGGTGGCTTTATCATCACTGGTGGTAATTCAGCCCTGCCCGGTTCCTTGGAACTGGCCCAGGAAATGCTTGGTAGTAACGCGCGTTTAGCGGTTCCTAACCAAATTGGCGTCCGTCATCCCGGCTTTACCCGAGCTTTCGCCTTTACCCTTTACCAAGCCCAACAAAGTGAACTTCAGCGGGTAGTAAAAGGGGTCATCATGAACGCCCTGGTTTCGGGCAATGCCCATGTGGCACATTCAGCCCAGGCAGACGAAGCAGCTAACCAGGATGATATGGTTTGGTCAGCTGACGATGACGAGTTTATCGAAGACCAACCCAAGCAGGGCTTCTTCCACCGGATGGGACAGAAGCTAAGCGGTCTGTTTACCGACAAAGACGACTAAAACATTTAAGGAGTGAATTCATGAGTTTCTCAGATCAGGCCCAAGGCAGTGCGGGCGCAGTGATTAAGGTCATCGGTGTAGGTGGCGGCGGTTCTAACGCTGTTAACCACATGATTGATGAAGGTATTAGCGGTGTTGAATTCATCGTCGCCAACACAGATGTCCAAGCCCTAGAAAAATCTAAGGCCGACGTAAAGGTCCAAATCGGTCCCAAGTTGACTGGTGGACTGGGTGCTGGTTCTAACCCAGAACGGGGTGCTAAGGCCGCTGAGGAATCTTCAGAAGAGATTGCCCAGGCCTTACAAGGCGCTGACATGGTGGTTATCACTGCTGGAATGGGTGGTGGAACTGGAAATGGTGCTGCCCCGGTAGTTGCCCAGATTGCTAAAGATCAGGGTGCCTTGACGGTCGCCGTCGTTACCCGTCCCTTTAGTTGGGAAGGTCCTAAGCGGAGCCGCTATGCGGTTGAAGGTTTAGAGGCTCTCTCTGAGTCCGTTGATTCATTGATTGTTATCACCAACGAACGACTAAAGGACCGGATCGATCTTAAGACACCATTATCAGAAGCCTTTAAGATTGTTGATGACGTGGTGGCCCAAGGTGTCCGTGGTATTTCAGAACTGATTACCAACCCTGGCTTCATCAACCTGGACTTTGCCGATGTTAAGACGGTCATGAAGAATGCCGGACCAGCCCTGATGGGTGTAGGTATGGCCAATGGTGAGTCACGGGCAACCGATGCCACCAAGGCCGCCATTTCTTCTCCTTTGCTTGAAGTTGATATGGCCGGTGCCGAAGATGTCTTGTTGAATATTACTGGTGGCCCAGACATGTCCTTGTTTGAAGCTCAGTCAGCCGCTGACGTCATTAACCAGGAAGCTGGCCGGGACGTCAACGTTATCTTTGGTACTTCAATCGATGAAAACCTGGGCGATTCAATCCGGATTACCGTGATTGCGACCGGTTTACAGGCTACTTCTGGCCTGGGTGGTGCTAAGGACCGTAACCAGAAGGCTGAAAGCGTCTTTAACCAGAGTCAGGCTAATCAGACGCCTGATAGCCAGCGCAGCCTTTTTAACCGTCCCGATAATCAGGCGGCTAACAGCCAGTCTGAGACCAACCAGACTGATCCTAATCGCCATGATCCTTTTGCTGACTGGGATATTGCCGGTAACAGCCAAAGTGATGATGGTCGCTTCCAGGGTGTTCAAAAGCAAGAATTTAACACGGTCGAATCTAACTCAGAAAACGTCAACTTGGACCTTTCATCTGATGATGACAACGACCAGCCCCCATTCTTTAAGAAGCGGTAAGGAGAAATTATGGCATTTGAATCAATTAAGCGTTTGTTTAGTAGTGATGATGACTACTATGATGAAGAATACGAGGCTGAGACTAGCCAACCCGTGCAAAACCAGCCAGTTGCTGGTCCAGCTACGAACAAGCCTAGCCGCAGCCATGCCGCTTCTAAGATCACTAGCCGTGACCTAGCAAATATCAGCAGCAAGATTGCCCTCTTTGAGCCCAAGGTTTATTCCGACTCACGGGCAATTGCTTCCCAGGTCTTGGGTGGCGAGGCTGTCATTGTTAACTTCACCCAGATTGATGAAGGTCAGGCCAAGCGCATCTTGGATTTCCTCGGTGGTGCGGTTTACGCCGTTGATGGTGACATCGAACGGATTGGCCAGTCAATCTTTTTGGTGACCCCCAATACCTTTGAAATTTCTGGTTCCCTCAGTGACAACTTGGAACCAAACGTTCGCTACTAAAGGAAGATAGCCGTGTTATCCGGAATTTTAACCATTTTAAGTTATTTCCTCGAGTTTTACGGTTTTGCCATTATCATTTATTCTTTGATGTCCTGGCTACCAGGAGCGCCTGAATCTTGGTTGGGGCGGGAACTAGCCAAACTGGTAGTGCCATACCTGCGGCTTTTCCGCTTTATCCCTAATATCGGGCCATTGGACTTTTCGCCAATTGTCGCCC
This sequence comes from Leuconostocaceae bacterium ESL0723, assembly GCA_029392055.1. Lineage (GTDB taxonomy): Bacteria > Bacillota > Bacilli > Lactobacillales > Lactobacillaceae > ESL0723. Next base: position 985,047 of record CP113928.1, on the reverse strand, counting down.
TGATGGTTCTGTGGTTTGCACAAAGCCTGTTGTCCAACCTGATTGGGTAAGAATCTATGAGCACAGTTTCTGCTAACGTGGGCCAGCATTTTGCCCCCGAAGAACAACAATTCTTGCAGCAGGCTGGGGATTGGATTAGCCAGGCCCAGCAGGAGTACCGGCAGGTTTTAACCGGTTTTCTAAATCCACGTCAGCAGTTTATCCTGCAAAGTTTGGTCAACCGGGCCGCTGATTTGAAACTCTTCTTTGATGGGGGAACTTGTGGGGCGGAAGCCCGGCGGGCCATTGTCGCTCCGGATTACTTTGAACCCCAGCGGTCAGATTTTGACCTCGCGCTGTTAAAGGTGGACTATCCGCAGAAGTTTACGGAACTCCACCATGCTGACATCCTCGGGGCCGTCTTAAACCTAGGCATTGAGCGGGAGATGGTTGGCGATATTTTAACCGATGACGGTGGTCGGGATTGGCAGCTGGTCTTAGACCGGCGCCTAGCTGATTTTGTAGCCACCAACCTGGTCAAAATTAAGCACAGTAAAGTTAAACTGGAACCACTCGACCTATCCCAGATTTTTTTAAAGCTAGACGAAGGGGAACAAGAGCTGCTTCTACTAAGTTCCCTGCGTTTGGACCAGGTCGTGGCCGCGGCCTTCCACCTGCAACGTAGTCGGGTGCAGGAGATGATTGGCCAGGGCCTAGTTCGGGTCAATTGGGTGCCAGTTCAGAAGAATAATCGCCTAATTTCCTTGGCCGATACGGTCTCGGTCCGCCATTTTGGCCGAATTCAGCTAAAAGCATTGGCAGGCCATACCAAAAAGGATAAAATAAAAGCAACCGTGAATATTATTAAACGTTAAGATACTCATACCGAGAGAGGAAGATTGTATATGGCATTAACACCAGATGAGATTTTAAATCATGAGTTTCCCCGTAAGGGCGCTAAGGCCTACGTCGCTAAGGATGTTGATATTTTCTTAGACAGCGTTAATAACGATTACCGCAACCTGATTGCTAAGTACGACCAAGTATCAACGCAAAACAGCCAGTTGCAGGCTCGGATTAACCAGCTGGAAGGTCAGCGTGATGAGGTTAACCAGTCAATCATCGTGGCCCAGGATGCTGCTAACCGTTTGCGGACTGAGACAGATGCCGAAGTTAAACGGCAGTTGACCCATGCCCAAGAAGCCGCCACTAAGATTATCAGTGACGCGCGCACTAAGGCTGACATGGAGTCAGAGCGCTTGGCTCATGAGAACACTGATTTGGTTAACGAGCAAAATCATCTGCGTAGCCAGGTTGCTGATTTCCGGGCCGCCTTCTTGGCCATTATCGAGCAGCAAAAGCAGCTCTTGGAAAGTCAGCAGTTGGATGCTGCCGTATCACTTTTGCCAACTGATACGCTCTCAAAGAAGGTCCTTAACCACGACAGCAACCCAGTTCCTGCTTCGCAGTCTGAAACCCCAGCACCTAAGTCTGAATCTGAGGCGACGACTGCTGAAGCTAGTCAGCCAGCTGAAAGTCACAGCGAGGCACCAGCCGACAGTGAAGCTCAAGAAGCAGCCGTTCCAACCGAGCCGGCTGCCCCAGCAGCCACTGAGCCAGCCGCGACTGACCAGCAGCCAGCTGACCCAACTGTGGTTGTCTTCCCTGAAAACGAAAAATAAGAACGATGGTGATCCAGAAGGATCCAACCGGTACCCGCAGCGAGCCATGTTGATGTGAGATGGTGGTCCCCCGGCTAGGTCTGATCAGTCACTGAATCTCGAAGCTGAACGGTAATCCTAGTAAGCTAAGACGGCGCAGGCCGTTACCACTTAGAGGGTTTCACGCATTTTTAGTGGAACTAAAAATGGGTGGTACCACGTCTAAAAACGTCCTATGCAATTGCATAGGACGTTTTTTTAACCCAATATTTAAAGAGAGTGAGGAAGAAAGATGAAGTATAAAGACACCTTGAACCTAGGTAAAACTGGTTTTCCAATGCGCGGTTCACTACCAAAAACTGAGCCTGAACGTGAAAAGCAGTGGGACCAGGCCCATCTCTACCAGCGGCGTTTGGAACAAAACGAAACTAAGCCCCACTTTAACCTGCACGATGGTCCTCCGTATGCCAACGGGAACATCCACCTGGGCCACGCCCTAAATAAGATTTCCAAGGATATCATTGTTCGCTACAAGAACATGTCTGGTTTTTATGCGCCTTATGTACCTGGCTGGGATACCCACGGCCTGCCCATCGAGCAGCAGTTGACTAAGGCCGGCTATGACCGGAAGTCGATGCCTAAGGCTGCCTGGCGTGACTTGGCGCGGGATTATGCCTTAGAGCAAGTCGATAAGCAGCGCCACGACTTCAAGCGCCTGGGTGTTCTGGGCGACTGGGACAATCCTTACCTGACCTTACAGCCTGAATACGAAGCTGCCCAGGTCCGGGTCTTTGGCGAAATGGCCGCCAAGGGCTATATCTTCAAGGGTGCTAAGCCAGTTTATTGGTCTTGGTCATCAGAATCAGCCTTGGCTGAAGCCGAAATTGAGTACCACGACATTGATTCAACCTCACTCTTTTATGCCAACAAGGTCAAGGATGGCAAGGGTAAGTTGGATGGCGATACCTACTTTGTGGTTTGGACGACCACACCCTTCACCGTGACGGCTTCCCGTGGAATCACAGTCGGTCCTGACTTTGACTACGTGGTCGTTAAGCCCGCTGGCTCAGACCGGAAGTACGTGGTTGCTGAAAAGCTGCTGGAAGAAGTAGCGCCTAAGTTTGGCTGGACCGACTGGGAAGTTGTTGACCGCTTTAAGGGCCGTGATTTGGACAAGATGACTGCCTACCATCCTTGGGACCCTGACCAGGAAGAAGTTGTGATGAACGCCGACCACGTTACCCTGGATTCTGGAACTGGTTTGGTCCACACCGCTCCTGGCTTTGGTGAAGACGATTACAACGTCGGGGTTGCCTATGGCTTGCCGGTTGAAGTGACCGTTGATGAGAAGGGGATGATGACCCCTGAAGCTGGCCCCGATTTTGAAGGCCGCTTTTACGACGACGTGACGGGGACGGTCATTAATAAGCTAAACGATGCCGGTCTTTTCCTGGCCAAGGAGAAGATTACCCACTCCTACCCATTTGACTGGCGGACCAAGAAGCCCATCATCTGGCGGGCGGTACCGCAGTGGTTTGCTTCGATTGATCCTTTCCGGCAGACCATTTTGGACCAGATTGATGAAGTTAACTTCTCACCTTCTTGGGGTAAAAAACGTCTCTATAACATGATTCGCGACCGCGGTGACTGGGTCATCTCCCGTCAACGAGTTTGGGGTGTGCCACTGCCAATCTTTTATGCCGAAGACGGTACGGCCATCTTGGACCGGGACGTTATCAACCATGTGGCTGATCTCTTTGCTGAACATGGTTCAAACTACTGGTTTGAACATGAAGCTAAGGAACTGTTGCCAGACGGTTATACGAACCCACACTCACCAAATGGCAAGTTCACCAAGGAAGAAGACATCATGGATGTCTGGTTTGATTCCGGCTCATCCTGGAACGGGGTCTTGCGTCAGCGGCCTAACTTGAACTACCCAGCTGACTTGTACCTGGAAGGTTCTGACCAGTACCGTGGTTGGTTCAACTCCTCGCTGATTACCTCCGTGGCGGTTACTGGCCAGGCACCATACAAGAACCTGCTGTCACAAGGCTTTACCTTGGATGGTCAGGGTAACAAGATGTCAAAGTCTTTGGGTAATACCATTTCACCTCTGGAAGTGGCCGACCAAATGGGGATTGAAATCCTACGCCTGTGGACCATTTCGGTCGACACGAGCCAGGATATGCCGGTTTCTAAGGAAATCCTCAAGCAGGTTTCAGAAAGCTACCGTAAGATTCGTAACACCTTGCGCTTCTTGCTGGCCAACACCAGTGACTTTAACTATGCCACTGACAAGGTGGACTTTGCCGACCGCAAGGCCCACGACCAGTATGCCAGTGTTCTCTTAAACGACCTGGTTAAGCGTCTGCGCAGTGACTACGAGGACTATCAACTTAATGATATCTTCAAGCAGGTCATTAACTTTGTAAACGTTGATCTGTCAGCCTTTTACTTGGACATTGCCAAGGATGTGGTCTATGTTGAGGCTCCTGATAGTCCCGAGCGACGTTCAATGCAGACGGTCTTCTATGAGATTTTGCTGGCCATGACTAAGCTCCTCTTGCCAGTTTTGCCACACACAGCTGAGGAAGTTTGGGAGTACCTACCAAACGAAAAGGAAGACTTTGCTTACTTGTCTGATATGCCCGTCGTGCAAGACTACGGTGATACTGAGTCTATGAAGGAAAAGTGGCAGGAGTTCATGTCAATTCGTTCCGCTGTTAATAAGGCCCTAGAAGAGGCCCGCTCAGCTGGCCTAATCGGTAAGAACTCCCAGGCGGCCGTTTCACTCTACCTGACCCCTGAACAAGAGCAGTTAATTGCTAACTTAGGCTTGGACGTTCGCCTACTACTGATGGTTTCACAACTGACCATCTTGGACCGGACCCAGGCCGACGGTGTGCCTGAATTTGACGGTATCCCCGTCACGGTTGAACATGCCCGCGGAGAAGTTTCACCGCGTGACCGGCGTTTCCACGAAGACTTGGGTGCTGACCCAGCCTTCCCAGAACTGTCAAAGCATGAAGCTGAAATTGTGCGGCAATACTACCCACAAGCAGTCGAAGAAGGGCTGGAGTCCTAATGATAAAAGGTATGTCAAGGTGTTTTACTTGACATGCCTTTTTATTTATGTGATAATGAAACCTGTTAAAAATGACGAAAATGCAAAGGAGAAATACACATGGCTGTTAAGATTCGTTTGAAGCGCATGGGTGCTAAGAAGCGTCCATTCTACCGTGTGGTTGTGGCTGATTCACGTTCACCACGTGATGGCCGTTTCATCGAAACGGTGGGTACTTACAACCCAATTACTGTGCCAGCTGAAGTTAAGTTGGACGAAGAAAAGATTTTGACTTGGTTGGCTAATGGTGCCCAGCCTTCAGATACTGCCCGCAACTTGCTGCGCCAGGCCGGTATCATGGCTAAGTTCGCTGCCCACAAGGACCAGGGAACGAGTGCTAAGCCTGCTGCCGCTAAGGCAACCAAGGCTGCCAAGCCAGCTGCTGCTAAGGCTAGCGCTGACGACAAGCCTACGACTAAGAACACGGTGGCTGAGATTAAGGCTTACTTGGATGCCCAGGGCACTAAGTATCCTTCATCAGCTAAGAAGGCTGATCTCTTGGACCTCGTTTAATTCATGCAAACTACTGACCAACGGTCAGTAGTTTTTTTGTGGGGTCAAAGGCCGGGGCCCCTCTGGTATAATGGAAACATGGAAACAGAAAACTATTTTAACCTGGGTAAGATTGTTAACACCCACGGAATCAAAGGCGAGGTCAAGGTCCAGGCCGACACAGACTTCGCCGCCGAGCGGTTTCAACCCGGACAAGTGCTCTGGGTGAAGCAGGGCGGGAACTACCAGCCCTTAACCGTTAAGACCAGCCGTCCCCACAAGGGCATGTGGCTACTCAGTTTTGAAGGCTACCCCGACATTAACGCCGTGGAAGCCCTGAAGGGTGACCAACTTTACGTTGACGGTGACAGTCGCGCGGAACTCGATGATGGTGAGTACTATTATAACGAAATTATTGACTGTCAGGTTTATGACCAAGCTGGTCAGCTGATTGGCACGGTTAAAGAAATTATGCCAACCGGCGCCAATGATGTCTGGGTCGTTGACCGTCCTGGTCAAAAGGATGCCCTGATTCCGGTGATTGATCAAGTCGTTAAGGTCGTTGACCCGGACCAGCACCGGATTGAAATTGAGCCCATGGGGGGGCTGTTTGATTAATGCGTATTGATGTTTTGAGTCTTTTTCCGGAAATGTTTACCCCGATGCGTCAGTCGATTGTGGGCAAGGCGATTGAACGGGACCACCTTGATTTTTCGGTGACAGATTTCCGGGATTACACCACTAACAAACACAATAACGTTGATGACTACCCCTTTGGCGGTGGGGCGGGGATGTTATTAACGCCCCAGCCAATCTTTGATGCCATGGACCATATTGAAAAAACCGCTGGTGACCGGGGCCACGTAATCTTGCTGGACCCAGCTGGGGAAACCTTTAACCACCAGATGGCCCAGGACTTGGCCCACTATGACCACCTGACCTTTATTACCGGACACTATGAAGGTTATGATGAGCGGATTCGGACCCTGGTGGACCAGGAAATTTCAATCGGAGACTTTGTCCTAACCGGGGGAGAACTAGGGGCCATGGTCGTCATTGACGCCACTGTCCGCTTCCTACCCCAGGTCTTAGGTAACCAGGAAAGTGCTGACACGGACTCCTTTGAAAATGGTCTCCTAGAGTATCCCCAGTACACCCGGCCGGCTGATTTTCGGGGTCTGACTGTGCCACCGGTCTTACTCAGTGGTAACCATGCCAAGATTGCTGAGTGGCGCCTAAAGGAGTCCCTGAGGCGGACCTACTTACGCCGCCCTGACCTGCTGGTTAACCGGCAACTCAGCCCGCAGGAACGTGACCTACTCGACGACATTAAGTCTGAAACCAAACCTGGGTAGCAAGGCCTTGCTACCTTTTTTTGTGGGGCCACTATGGTAAAATATGTTAGTTAAAAGCAGTAAAGTGATTGAGGTTGTTCCCCATGCAACTAGAGTTTTTAGGCACCGGTTCCGGTCAGCCTTCGAAATTTCGTAATGTAGCCAGCATCGCCTTGAAATTGCTAGACGAGCGTAACGCCGTCTGGCTTTTTGACGTGGGGGAGGCAACCCAACACCAGATTTTAAGGACCACGATTCGTCCCCGAAAAATTGAAAAGATTTTTATTTCCCACTTACACGGGGATCACATTTTTGGTCTGCCGGGCCTACTTAGTTCCCGTTCCTTTCAGGGGGCCGATAAGACCGAACCGTTGACCATTTACGGGCCTAAGGGTTTGAAGCACTTTGTCCAGGCAGCGCTGAGGGTTTCTGAAACCCATCTCTCCTATCCGGTGAAGTACGTCGATATTCAAGAGGGCGTGATCTTTGAAGATGCGACCTTCCGGGTTGTCGCCGCCCCGATGAAGCACCGGATTGAAACCTGGGGTTTTCGGGTCGAAGAAAAGGACCATCCCGGCGAGCTCCTGGTTGATAAGCTTCAAGCCGACCAAATTCCAGCTGGACCAGTCTATGGTCAGCTTAAGGCTGGTAAGACAGTCACTCTGGCTGATGGTCGGCAGGTTAACGGTCAGGACTATATTGGGCCGGCTCAAAAGGGACGGATTGTCACCATCATTTACGACACCCGGCCCAATCAGCACATTGTTGACTTGGCTCGTCACGCTGATGTCTTAGTGCACGAGAGTACCTATGGGATTAGCGACGAAGAGTTTAAGATGGCCCGGGCCCACGGGCATTCCACCAGCGCGGACGCGGCCCGGGTAGCCCGCGAAGCCCGGGCGGGTAAGCTGATTTTGACCCACCTGTCGGCCCGTTATGTCGGGGTTTTGTTGAAAAAGTTAATTCAAGATGTGCGCCGCATCTTCCCGAATACCTATGTAGCCCGGGATTTTGACGTGGTCGACATCCCATTTAAGAAGGATTTGCATGAGTCATAGGAAGTGGCAGGTGATGGACCAACCCGATCCAGCCGCCCGCCAAGCATTAGTTGACAATTTAAACATCAGCCCCCTGTTGGCCGGTATTCTGGTGCAAAAGGGTTATGACACGGTGGCAAAGGCCCAGTCCTTTTTGAACCCTAGTATTGCTGACCTGCATGACCCCATGGACCTTCACCAGATGGATGTGGCCATTGAACGTCTGCAAGCAGCGGTTTTTGGTGGCGAAAAAATCCTGGTTTACGGCGATTATGACCTAGACGGGGTGACCAGTACGGCCATTATGGTGGAGGCCCTGACCCTGTTAGGGGCCGAGGTGCAGTCCTATATTCCCAACCGGTTTGAAGATGGTTATGGTCCTAGTTTAGCCAAATACCAGGCCCTGGTTGAAGAGGGGATTGACCTGATTGTGACCGTTGATAACGGCGTTTCCGGTTATGAAGCCGTTGAGTACGCCCAAAATCACGGCGTAGACGTGATTATTACCGACCATCACAGTCTCCCTGATCAGTTGCCGCCGGCCTTTGCCATTGTCCACCCTCGTCACCCAGACAGCCAGTACCCAGCCGGTTCTGACCTTTCGGGCGCTGGGGTGGCCTTCAAAGTAGCCCAGGCCCTGCTCAGTGACGGTCAGCCGGTCGAAAGCCAGGCTGACCTGCCCACTGAACTTCTAGACCTGGTTGCTTTGGGTGAATTAGCCGACATGGTCGCCGTCACCGATGAGAACCGAGCCCTGATTACCTGGGGCTTAGAGCAGTTAACCCAAATGCCCCGGCCGGGGATTAAGGCCCTCTTAAAGAACGCCAAGCAGGGCAAGGACGAACCGGTCTTATCAGAAACAGTCGCCTTTAAAATCGCGCCACGGATGAATGCCGTTGGCCGGCTTGGTCAGGCGGACCTAGCCCTAGATTTGCTCTTAGCCCAGACCAGTGATGAGGCCCAGGTCCTAGCGGACAAAATTGAAGGATTGAATGGTGAGCGGCAGGCGATTGTCGAAGAAGTCTTTGCAGCAGCCAAGCAACAGGCTTTAACTGCTGAGCAGGCCGACCAGCAGGTCTTAATCATTGCTGGCGAGGACTGGCACCAGGGAATTCTTGGGATTGTGGCTAGCCGACTGGTTGACTTAGTTAAGCGGCCGGTGGTCGTTTTGAGTCAGCATGACGGCGCTTACAAGGGATCCGGTCGATCCTTTGGCGACTTTGACCTCCACCAGTTCATGGCCCAGTACCAGGATTTGTACGAGAATTTTGGTGGTCACCAGGGAGCTCTCGGTCTGACGATTAACCCGGCCAACCTGGCCACCCTGAAAGAACGGGTCAGCCAGGATAGTCAGGCCCTCGATTTTCAAGCACCAGCTCAGCAGGTGAACGCTATCTTGGCACCGGGCCACCTGCAGGAGTCAATTTATGCTGATTTGATGCGCCTGGAACCCTTTGGCACTGGTAACCAGCGGCCGGTCTTTGGCTTTGAAAATCCTAAGATTTTGGGCGTGCTGCCCCTGGGTAGTACCCACCAACACCTGAAGTTAAAAATCGGGGATGGCCAGCAGGTGGTTGAGGCAGTGGGCTTTAACCACCCCGAATGGTTGACAATTGCTTGGCATCACCAGCCCCTGGATTTAACCGCCACAATTGGTTTAAACTGCTTCCGGGGCCAAAAGAACCTGCAACTGTTACTGACGGATGTCAGCCTGGCTGCTGAAGACCAGCAGTCAGGTTCTAAATCTGATCAAACCCAGCAGGTCTTTGGCCAGGTATACCGCTTTATCTGTGGGCACCCAGAGTTAAACTTTGCCCAGAAATTGCCAGCGGTGGCGGATCAGTTTGCGCTGGAAGTCCGCCAACTAAAAATTATTATCCAGGTCTTTGTGGATTTGGACTTTATCAGCATTCACCAGGGCTATATTGCGGTGAACCCTTCACCCGATAAACAGCCTCTGACGGCCTCAATCACCTATCAAAGGTATGTTCAAGTCCAAGGTCGGTGAGTACTGCTTTGTGCATCATAGGAGGATGCCAAACTATGACTGAAATTAATTTACGAGATTATGTCGCAACCATTGAAAATTACCCAGAACCAGGGATTTCCTTCCGCGATATCTCGCCTTTGTTAGGTAATGGTCCGGCCTACCGCCAGGCCATCAATGAAATTTTAGCCTTTGCGCGCGGCCTGTCAGTTGATTTGATTGCCGGTCCTGAGTCCCGTGGCTTCATCGTTGGTTCGCCCCTGGCCTATGCCTTGGGGGTTGGCTTTGTTCCGGCCCGCAAGAAGGGGAAGCTGCCCCGGGCGGCCGTTAAGGCTGACTACACCCTCGAATACGGTGGGGTTAATGAGCTCGAAATGCACGAAGATGCCATTCAGCCGGGCCAGCGAGTTTTGATTGTTGACGATCTCTTAGCCACTGGCGGTACCATTAATGCCACCCGCCAACTGGTTGAAAAACTAGGCGGGGTGGTTGCTGGGGTGGCCTTCCTGATTGAGTTAGAAGACCTACACGGTCGGGAAAAAATTATGTCAGCTGGCGAAGTGCCTTTCTTAGCCCTGATGGAATACCATGATTAAAAGAGCGGAAGCTCTTTTTTTATGTTGGTGAGCAGCGCCATCATTATCTAGGCTTTATGTTAAAATGAATGCTGATTGTACGTGCACTTTTGGGAATGAAGCGTGGGAGCGGATATGGCACAGATTTTTGAGCTGATTGTTTTGGTCAACGCGACCTTAGCCTTAATCACGGTTTTCCGGCAACCGCGTGATATTGCGGCGACCTGGGCCTGGATGCTGGTCTTAGTTTTCCTGCCAGTCATCGGCTTTTTGATTTACGCCTTTGCCGGTCGGAAACTGCCTAAGAAGCGTCTTTTCCGTTACCAGGACCAAAACATTTCCGCTATCCAAAAAAGTATCCATGATCACCTGGAACGGATTGACGAAGAACCCGGTGTCAGTGGCCACGTTCATTCCTGGTCAGTTCGGACCATGATGCAGCTCTTTAAGTCCCTGAGCGGGGGCGTGACCTTCCTGGCCGAAAACAATGACGTCGAGATTTTTGTCAACGGTAATAATTTGTTTGATAAAATGTTGGCCGACATTGATGCCGCCCAGGATTCCATTCACATGGAGTTTTATACCTTTTACGATGATACATTCGGTCGCCAGATGCTTGAGCACCTGGTGGCCAAGGCCCGGCACGGGGTCGATGTCCACGTGATTTATGATAGTTTGGGTTCCTTTGGAACCACCGCCCACTTCTTCAAACCCCTCCGTAAGGCCGGCGGACGGGCGGAACCTTTCTTAAAGACCCATTCGCCCATCTTAGATTTCCGGTTGAACTTTCGTGACCACCGGAAAATTGTGGTAATTGATGGTCGGATTGGCTACATCGGTGGTTACAACATTGGCGACCAGTACCTCGGTCGCAGCCCCAAGTTTGGTCCCTGGCGCGACACGCACCTGCGGATTTTAGGACCGGCAGTGATGCAACTCCAAGCTCAGTTCATCCTGGACTGGAACGCCACTGATCTTAAACATCCCTTAGCCGAGGATAACCTGGCCTTCTTTGATGAAACTGACAATACCGGTAGTACCGACATGCAAATTGTCAGCAGTGGTCCTGACTCAGACGAGCAGCAAATCAAGATGGGCTATATCCGACTAATTCAGCTGGCTAAGCAGAGTTGTTGGATTCAAACACCCTACTTAATACCAGATGATAGTATGATTGATGCTCTGCGGATTGCGGCCAGTGCCGGGATTGATGTTCGCATTATGGTCCCAGATATGCCTGATCACCCCTTTGTTTACCGGGCCACCCAGTACTATGCCCAGCAACTAACTGACGTGGGGGTCAAGGTCTACTACTACCAGGAAGGTTTCTTACACGCCAAGACCGTGGTGGTTGACGGTGAAATTGCCTCAGTTGGTTCGGCCAACTTTGATTTCCGTAGTTTTAAGCTGAACTTTGAAATCAACGCCTTCCTGTACGACCAGGACCTTGCCCAGCAGCTGGCTAAGCAGTATCAGGTTGACATGGCCTCGGCCACCTTACAGACGCCGGCGATGTTTGAACAACAGTCCTGGTGGCTGAAATTTAAGCAGCAGTTCTCACGCCTGCTCTCACCAATCCTATAAATAAAAAAGCACCGCCGATGCGGTGCTTTTTTACTTGACCAAGTAGACCTGGTCTTTAAAATCATCAAAGGGTTGGTGGTGCCGGTTTAAGACAGTCGGTTTTTCAAAAAGCCCCTGCTGCCAAAAGGCAGCTGAGTTGGTCGCCCCCTGGTATTCACCAACCACGATGAAATCGCCCTGGTAGTGCGCTTGGCGGAGGTCTTGCAAAATCTGCCAATCGACATCGCTAGTGTCTGGGGCCCAGCTAAGCATCAGGACTTCAAAATTCAAGGTGGCCACTGCCTGGCGGGCATCCAGCTGCCTAACCTGGGTCCAAGGGTGGGGGACCGTGATATCTTGACCGGCCCAGTTGAAGTTATCAGTGGCCTGAACCGGGGTCCCGCGCTTGCTCAGGGCGGCTGTGATAATGCCGTTGCCGGCCATGATTTCTAGGGTAGGCCGTTGGTTAATCCAGTTTGCTAAATCCTGAATCCAGGCCTGGTTAGGTAGGTGCCAGATTCCATAGCGCTCAATCAGCTGAGAACGGAAGTCATTTAGGTAGTCATCTAAGGGCATTAGTTCAGGGTGGGCCAGAATCTCATCAACTGAAAAGCCCAGCGGTGGCAGGGGCTTGGCAGGTAGCTGGCCGGCCGCCAAAGCCGACCAGGTAGCTTGGACGGCCTGGATTTGTTGCTGGGCTTTTGGAAAGTTTTTAAATTGTTGGGCAAATTGGGTTAGTTGGGCATCCATATGAGTTAATCACGCCGGTAGGTTGGTGGGTAAAGACGGAAATGGTACTGGGTAAGCCAGTTCCGTGGGCTGAGGGTATCAAAGCCGGTATTCCAAATGTCTAAGAGGGCCGCTATGATAATGTGGACCGGCACCTGGTCGGAACTGTCGGTGACCGTCAGTTGATTATAGAGACCGTCAGGCCGGGCCTCTGGTTTGACGGTCAGTAATTTTTTGGTACTGTGGTAAGTGTTGTAACGGTGATTTAAAAAGTTACCAGAAATCACCCAGGCCAGACGCCGGACATAAATAATATCACCGAAATAAGCCAGGTTAAAACTAATCGAAGCAATTACCTGGTTGCGGTAGGCAATGACAAAGCGGGGGATAATACCATATGAAATCTGGCGCAAGCGGACCAAGACCTCGCCGCGCATGTCTTGGACCAGGAGTTCGTCACCAGCCTTGCCCGTCCGACCACTAACCAGGTAGGCCGCCTGGAAAGTTTGGTCAAAGACAATGTTAACGCCCATGTCGGTGCTATAATTTTGTCGCATGTAGTATTTTTCCATCGGCCCTCCTTTGGGCCTTATTTTACCACGAAAGGACGGCTAGCCGTGCTATCACATACCACCTGGGCCCCATACTTAAAACGGGAGCTGACGCCCGAATATATTAATGCTGTTGCTGATTTTTTGACCACGGTTTACCATGGTAACCAGGCCATTTTTCCACCGAAAGACCGGGTTTTTGCGGCCCTGGAAGAAACGCCCCTACCCGACACCAAGGTCGTGATTATGGGCCAAGATCCCTACCATGAGGTTGGTCAGGCCCAGGGGCTTAGTTTTTCAGTGCCCGACCAGGTGCCAGCACCACCTTCCTTGCAAAATATTTTAAAAGAACTAGCTGATGATATCGGGCCCCGTTCCAGCCATGATTTGAGTTCTTGGGCCCGTCAAGGGGTCCTGCTTTTAAACGCGGTTTTGACTGTGCCCCAGGGGCGGGCCAATGGTCATCAGGGCAAGATCTGGGAACCGTTAACTGATGCCATTATTAAAATTTCTTCGGCGGATGACCACCCTAAGGTCTTTATTCTCTGGGGTCGCTTTGCCCAGTCTAAACGGCCCTTGATTGATGAAAGTAAGCACCTGGTCCTAACCAGTGCCCATCCTAGTCCCTTGTCGGCCTACCGTGGTTTTTTTGGCAGTCGACCCTTTTCTAAGGCCAACCAGTTCCTAACCGAGCATGGCCGCCAACCGATTGATTGGCTGCACTGAAATTCGGCTGGTTTTGGTATAATAAGACCGAGTAATTTAGACCTAATTGCCATCAAAGGAGAGCAACGTGGAGTTATTTGAACAGTTAAAATCCCAGATTAAGCCCAACCAGCAGCGGATTGTTTTTGCTGAAGGGGAAGATGAACGTATTCTCGGCGCTGCCGTCCGGCTGAAGCAAGACGGCCTGTTGCAGCCGATTTTACTGGGGGACCAGGCTGAAATTAAGGCGCTCGCCCAGCAAAACGACTGGGACTTGACTGGCCTTGAAATCATTGATCCCAGTCAGTATCCAGCTGATAAGTTAAACCAGATGCGCTCAGCCCTGGTTAAGCGGCGTAACGGTAAAACTGATGCGGATACTGCCGCTAAGTGGCTCAAAGACAATAATTACTTTGCAACCATGCTGGTTTATCTAGATGAAGCTGATGGCATGGTTTCTGGGGCCACCCATCCGACCGGTGATACCGTGCGGCCAGCCCTGCAAATCATTAAAACCGCACCCGGTTCCAGTCGGATTTCGGGGGCCTTTATCATGCAAAAGGGGGATGACCGCTATGTCTTTGCGGATGCGGCCATCAACATTGACGTTAATGCCCACACCATGGCCGAAATTGCCGTTCAGTCTGCCCAAACGGCCCAGGTCTTTGGCTTAGACCCTGAAGTGGCCATGCTGTCCTTTTCAACTAAGGGTTCGGCCCGCGGTGAAGAAGTTGAGAAGGTGGTTAAAGCCACTCAGCTAGCCAAGGAAATGGCGCCTAAGTTGGCGGACCACATTGATGGTGAGCTGCAGTTTGACGCCGCTTTGGTGCCTCGCGTTGCCCAGGCTAAGGCCCCTGATTCTCGGGTTGCTGGCCATGCCAATGTCTTTGTTTTCCCAAACCTTGAGGCCGGAAACATTGGCTATAAAATTGCCCAGCGCCTGGGTGGCTTTGAAGCCATCGGTCCGATTTTGCAGGGACTGGCCAAGCCAGTTTCAGACCTGTCACGGGGGGCTAGCGAAGAAGACGTGTACAAGGTGGCCATTATCACGGCTGCTCAAGCGCTGGCCTAATTGGTCGGCGCTTTTTTATTGTTTTAAAAAGGTACTAAGATTGTCCCTGTTTTAATGGCTGAGGCTAGTAAAATCGGGATATTTTGTGTACTATTTAATAAGATAAGAGCACTGTCTAGGCAGGGGAAGGTACCGCATGAATTTCTTTGTAAACAAGGGGATGGGCCATGGTAATAGTGGGGTGGAGCACGCCCAATTTTACCGTGCCGCCCGTTTTCGCGAAAAAAATATTCCGTTTAAGTTAATTTTTACCGATTTGTTACCCGAACTGCACCAGCATATGCGGGAATGGCACCTTGCCGAAAACGAGGTCATCGGTCTCTATGACTACCTCCTTAGTGATGATCCCGATACATATTTGCAAAACGGTATTGCTGAGCCCCGCACCTATCAAGAAGACACCCTCTGGGACCTAACCAACACCCAGCGGATTCAGACCCGGCAGACGACCGGTGAATACCAGGAAACCATTCAACGCGATAAGCGTTATTCTGAGGAAAAGAAAATTTACCTGGTCGATGATAGCCGCGTGATTTTGGAAAATGGCACCCATTCAATTAGCTGGCATTACCGTGACCGCGGTTCTCGTGGTAAGTTGGCTACCAGCATTCGCCTCCATAATTTCCGTGGACAGGATTATTTCTTTAACACTTTTGAAGCCCTGGTTGCCTTTTTCTTTGAGGACCTAGAGAAGCGCTTTAACCACAATATTTACCTGGTTGACCGTGGTAATGAAAACGAGGAAGCCTTGGTCAAGTTGAAGCTAGCCGGGTTGGACCTGAAGATTATTGATATCGTGCATGCCGCCCACCTGGTTGAGTTTGAAGACGGTCACCCGCTCTTTAATAATTTTTACCAGTACATGTTTGACCACTTTGACGAAATGGATGCGGTCATCACAGCCACTAAGTTGCAGCGTGATGCCATGAAGCAGCATCTGGAAAACTACGTAAACCCAGCTGGGCTAGATAAGATCAAGGCTATCCCAGTTGGTGGGGCCGAATTTGCGGCTCCGGCTAAACACTGGAACGGGCAAACTGCTAAGTTTGTGACGGCTTCCCGTCTGCACCCAGAAAAGCATATCAGTCAGATTATTAGCGCCATCGATATTCTCCGTAAAAATGGGGTGGATGCCCGTCTAGATATTTACGGGGATGGTGGCGACAAGCAGGCACTAAATGACCGGATTAAGCAGCTTAACTTGGGTGAGTACGTGACCCTAAAAGGTCTCAGTCAGCAGGTGGTGAAGGACTTACAGGCTTACGATGTCTTTGTTTCGGCTTCCTATTCAGAAGGCTTTGGTCTGACTTACATCGAGGCGATTTCGGATGCTCTCCCAATTGCCACTTATGCCAACCTCTATGGGGCCCAGGAACTGGTTCACGAAGGCCAAAACGGGGCGCTAGCCGAATTTAGCCGGTCTGACGAGGATGAAGCCCAAAACATTAAGAACCTGGCTGATGCCATGCAGCGGGTTTTGAACAACTATGATCAGTTGTCCGCTGGGGCACACCAGGTGGCCGAGGCTTACCAGCCGGCTGTAATCGCCGAGCAGTGGGCCCAGTTGATGGGAGAATTTGCATGAAAGTTGAACTAATCAACTCCCTGGATTACGCGAGTTTTCCAGGAATCAGTTGGCAAATCGAACAAGTAAAAAACGGTCAAAGTGACGAACTCTGGCTGGCTACCCCCCACGAGGACGCTTACCAGTTGGTCCGGGAACTGGGCCTAGCCCCTCACCAGGTTTATGACGTTTATGCCCGCGCTTATCTGAGTGATGACGATAACCGGCAAAACGGTATCTGGTTTGCGGACTTACCCGTCCCTAATCAGGCCCAGATTGTTGTTAATGACGACTGGACCAAGAGTGTAACCAGTGTCGGCCAGGAGCTGGCCCAGGTTCGCTGGTTTGTCAATTCCAATCGGATTGTCCAGGCTGTTTCCTGGTTAGATAATGATGGGGTCATTGACTACAAGGACATCTACCAGCGCGATGGCCGCCTCTTTGCCAAGCAGTATTTTAGCGAGGGTACCTTGCTAGAGTCTGACTTTTACCTGGGACAAGACCACCCCCAAACTCAGGACTTCTACTTTGAAGGACAGCGCAACTTTGTCTACGCTAACGGTGAGAAGTACCCGAGTGCCGAAGCTTACGTGGCTGACATCGGTAACCACCACCCTGAAAATGAGTACCGGATTACCCAGGTCGGCCGGGAACTTGACTTTGCCCCTAAGGGAACGACCTTGGCCTTCCCAGATACGGTTTTGGATGATCAGGGGAATGTCTTGGGTAACCTGGTGGCGATTTTGAAAAACGATGGTCACCCGGTCGAACACGTTCAGGTTACCGCTAAGGATTTTGCCCTCTTAAAGAAGGCTGGCCTGCCATTAAAGCGGGTTTCAGTCTTTAAGCCCTAAGGGCTAGAGCAGGAGAAGGATTGTATGTCAGTTACCATTATGCCCAACTGGCAGGGCTACTTAAATGATGTGCCACAGATGGATCATAGTCTCCACCAGGCCCGCCTCTTTTTAGAAAAAAAACAGGCGGTTCATTTTGTGGTACGCGATTATTTACCGAAGTTGCGCCATATCCTGGCTAGTAAGCAGGTGGAAGCTGCCACATACTGGTCAGCCTTTGATGAATTGCAGCAAGTTGACTGGCAAGATGAGCAGCCACTGAGCTTGGATGACTTTACCTGGCCAGAAGGGGTCGAGTTTGTTTACATGTACGACCGGGTCGTGGTCATGTTAAAACAGCACCACTACGCCACCGTTTGGCCTAACTACCCGGCCAGCGACCACTATGACCGGATTGATTTACTAGAAAAAGGCCAGCTTAAGCAGCAGTTGACCCTTGACGACCGGGGCTTTGTTTCCCGGGTTTTGACCTTTGAAGGCGCTGCAGTTACCAGTGTTGACTACCTAAACCCCAGTGGGGCCGTAGTCGTTCACGAAAACTACGCTGATGGCGTGGTGACCACCCGCCGGTTAAGCTGGACCGATCAGACGAAGTTCAGTAATTTAGCCGTCTTGGTTGATGAAGTGGTTCAGCGCTACTTCAGCCAGCACCTTGAATTAGGACCGGTCGTGGTCGACCAGTCCCTGGCCAACGTGCAGACTTTGATGACTGGCGCAATCAGCCAGCCGGTTATTACCAGTTATGACAGTAATCAAAGCAGTTCAACCACGACCGTGCCTAACCAGGCGCAGGTAGTGGTGACGGGGGCCGGAGCAGCCTACGATGCCTTAAATGCCCAAGCCCAGGTACCAGTTGAATTGGTACCACCATTTGCCGCCCGGGTGAAATTAGGGCAGTCCAATGCCAGTTCGGCCCTGCCAATTTACTGGTTTATTGACCAGGTTGACATGGCCATGCACGGCCCAGTGATGGAACAGTTGCTGATGTTGGCCCGCTACACACCGGACCTGGTCATTATTTGTGAGGCTAAGCAGGCCCCTACTGAATTACAGGCGATGGTGACCAAGGCCCAGGCCGAGCAGGGTGACGAAGATTTGAACCTGACGGAACAGTTCCAGTTCCTTGGTCCACAAAGTGAAGAACAGCGCCAGGACTATTTCCAAACAGTCCGCGTCCTAATTGATCTGAGCCAAAATCCAGACCAGTACCTACAGACCCTGGCCCTCTCTAAGGGAGTTCCCCAGGTTGACGCCGTGGCCAGTCCTTATGTTCAGGCTGGTCAAAACGGGCAGATTGTTAAAGATTCAGCTCAACTAGTACTGGCCTTAAACGATTACCTGGATAACATTAACAAATGGGCCCAGGCCCAAAATGCGGCCGTACAGCTGGCCAACCAGTTTGACAGTGATGTCATCTGGGAGCGCTGGCAGCAAATTTTTCAGACTTTAAAGCAGAGCAGTGGTGACCACAATGAGTGATATTTCAATTTTACAAGTTGGGTCCAGTGATTGGACTGACCAGGTTCAGCTGCCCGGGCTAACCTGGCAGTACGTGGACAATTTCCACTTGCCGGAGCTTTTGGCCCAGCAGCGGGACCCTTACCAGTTGGAGCAAAACTATGTCCTTTTGACTGATTTGACCCTGGACAGTGTCCTCCTGGCCCACCAAATTGAAGAATGGCCACCTTACCGGGTTATCTACCTGGCTGACTGGCAAGACATTGACCCGGAAATGCAGGATGCCCTGAGCGTGCGGCGGGCCTTCCACTTTGAAGTGGACCAACCCCAAATGGTGGCGCAGCGGATTTTGCGTGACCTTTACATGGGCCAGGTTGGTTTTCCAACCCGCTTTAGTGAGAGTCAGTTCATGCCCCATGACGACTACCGCTGGCATCTCAGCCGGCACGGTCGTTTTTCGACTAAGTTTCAGGGAGATTTTGGCGATACTTGGCGGCAGTTAGGGACCTTGAAGACCTTTCCCGGGGATTTTGGCCCCGGTCAAACCAACCTAATTTCCCTGGATTACGATGTTAGTGGCAGTGCCGAGGTGGCCCTGGAGTTGGTTTTCTTCAGTAACGGGCGTCTTCAGCAACTCCAGTACATTACTGGCAATGGCTTAACCGACATGACCAGTATCGTTGCCCCTGACCAGTACCAGGATTACCAAATCATTGTCTTAGGTCGTGGTGAGGGGGAAATTGACCTGCACGCCGTTCACCAGCGTCGTTCTCGACATGGGCTGGGCCTGTTCTTGCCCGGTGGTCAGCGCCAATTGACCAGTGACGGCCAGGAAGTGTTGTCCTACTTTAACCCTGGTACCCGTCCCGGGCCACTGGTGGTCCTCTTTGCAGGTACGCGCCTGCATATTGAAGGCTTTGAAATGATGGGTCCGCTGGATAAGACTGGTTTGCCTTACCTGCTCTTTACCGACAGCCGGACCCAGGGTGGGGTCTTTGACATTGGCTCACCCGAGTACGAAGAATTAGTTGTTAAAACGATTCAGCGGACGATGGCTTCGCTAGGTCTGACCGGTGATCAGGTAATTATGGCCGGCTATTCGATGGGGAGTTATCCGGCCCTGTACTACGCACCCGTGATTAAGCCGGCTGCCGTGGTGGCCGCCAAGCCAATCTTGAACCTGGGCACCTTTACCGAGGATGCCGAGTTTCCCCACAATGGCGTTAACCAGGACTGGACCTTGGATGTCCGTCGCTTCTTAACCGGCCGGATGGATAAGGCTGACACACCCGCCCTGAACAAGAAGCTGTGGGACCGGCTGGCCGACATGGATTGGTCTAACACTCAGTTGGCCCTCTTTACTATGGAACAGGATGAGTACGATGGGGCCAGTCTCCCCCAGCTTTTGGACTATGCTAAGGAGAAGGGGGTCCGGGTCGACCACCAAAGCCAACCAGGCTACCACGTTGAAAAGATCAACGAGATGGTTGAGTTTATGGTGGGCCGGATTGAAAACATTGCAAATCAAATGGGTATAGGAGGCCGGTCATGAGATATCAAATTTACTGGACGGCCAATACCGAACTCAAGGAATTGCAGGGCGCGGACTTGGATTTCCAAGCTTTGAACGCCGTGAATTTCAAGCACCAGTTCTTGCCCAGTGGCCGGGTAGTTGCCGTTTGGCACTCGCAGCATAATTATATGCGCGATAAGGCCGTGGCTGACCTGCCCCGTTTGATTCAGGGTCGGACCTATACTTTCCGGCGCCACATTGACCATTCGGAGCGGATGTTTGCCTACCTTTCGGTTACTTTTTTTGACCAGCAAGGGCAAAATATTGCCAACAAGAGTCAAAACGCGGATGAGATTGAAGTGACGGTACCCGATAACTATGCTGCCTACCAGGTAGAACTGGTTTCCGCTGGGGCGGGGGACTTTACCTTCCATGATTTCACGATTAGTACCAGCCAAAGTGGCCAGCTAAAGGATGGCGACCAGGCCCTGGACGATAATTTGTTTAGCTACTTGCAGGCCGATAGTCGGGTCAAGGGTAAGAACTTACGGGTAGTCTTCACTGAGCCCGAACTTTACCAGACTAATTACGTTGACCGCCAGTTAGCTGACCCAGAGCAGCCAACCCTGTACTTTGCGACCGACTTGCTCCACAGTCGGGCTTATACTGACCAGGACTTAATCGAGCCAATTTTACAGGCCCGTAAGCAGAGTCGCAGCCGGGACTTGGAGTTTATTGGCTATGGCCCTGTTTCCAGTCAGACGGCGGTTTACTATCAGGCTAAGTTTAAAAACAGCCAGGCCCTGATTTTTGACCCCCGCTTTGATCCGGCGGTGCCATTTCAAAACCTGCTGCCAAGTGATTTAAAGCAGTTTTTGGCCAGCCTGCCCGGCTGGATTATGGATAATTTGTCGGATGGGACCCAATTTGTTGAGCAGCCGGACGTTTTGCCCGGTAAGGTCAATCTGATTGTGCCGCACCCGGTTCGCAGCCGGTTGAGCATGCTGCCCACTAACCGAACCAAAACGATTCCAAATACTGTGCCAGCCACCCGGGTGGCTAATAGCGCTGCCCGCCAGGAGCCACGCCACCGTAAGAACCGTTTAAACAATTTCTTTACTAACGGACAGTAAAAAAGCAGGTCAGTTGACCTGCTTTTTTATTTGGAAATAAAAGGGCAGTTAAGGTTTAAACCTTAACTGCCCCGGTTGCTATTTATCAAGCTAAGATGCCGATGACAGGAATCGAACCTGCACGGTGAAATCACCATACCGACCTGAACGGTACGCGTCTGCCAGTTCCGCCACATCGGCAAGCAACATGGAACATTATACCCTGATTAGGGGCCATATTACAAGCCTTGACAATTATTTTTCTTCTCGTAGAATGAGGATAATTAAAGGGAGCAGGCGCGTATGTGTGGATTAAATCAAGATTTGATACACCAACAAAAGCCCACTAGTATTCAAGGCTAAGGGGCTTATTTGCGTGTTTCGACGTGAATTAGAAACTAAGCACGGATGCCGGGGGTATCTGTGCTTTTTTGTTACCCTGCAGTGAGGAGCAATGATGCAAAGTTATAATTTTTCAGCCGGACCTGGGGTCTTACCCGAGCCGGTTATCCAGCAAATTCAAAAAGATTTGGCGGCCCAGGAGCACACCCATACCAGCATCCTAGAGATTTCCCACCGCAGTCCCCAGTTTGATGCCATCATTAACCACGCCCAGGAAAAACTCCGCCAGTTAATGGGGATTTCTGACGAATACGCCGTGCTCTTTGTCCAGGGTGGTGGCTCCCTCCAATTTGAAATGCTACCGGCCAACTTTGCCACTCACCTGGGGAAGATTGCGGTCTTGGATTCGGGTAACTTTGCCCACAAGGCGGCCTTGGCGGCTGACGCAGTTGGTAAAGAGGCCGATATTCTTGCTACATCGCGACCAGATAAGTACCGTTACCTACCAAGTTTGCCGGCCGATTTTAAGTCAGCGGACTATGACTATCTCTATCTGACTACCAATAACACCATTGAAGGGACCACCTATCACCAGGACCTGTTGCCAAAGACTGATGGTCGCCTGATTGCGGATCTCAGTTCCAACATTTTGGCCGAGCCTTACCAAGCCCAGGACTTTGATGCCTTCTTTGCTGGTGCTCAGAAAAACCTGGGGCCAGCCGGGGTAACCCTGGTAGTTGTTAAAAAGGACTGGCTAGCCAACCAACAGCCCGAAAAGATCGGGCCGATGATGCGTTACCAAAACTACGTTGATAAGAATTCAATGTACAACACGCCGCCCGTCTTTAGTATCTATGCCTTAGGCCTGGTCTTAGACTGGGTTGATCAAGAAGGTGGGGTACCAGCCATGTACGCCCGCAACCAGGCGAAGGCTAAGCGCTTATACGATTACTTAGACCAGTCTGACTTTTACCAGGCACCAGTTCAGGGGGCGGCACGTTCCCTGACCAACGTGGTCTTTACCACCGGTAATGCTGATTTGGATAAGAAGATTAGCCAGGAGGCTGACCGAGCTGGACTGCACAACCTGGCCGGTCACCGTTCGGTTGGCGGTTTCCGGGCTTCCTTGTACAACGCCCAGCCAATGGATGCCGTTGACGCCTTAATTACATTTTTGGACCAGGCTAAAAAGGAGAACCAGTAATGAACATCAAAACCTATAACGCTGTCAGTGAAAAGGGATTGGATTACCTAAGCGAGCGGGGCTACCAAATCAATGGTGACGAGGCCCCCGACGGCATCCTTCTCCGTTCCCAAGATTTGCACCATGAAACAATTCCTGACAGCGTCAAGGCCGTGGTTCGAGCTGGGGCCGGGTTTAACAATATTCCAGTAAGCGAGCTTTCTAAGCGTGGGATCCCGGTCTTTAATACCCCGGGTGGGAATGCTAATGCAGTTAAGGAATTGACCGTTGCGGCCTTAATTATGGCGGCCAGGCCCATCATTTCGGCGATTAATTTTGCCAATGAAACCCGTGGTGGGGATGTTTCCCTGCGCACCGAACGTAACAAGGGCAGTTACCGGGGTACCGAACTTTACCAAAAGACCCTGGGGGTAATTGGTCTGGGAAATGTGGGCTCCAAGGTGGCCAACATCGCTCTTTCACTGGGGATGGACGTAATCGGTTACGACCCCGGTCTGAATGCGAATACGGCTTGGCGGATTGACCGTCACGTTCATCACGCGGCCAGTGTTGACGAGGTCTTAGCGGCCGCTGACTATGTGACAGTGCATATTCCTTATACCAAGGCCAACCACCACTTTATTGATGCTAAGAAACTGGCCCAATTGAAGCCTAACGCGGCCTTGATTAACTTCTCCCGGAGCGGGATTGTTGATGATGAGGCGGCGGTTAAGGCCCTAGATGCCAAGCAATTACGGCTCTTCATTACCGACTTTAGTAGCGAACCGCTCTTAGATAACGACCGGGTCATTATCACCCCTCATATTGGTGGTTCCACGGTCGAGGCCGAGGATACCAGTGCCTTGATGGCAGCCAAGCAGCTGGATGATTTCCTGACGAGTGGAAACATCGTGAACTCGGTCAACTATCCCGACATTAACGAACCTTTCCTGACCCCTTACCGGATTGGTATCCTGCACGAAAACGTGCCCAACATGCTGGGACAAATTAGCCAGGTCTTTGGAAAACAGGATTTAAACATTGAAGAGTTGAGCAACCGGGCGGTGGGTGACTATGCGTACACTTTGGTGGCCTTAAACCAATTGCCGGCGGATCACCGGCAGGCCATTGTCAGTGATATCAAGGGTATTGGCCATGTCTTAAACGTGGAAATTTACCACAACCCTGATGCCGATGAGCTGTAAAAAGAAAGGAAAGACTGATGACAGAAGCATTGCAACTGGCCGCCATTGACAAGTTGGGCGAACGCGGCGTAAACATTGAAGATATTTTCCATGGAACCGAAGCCTTCCTGGTTGATAAGTACCACGATGAAATTAACGTTGATGCCTTAAACCAGGCCATCAAGCGGGTCCTGCACAAGGATGAAGTGGCCGATATTATCCTGACGGCAATTTACCTAGACGAACAGGCACCAATTATGCCAGACAGTGAACCCTTAAAGCCCCGTTTACAGCGGGACGCCAACGGTCATAACGTGGATGAAATTCTGGCCATTGGGATTACCCAGCAGTTTTCCGCTGCCGCTACGGTCCACTACGGTCTCCTGGATGACTTAAAGCCTGGCTTGATTGGTGAAATTAACGATCGGACCGACTCAGTTAACGTTTACTTGGACGATATTCTGGCCGCCTTGATTAGTAGTGCTGCCATGACCTACTTGGAAATCCTGGGTGGCAATCAGTACTAATATCTGGATATTAAGGCTAATATTTGGTACTATATTAATATTGTATTTTTTTGAAGGAGATGACACGATGTCAGGACACAGTAAATGGCATAACATTCAAGGTCGTAAAAACGCCCAAGATGCTAAGCGGGGAAAGATTTTCCAAAAGCTAGCGCACGACTTATATGTTGCGGCAAAGGCTGGCGGTGCAGATCCCGAAATGAACGCTTCTCTCCGTCTGGTGGTCGACAAGGCCAAGGCGGCAAACATGCCCAAGGATAACATCCAGCGGGCCCTTGATAAGGCTTCTGGGGCCGGCGGGGCTAAGTTCGAAGAAGTGACTTACGAAGGTTATGGTACTGCCGGGGTGGCGGTTTTGGTGGAGGCTTCCACTGATAACATTAACCGCACGGTTTCAACGGTGCGTAATTCGTTCAAGCACTTCGGTGGTTCACTAGGAACCAGCGGTTCCGTGGCCTTCCAGTTCGACCGGAAAGGTTACCTGGTCATTGATCGTTCTGAATTCCCAGATTTGGATGAAGATCAGGTCCTCGAAGACGCCTTGGAAGCCGGTGCTGAAGATGTGCAGACTTCTGATGAAGCCTTTGAAATCTACACCGAACCCGGTGACTTCCAAACAGTTGAAGGGGCCTTGGTGGATGCCGGTTATGACTTCGCCGATGCCGAAGTAACCATGATTCCACAAAACCCAATGGAAGTGGGCGGTGATGACCGCGAAAAGTTGGACAAGTTGGTTGACGAATTAGAAGACAACGAAGATGTCCTTGCCGTTTATACTACGGCCGAATAATAAAAAAAGTTTCCCAATTGCTTGGGAAACTTTTTTTATTGCTTAGTAGCTTGGGCCGCTGCGATTAAGTCATCGACAAAGACCTGGAGGTGCTTTTTATCCTCTTCTTCTGGTCGTAGGTCGACACGGACAATGTCAGCACCCTTTTTGGCCCCGCTTTTCTGAATCTGCGTATCGAAACTATCTAGGGCCAGGCAGTAGGTATCTTCGTAGTAAAGATCACCGGAACCAGCCACCCCATAGATTACTTGGCTGAGGTCAATGTCGGCTAGGTCATCGTAAAAATCCAGACCCTCGTCGGGCAGGGAACCACCGTCGTAGGTGTAGGGGACAATGATGGCAATGTCGACTTGGGCTAGTTCATCAACTTCGGTCTGACTGATTTCGGTTTTTTTAACCTGAACCCCGGCCGCCTCTAAGTCGGCGATAATCACATCGGCCACGGCCTCGTTGTTGCCGGTGATGGTGGCAAAGACAACTTGGGCGGTTAGGGGTGAATTTTCTGGCATGACAAAAGCTCCTTAATTACTGGCTACTTGTGTAGGTAATTGTAACATTTTGCAGTATAATGGGCTTGATATTTGAGTAAAGGAGACTGACCATGGCAAAGTTGAGTAAGGCGCAGGTAGCAGCCCTGCAGTCGGTTTATGATAACGGTATTTTGGACCATGATGACACTGCCCGGCAAGCGTTGGCTGCCGTGCTAGCCGACTTTAAGTAGTATCTTGCTATTTTTTGTTCAAGATGCTAATATCGCTTTAGAAACATTGAGAAGGACAACTGATTTATCCACTCGTTATTAGAGAGCCTGCGGTTGCTGAGAGCAGGTATCGGGGATAAGTTGGACTACCTTTGAGTGGTGGGGGAGTACTTATGAAAGCCCACCCGGGTGACACCGTTACCAGTCATGAGAGGGCCCAGGTTAACTGGGTCGAAATGGGTGGTACCACGGTTAAGCGTCCCTTTAGGCTGATTTCAGCCTAAAGGGCGTTTTTTTGTGGTTTAACCCAAATAAAAATATAGAAGAGGTAGTTTTATGGCGCAGGTAGCATTAACGTTTCCAGATGGAGCAGTTAAAGAATACGAAGCCGGCGTGAAGCCCATCGAGGTTGCTTCACAAATTTCTAAGTCACTGGCTAAAAAGTCGGTGACTGCAAAATTGGATGGCCACTACGTGGGCATGCACGATGTCATTGACCACGGTGGTGACTTTCAACTGATTACGACTGATGACCCAGAATCACTGCAGATTTTGCGGCACTCAGCGGCCCACTTGCTAGCCCAGGCCCTCAAGCGCATTCCAAAGTTTGCCAACATGCACTTTGGGGTCGGACCAGCGATTGAAAACGGCTTCTACTACGACACTGACAACGGGGCTGGTAACCAGGTCTCCGTCGAAGATTTTCCAGAAATCGAAGCAGTCATGCACAAAATTGTTAAAGAAGACCTGCCAATTGTTTCCCACGAAATTACTCGGGCAGAAGCCTTAGAGCGCTTTGCTGATGACCCTTACAAGGTTGAACTGATTAACGATTTACCAGCCGATGAACCCATTACCATTGCCGTTCAAGGTGACCACGTTGAATTAGACCGCGGTGGCCTGGTGCCTTCCACGGGCTGGATTAAGCACTTCAAGCTGATTTCAGTCGCTGGTTCTTACTGGCGTGGTGATTCCAACAAGGCGGTCATGCAACGAATTTATGGGACGGCCTTCTGGAAGGAAGCCGACCTGGAAGCCGACTTAAAGCGGCGGGCTGAAGCTAAGGAACGTGACCACCGGACGATTGGCCGTGACTTGGATCTCTTCTTTACCAGCCAAGAGGTTGGCTCCGGCCTGCCCGTCTGGTTGCCAAACGGGGCTACGATTCGCCGTCAGGTTGAGCGTTACATCGTTGACAAGGAGTTGGACAACGACTACCTCCACGTTTACACGCCAGTCCTTTCCAACCTAAACCTCTATAAGACTTCTGGTCATTGGGACCACTACCGTGAAGATATGTTCCCACCAATGGACATGGGGGATGGCGAGTTCTTAGAGTTGCGTCCCATGAACTGCCCATCGCATATCATGGTTTATAAGCACAAGCCTCGTTCATACCGTGACCTACCAATGCGGATTGCTGAACTAGGGATGATGCACCGCTATGAAAAGTCAGGGGCTTTGACTGGTCTCTCCCGGGTCCGGGAAATGACCCTAAACGATGGTCATACCTTCGTTGAACCGGAAAAGTTGGAAGAAGAATTTAAGACGATTTTGCAGATGATGATGCAGGTCTACGAAGACTTCAACATCACTGATTACCGTTTCCGGCTTTCTTACCGTGATCCTAAAAACACCGATAAGTATTTTGATGACGATGCCATGTGGGAGAAGTCCCAAGCCCAGTTAAAGCGGGCCATGGATGACCTTAAGTTGGATTACTACGAGGCCGAAGGGGAAGCGGCTTTCTACGGTCCTAAGCTTGATGTTCAGACTAAGACGGCCTTGGGTGGTGAAGAGACCCTGTCAACTATCCAGTTGGACTTCTTGCTGCCAGAGCGCTTTAACTTGACTTATGTCGGTGAAGATGGTCAGGATAACCACCGGCCAGTGATGTTGCACCGTGGTATTGTTGGTACCATGGAACGCTTCACGGCCTACCTGATTGAGATGTACAAGGGGGCCTTCCCAACTTGGTTGGCACCGCTGCAAGTTGAGATTATCCCAGTTAACCTGGGGGCCCACGGCGACTATGCCCGCCAAATCAAGAAGCAGTTACAAGACGCCGGTCTGCGGGCCCACGTCGAAACCCGTGATGCTAAGATGGGTTACCTGATTCGTGAAGCTCAGACCAGGAAGGTACCATACACCCTAGTTCTTGGGGATGACGAGGTTAACAACCAGACCGTTACCGTCCGGCGTTATGGCCACAAGGATACGGCTACGATGTCACCGGCTGATTTCCAAAAGGAAATCTTAGCTGACGTGGCCCAGTATTCCCGTAACACCAAAAAAGCCTAATTTAATTTGAAGCTTTACTAAAACAGACACCTAAGTGCTCCGGAACTTAGGTGCCTGTTTCTTATCACTACGTAATTTTGGGAGGAAACTATGTCGACAGAAAACCACACCGCGGAAAGCCAGCCCACTAAGGGCTTGCAAAACCGTCACGTCCAGCTGATTGCCATTGGTGGTACCATCGGGACGGGACTGTTCATGGGTGCGGGCAGTTCGATTCACTTCGCCGGACCAGCCATTTTGCTAATTTATGCCATCATTGGCCTGGCCATGTTCGTTGTGATGCGGGCCATCGGAGAGATGCTTTACGCTGACCCCAATCACCATACCTTTATTGACTTTATGACCAAGTATCTTGGTCCCCGGACTGGCTTTTTCACCCGCTGGTCTTACTGGCTAACGGTGGCCTTCATGGGGATGGCCGAACTAACGGCCATTGCCAAGTACATCCAGTTCTGGTTTCCAGCCTGGCCGGCCTGGATTATCCAGGTTGTGGTCCTGCTGATTTTAACCGGGGTTAACTTGATTGCCGTGGCCCTGTATGGTGAAACCGAATTTTGGTTTGCCATGATTAAAATCGTGGCCATCTTAGCCCTGATTGTGACCGGCCTAATCATGGTCTTCACTGGCTTTAAGACCCCGGTGGGCACGGTTAGCTTTGGCAACGTGATTAATCACGTTGAGCTATTCCCCAATGGGGTTGGTAATTTCGTCAACGGCTTTCAGATGGTGATGTTTGCCTTTGTGGGGATGGAATTTATTGGGATGACTGCTGCGGAAACTAACAACCCCCGTAAGGTCTTGCCCAAGGCCATTAACCAAATCCCATGGCGGATTTTGTTCTTCTACCTGGGCGCGCTCTTTATTATCATGACGATTTACCCTTGGCGTGATATCCCTGCTAACCAAAGTCCCTTTGTGGCTGTCTTTGAACTGGCCGGGATTAACTGGGCGGCCGCTCTGGTTAACTTCGTGGTTCTGACTTCGGCTGCTTCAGCCCTGAACTCGGTTCTCTTTTCTGCCAGCCGTAACTTCTACTCTCTGGCCGCTGAGGCCAAGGCTAGCTGGCTAAAGCCCTTTGCCAAGTTGTCACCCAAGCAGCTGCCAGTTAACGCTATCTTTGCCACGGCCTTGGTGGTGGCCGCTTCAGCCCTGATTAGTGTCATTCCAAGTATCACCAACGCCTTTAGCTTTGTAACCAGTGCGTCAACTGATCTCTTCTTGATGATTTACGTCCTGACCCTGGTGACCTACTGGCAGTACCGTAAGTCTTCTGACTATCTGTCTGATGGCTTTAAAATGTGGGCGCCTGGTATGGCCGTACCAGTTACGGTGGCCTTCTTTGCCTTTATTTATATCACCCTCTTCTTTAACCCCGATTCTAAGGTGCCGGCCATTGGGGCGACGATTTGGCTGGTGGTCTTTGGTCTGATTTCCTGGCTCAAGCCCAAAGCCGACTAAGCTTAACCTGGATTTAAACTGGGTTTAATCATTCTTGGGCTATAATAAGAGCTAACAGCAAACTTAGGAGACCTTCATGTCCTTTTTAATCGACTTTATCCTGCACATTGATCAACACTTGGCCAACCTGGTCCAACACTTTGGCCCCTGGACCTACGTGATTTTGTTCGCCATTATCTTTATCGAGACTGGCAGTGTAATTTTCCCATTCTTACCGGGTGATTCCCTACTCTTTGCGGCCGGGGCCATCTCCGTTACTCCGGCTGGTGAGTCGGCTGGGTTAAACCACTGGGTCTTCATGTTGCTCTTCTTTGTTGCCGCGGTAGCCGGCGATACCTTGAACTACTGGATTGGTCGCAAGGGTGGTTATCCACTCCTACAAAAGCCGATTTTTAAACGCTTTATCAAGGATAAGTACATCCAAGAGGCCGAAGAGTTTTATCAAAAGCATGGAGGTAAGGCGATTATCTTGGGACGCTACATTCCGATTGTTCGGACCTTTGTGCCTTTCGTGGCCGGGATTAGCCAGTTTAGCTTTGGCACCTTCTTCCGCTACGTTTTGATTGCGGCCTTCTCGTGGAGCTTTATTGCAACCGGGGCCGGGGCCCTCTTTGGTAACATTCCCTTTATTCAGGAACACTTCTCAGCTATTATTCTGGGCATTGTTTTTGTTACCTTGTTGCCTACCCTGGTACCATTGGTACGTTCCTTGCTGGCCCGGCGCAAGCAAAAGTCATAATCTATCAGAAAAGATGCTTCGGCATCTTTTTTACTTGGTCGGCAAATCTGGTTATAATGGGGCCATGTTAAACATTCAACTTTTACAACAACTTAGTGGCACCAAGGCGGATCAGGTCGCTGGAATTGTGGCGGCGGATAACTGGCAGCAGCCTGCCCACCTGGATACCCGGCAAATTGAAAAGCTGTGTCGACTCTTCTCTGACCACTTCGACCAGCTAGGGCAGTTTTACCAGAGCAGTGCCCACCCAATTCACTTACGAATTACCGCTGACTATCTTTTCAACTTAGGCCTGACCAGTTCGGATTGGATTACCCTGCGCTGGGCCTTGGAAGGGCAGTGGGATGCTAATGAATATTTGGCAGTTGGCTTCTTTCGGGGTCAGGAGCTGCAGCGCTTGATTGCAACCGACGCTGAATTCTTAACCGCCTTTGCCGGCTATTTGATTTTAGACCAAGATGGCCGCTTAGAACCCTATGTTGACGAACACCATGGCAACCAGGCCTATGATTGGCGCATCGTGCGGACTGACGGCCAAAATTATCAAGACATTACCACCCAACTCGTAAACGGTACCCCCACGGAGATGACCCATGAATCCTAATTTGATTTTAGCAACCGATGCCTACAAGTTAACCCACCACCTACAGTACCCTCAGGATTTAACTAAGCTGTATTCGTACGGCGAAGCCCGTCCGGGTGGTAAGTTTGATGAGGTTTCCTGGTTTGGGTTGAGCATGATTTTGCACGACTACTTTAATACGCCCATTACTACCGAAATGATTGACCAGGCCGAAAAGGTCTGCGAACTAACCTTTGGTACCGACACCTACTTTAACCGCTCAGTCTGGGAAAAAGTCCGTGACCTCGGCCATTTCCCGGTTCGGATTAAGGCTCTGCCCGAAGGTTTAACGGTGCCTGTCGGCAACGCCCTCTTTACGATTGAATCCACTGAGCCCTGGTTTGCTACCAGTCTCAATGCCTTAGAGGATTTACTCATGCACGTTTGGTACCCAGCCACGATTGCGACAAATTCCCGCCAGATTAAAAAGCGGCTCTTACCATTAGTGAAGAAGAGTGGCACTGAGGCGAATGTGCCTTTGATGGTCAACGACTTTGGCCTGCGCGGGGCCACTTCCCTGGAGTCCGGAGAACGCGGCGGGGCGGCGCACTTGCTGCACTTCCGTGGTTCCGATAACATGGCGGCTACCCAGTACTTTGACGATGTTTACGGCATTGCCGGTCGGGCCCTGTCAGTTTGGGCCACCGAGCATTCCGTGGCCACGGCTTATGGCGACGGACAGGGGGAGTACAACTACCTTAATGCCCAGTTGGACCGGACGCCGGATGATGCCATTGTCTCGATTGTGATTGATTCCTACGATACTTTCCGCTTTGTCCGCAAGGTGGTCGGCGATCCGGCCATCCGCAAGCGCATTATCGACCGGGCTGGCCGGGTGGTCCTGCGCCCTGACTCTGGTGACCCAATCACGGTGGACTTGAAGGTCTTGGATTTGATGGCGGAAATCTTTGGCACTGAGGTCAACGATAAGGGCTACAAGGTCTTAAAGCACAACGTCGGCATTATTCAGGGGGATGGCATGAAGGCCGACACGATTATTGCCCTGTACGAAGCCCTCCTGGCCAATGGTTGGTCGACGGATAACCTGATTGTTGGTTCTGGTGGGGGACTCTTGCAAGAAGGCTTTAACCGGGACACGCTCCGATTCGCCATCAAGGCCGCCTACGCTGAAAATAGCAAGGGTGAGCACATTAAGATTCACAAGCAGCCTAAGACCGATCCAAGTAAACGGTCGAAGTCTGGCCTGATGAAGGTGATTTATAACGAACAGGGCCGGATGGAAACGGTTAGTCAGGACCATCCTGGAAAAGACCTGTTACGGTTGGTTTATGACAACGGCTACATCGAAGAGCCCAACGGCCAGGAAATCATTGACCGGGCCAATCATTTTTAAGTTTTGATTTGATTAGAACAAAGTGGGGTTGTATGCAATCAGAAATTATTACAACTAGTTTTTTAAATCAGCTAGACCTGCCTGACATTGAAAAGGTGCAGGCGGTTTCCGGTGGCGACATCAACCTGGCCTTTTCTTTATATAGTGAAGGCCAGCGCTATTTTCTTAAGGTCCAGCCCAACCAGCCGGCCAGCTTCTTTGACAGCGAAATTGCTGGTCTAGAAGCCCTGGGTGCTGTAGTTAGGGTGCCTGAAGTGGTCGGCCATGGTGAGGCCGACGGCCACGCCTTCTTAATCCTGAAATGGATTGATACTGGGACTGGTGACCAGGCTGACTTAGGGGCGATGGTGGCCAAGTTACACCACCATCACGGTCAGCAGTTTGGCTTTTCTGTTAGTAATATGCACGATAAGGTGCCGAAGGACAACACCTTCCAGGATAGCTGGCCCCGCTTCTTCATTGAGCAGCGTCTAAAGCCCCTGCTTAAACTGGGATTAGAACGGGGTCCTTGGTTGAAAGAGTACCAGGACCGTTTTGAAGCCCTTTTTGAAACGATTGAAAATGACCAACACAGTCAAAACGTAGCGCCTTCTCTTTTGCACGGGGACCTGTGGGCCGGTAATTTTATGTTCAACGCTGACCGCCAGCCGGTTTTAATCGATCCCAATGCCTTTTACGGGGACCGGGAATATGACCTGGCAATTACGGCAGTCTTTGGCGGTTTTGATGATGCCTTCTATGAAGCCTATGCCAAGAATTATCCACTCGATGCTGGGTGGTTAGAACGGATGGGCTGGTATCAGCTTTACTACATCCTGATGCACTACGTTCGTTTTGGTGGCCCTTATCAAGGCCGCTTAGAGCAGATGCTACTCGAGCTGCCAGCTTAAATACACACGGAGATAAACATGCGTAAACGTCCACACCGCCTGGTGATTACGACTCTTTTCATGGCCATCATTATTATTCAAACCTTGGTACCCTGGCTGGGAAGCTTGCCGCTGGGGGCCTTTTTTGTGGGTGCCTCAGTGACCCTACTGCCGGCTACGGTGGCGATTGGGGCCATTATCTTAGGTCCTGGAACCGGGGCATTCTTAGGTGGCTTTTGGGGGCTGATGTCCTGGCTAAATGCCCTGACCCATCCTGGTACTATTGGAGCGCTAATGTTTGCCAACCCACTGACGGCCTTCATTCCCCGGATTATGGTCGGCTGGATTGTGGGCTACCTCTTTGCCCGCTTTTTGGCACCAAAAAAAGCCTTGACCCAGACAAGTGGGTTGGCTTTACTAGGGGCCTTGGCAGCCTTCATCAATACCAGCATGGTTGTTTTATTGACCACCATCAGTTTTACGCTGGTGCCAGTCAATTTTAATGGGGTGCCCCGGCACGGCATTTTACCCTGGTTGCTGGGGATTCTGTCCTTTAATGCGATTTTTGAAATCATCGCCAGTGGTATCTTAGTGATGGTGATTAGCCTGGCCCTGCGGCCGGTGGTTAGTCGGTTTTCACTGAAAAGTTAGGAAGCATAAATTAATTAAGCAAAAAACGGCTACAAATATTAGTTTGTAGCCGTTTTTAAAAATTTTGGTGCTCAATAGATACGGTAAGATTCGTACATAATTTGTACATTATTGCTTGCAAATGGCATAAAACAAGGAATTTCGATGCGCCCACCCAGACTCGAACTGGGAGCAAAGACTTAGGAGGTCCTCGTTTTATCCCGTTAAACTATGAGCGCGAACGGTTCCAATTATAGCGGAGTTAATTTGTGAAGACAAGCAGGCCTACCCAAGGCCTAGTCTGTTAAAAAGGCCCAGATACTGGGCCTTTTTTGCTATAATAAATTTAACTTACAGTTAGAACCAGTCAAGGAGGTTGCGGTTAAGTACCGTATCATATTATGGGTAAAGTCGTCGAAGTTAAGCATCCCCTCATTCAGCACAAGCTGACGATTATTCGAGACCGGTCAGTCGGCACCAAAGATTTCCGTTCCCTGGTGGACGAGATTGCCATGCTGATGACCTACGAGGTTTGCCGGGACTTACCCCTCAAGGACGTGAAGGTGCATACACCCGTGGCTGAAACTGTTCAAAAGGAACTTTCCGGTAAGAAACTGGCTGTTGTCCCAATCTTGCGGGCCGGCCTAGGCATGGTTGATGGCATTTTGCAGTTAATCCCAGCCGCCAAGGTGGGTCATATCGGCATGTACCGGGATGAGGTTACCTTAGAGCCAGTTGAGTACTTCGTCAAGCTGCCTGATGACATTGAAAAGCGGGAAGTCCTCTTAGTTGATCCAATGTTAGCTACTGGTGGTTCAGCTAAGGACGCTATTGATGCCCTGAAGAAGCGGGGCGCACAAAACATTAACTTGATTACCTTGGTTTCGGCGCCAGAAGGCGTGAAGACGGTCCAAGATGCCCACCCCGACGTGGATATCTACACTGCCTCCATTGACGAAGGTTTAAATGAAAATGGTTATATCGTACCTGGTTTGGGAGATGCCGGGGATCGATTGTTTGGTACCCACTAAGCGGGTACGTTTAGTGGAGTGGGGAGAATATGACAGGGAAGCGTCAGCAACCGCAGGAATCGCCGAGTCGGGTTAGTTTATTTGCTACTAAGCGCCAGCGGCCCTTTTGGCAGTCGTGGTGGTTTTGGTTACTAATTGTAGCCAGCTTAATCATCGTGGCCGCTTTTTTTTACGTGCGCCATACTCAGCCTAAGCCCAGTCAGCCCAAACGGAACGGGCAACCAGTGGCCTTGAAAACGACTGCCCGCCACGCCATTGTTGTCGATGCGCAGACCGGGCAAATCTTAGGGACTAAGGACAGTCAAACTCAGGTTGGCGTGGCTTCCCAGAGTAAGATGCTGACCTCTTACGGGGTTTTGCAGGCAATCAAAGCTGGCAAGATTAAGTGGACCGACAAGGTGCCGATTACCAGTAAAAATGACTGGTCCGACAAGGACAAAGATACCTTTGCCCACTTGGACATTCATGCCGGTCAAAAGATTGCGGTGGCTGAGCTCTTTGGTGCCATGTACACCAGCTCAGCCAACGATGCGGCCTTTGCCCTGCTAGACTATGTGAAACCCAGGAATCAAAGTGCCCAGCAGACTCTAGAAAAGTGGGCAGCTGAACTGCACTTAGATGGTTCTCGCTGGTACAACGCTGCCGGTCAGGTGAACAAGGATGCCTTTGCCTACGAGGTGAAAGACGCTAAACCTGACGCAGAAAACACGGCCAGTGCTGAGCAACTGGCCATCCTAGCCCGGACTAACTTGCAGTTGGACCCTAATATCCGTGACTATTACGAGAAGCTAGGCTTTGTCTACCATCCAGAACCAGATGTGAACAAGATTAGCCAGACCGAATACTCTAAGCTAAAACAAGAAGTTATGCCAAAATTGCATAACCCCAAAGATTTAATTTTTGAAGGATTAAAGACCGGTTCGACCCCTGAGTCGGGCGGAGCCTTTACCGGCTTGATTAAGGATCAGGCGGGTCATGAATTTATCACCGTAGTCAGCGGGGCCGGTCGCTATACGACCCAGGTTCCCCGTTACCAAGATACGCTTGACATCGTTAACCAGGTTCTCGATGAACAGCAGCCCCTGACTTTTCAGGCTGGCCAAAAGATTACGAGCCTTTCAAAGATTACCGCGCCCAACTTGAAGGGTGGGGCAGTGGCGCCAGTTGTTGGTAAAACGATTACTTTCTGGGTGCCTAAGGTATCACGACTTACCCCTGGTCAGCTAGGTTGGCAGCGGCCCCGCCAGGTGAGTCTCACCCACCTATCAGCTGGCCAAACTGTCCTGTCAGTCAGTCCGAACTTATCGGCTCAGTACCTGTCCCACAGCAAGGTGGGGGAGCACCAGTTAGACTTGGTAGCGCCTAAACAACAGGGAGAAGCGAACTTCTTCCAACGGGTCTGGCAGTGGCTGACGAAGTGGTAAATCTATACTAGACCAGTCCGACGTGACATGGCGCCAAGGCTGTTTTATCAAGTGATAAGACGAGGTTACAATTTATTTACAAATTATAAATTATCACTGTCTATGTGATACAATTAGCTTGAATTAAGTTGCGTATCTGAAGGAGGAAACGTTATGAATCAAAGTCAAAATAAAATGCGGATCAAGATGTTTAAGGCCGGCAAGATGTGGATGACAGCCGGGGTCTTGGCCCTTGGTTTGGGTGTGGCTGGCGGAACGGCTTCTGTCGCTTCAGCTGATGCTGCCCCTGCTGGTGCGACCCAGGTTGCTTCAACCCAGGGTCTCCAGGACGGTCAGTACACCGCGGCCTTCAACATTTTGAAGACTAACAACACCACGGACAGTTCTGTGATGCAAAAGATGTTGGCCCAGCCAGCCCAGGTTACCATCAAGGGTGACCAGGCTACGATTACCTTGAACTTTGCTTCAACTGGTTCTGACCTTGGTAGTGGTGATGCGCTGTCAAACATGCTGAAGTCATGGACCTTTAACGATACTGCGGCTACCAAGAACGGTACCAGCTGGTCAGTTACTTTGCCAAAGGACCAGTTGAGCAGCAAGATTGGTATGACGGTGGTTTATTTCCAAACTGAAAGCGCCGATCTTTACCTGAACAACTTTACCCTAGTTCAGGCTGATAACTCAGCCAGCCAGGCATCAGCTTCAACGGCGGCTTCAACTTCAGCTGCTAACAGCGCTGCTGCTTCTACTGCGGCTGCCAACAGTGCCGCCGCATCAACGTCAGCCTCAACTTCAGCAGCCCAGACTAGTACCAGTGCTGCTACTGGCACTAACCAGGCTGGCCTAGTTGATGGTTTGTATAACGCTGACTTCCACGTCAACAAGTCTGGCACTAACTCAGCCTCTGTGATGGAAAAGATTTTGACTAAGCCTGCCAAGGCCGTAGTTAAGGGTGACAAGGTTACCTTGACCTTTAACTTCGGTGGTCAGGGCATCTTTGGCTTTGCTGGTCAGGCAGCTGCTTCATTGTTGAACTCAATGACCTTCAACGGCGTTAACGCTACCCGTGACGGGGCCAACTGGACAGTAACTTTGCCAGTTAGCGACCTGCAAAAGAAGATTAACGTTGGGGTTAACTACTTCATGAGTGAGAAGGCTGACCTCTACGTTGATAAGATGAACTTGGTCAAGGCTGATCAACCAGCTACTACGCCAACTTCAACTTCAACTGCTACTAGCACGAGTGCCGCTCCTTCAACCAGTACTGCACCTACCAGCACGGCGCCAACTAGTACCAGTGCCGCTAATCAAAACTTTGAACTAAACAAGGTTTACAACGTGGCCTACCACATGAACAAGGACGGTCAAACTTCTGCCTCGGTAATGGACAAGATGTTTGACAAGCCTGCTAAGGCAGTCTTTAACAGTGATGGTAAGACGGTGACCCTGTCATTTACCTTCGCTGGCGGTAACGGATCTGGTTACGGTGATGGTTCTGCCCTTTCAAACATTTTGAAGTCATGGACCTTTGCTGGCGTACCAGCAGTGCACAACGGTAACACTTGGAGCGTAACCCTGCCGGTTTCAGCTATCTCAGGCAAGATTCCGATGACAGTGGTTTATTTCCAAACTGAGCACGCTGACCTGTTCCTGGACGGTTTCACTAAGACTGGTGACAGTGCCGGCGATACCTTTGGTCAGGGTACTAACGGTAGCACTGACACGACGACCACACCCTTCGGTGAAAGTGACGCAGTTCTTCAGGGTGGGGGACTAGGCTTTACTAACACTAGCACTGGCAGCAAGCTTGGCTTTGGTGGTTCACTGCCAAAGACTGGCGTACAGAGCCGGGTTGAGCTGCACACCCTTGAAGGTGGTACGATCTTGGCTGCCCTTGGCTTGAGTGCCCTCAGTGTTGCGGTTGCTCGTCGTCGCAAGCAGGAAGCTCGTTAATCACTGATTATCAGGCCTAAGTATTAAGCACAAATAAAAACCCGCTGGATATTTATCCAGCGGGTTTTTTAGTTGGGTTATGGTTGCTTATGAAAACTGTTCCTTAGCGTCGTCAGCAGCATCCTTGGCCTGGTTCTTCAGGTTGTTAGCACCTTCTTCGACACGGCCCTTGGCTTCATCGAAGTCACCGGCTAACTTGTCACCGTTGTTACCAGTCAATGAACCCTTCAACTGCTGAGCCTTACCATTCAACTGGTCGCCCCAGGCATCAGCCTTCTCACGCAAGTCCTTGACTGCATCTTCATCCTTGAAGAGGTAGTAGGCCAAAGCGGCGTTACCCAACAAGCTTGCAGCTAGCAAAAAATTCTTCATAATGTTTGTACACTCCTTTTATTTGACTTAGGTCAATTATGGTAACAAAGGGGCCTTTTGTCAATTTGAAAATTGGTTTAATTATCTTCTATAGTAGAAAAGTATATATGGAAGGGGAGCAAAAGTGACATTTGACCGTAAAAGGGCCTGAATTTTCAATAAATTTTTGATATTATGTCAATTGTTACGTAATATGTTGCAAAAAAGTGACAGATTCAGTGATATTTTCTGTAATTTGGTGTTTTTTATATTCGTTATGCGTTATAATGAATTTGTTGTAAGATATTACATACGCGGAGGTAAGCACGCCGCGGCCTGGCTCTAGTGGTTGGGCGGAAAAGGTTGCATAAATTAGAATTCATGGAATACATGGAGGAGAAAGAAATATGAACGTAACTACTAACGATCGTTTCAAGATGTTCAAGTCTGGTAAGGTCTGGGTTGTTGCTGGTGCCGCTGCTTTGGCTTTTGCCCCTGCAGCTCTTGCTTCAGCTAACGCTGACGACACTACTTCAGCAGACTCAACTGCAGCAGCTTCAACTACTGCAGCACCTGCCGATGGTACTGTTAAGAACGCTGACGGATCAGAAACTACTACTGCAACCACCACTAACGCTGATGGTTCAAAGACTGTTACTCAGACGACTAACACGCCTGTAACTAACACTGGTTCATCACAGACTAAGGTACCTGCAAGTGGTATCAACGAAGATGTTAACCTGTACAACACTGATCAGGACAGCGGTTTCACTCCTGGACAGTCAAAGACTTTGTACGTGGTTGGTACTCGTACTACTAACTACCCAGAATTGGCTAACCAACAGGATCCTGCAAACGGTGACTTGAAGGTTTGGTTGACTACTGCTGCTGGTTCATCTGATGGACCTAACGGTACTGTTTTGGACTCATCAGCTACTGCCTCAAACCCATTGACTTTGAGTGCTGACAAGGCTGGTAACGTTGTTGGTCAGATTACTTTCACTCCTGAAGCTGGTAAGGTTTACGCCTTGCACGTGGAACAGGCAGATGCAGGTAACGACCGTGGTTCAGCATCAACTCCTGACGGTGACTTGATTTGGTCTAACGTTTTGGTTGGTTCAGTTAAGACTACGCAGACGACTACTACTATCCCTGCGCCTGCTCCAACTCCAACTCCAAACCCAACGCCTGCTCCACAGCCAACTCCAGCACCACAGCCAACGCCTACTACTAACCCAAGTACGACGCCAGCTACTCCAGCCGCAACGCCTGCTGCAACTCCAGCAACGCCAGCTGCTAACACCCCTTCAGCATTGCCTGAAACTGGTGCCAAGGCTGCTAACAACGAAGCTGGTGTGGTAGCCCTTGCTGCTGCTTCAGTTGCCGCTGCCTTCGGTGCAATGGTTTACAAGCGCAAGCACTAAGATTTAAATTGAAGTCTTCTGACTTTAACAAAGACGCTGCCATTACGGTGGCGTTTTTTACTGCCCATTTTTGCTAAGAAAATGTAATAAAATGACTTTTTTGTGACAATATTTTTAAATGAATGAAATTTTTTACAAAAATTTTAATGCTATACTAACCAGTAATTAGATTTACTGAGAGAGGGGTGAACTCATGATCAGTTTAAAATCACCACGTGAAATCGAGGCGATGCGCAAGTCCGGCGCCATCATTGCCGGCATGCATTTGATGCTGCGCGATTTAATCAAGCCCGGTATTGATACCTGGGAAATCGAAACGAAGTGTCGGGAATATATTGAAAGCCACGGTGGCGTCCCACTGCAAATTGGTTTTGAAGGTTTCAAGTACGCCACAACAATCAGTGTTAATAACGAGGTGGCCCACGGTCTGCCCCGTAAGGGTCTTAAGTTAAAGAACGGTGACCTAGTCAAGGTTGACACGGTCGTTGGTTTGGACGGCGCTGTTTCTGACTCAGCGTGGTCTTATGCGGTTGGCGAGGTCAGCCCTGAAGTTAAAGAGCTAATGCGGGTTGCTAAGAAATCCCTCTATCTGGGAATTGACCAGGCCGTGATTGGTAATCGAATCGGCGATATTGGTGCCGTTATCCAAGACTACACTGAGAACCAGCACCATTATGGTGATGTTCGTCAGTACATCGGTCATGGCGTTGGGCCAACTATGCACGAAGAACCCCAAGTGCCGCATTATGGTAAGGCCGGCCACGGTCTCCGCCTGCGCGAGGGGATGACGATTACAATTGAACCAATGATTAATCTCGGTGGCTGGGAAGTCACGACCGACGAAACCCCCGAAGATGGTTGGACAGTGCGGACTGCGGATGGCTCTTGGTCAGCCCAGTACGAACACACTCTAGCCATCACCAAGGACGGTCCCAAGATTTTGACCAGTCAGGATCCGGAACTTGATGCCAAGTACCTGTGAGCTAGCTGGGTCAACTGGACTTCCTGAGTGAAACGAATGGAAGAATAAATAATGGAAAACATTTTTGACCTAAAACTCCTTGTGAAAATGGTGCGGCGGGAATGGCTAAAGATTTTAGCGATTGCTTTCCTATTTGCTTTAGCATTTTTCGCCTATGCGAAGGTTTTTGTAACACCACAGTACCAGGCCACTGTTTCCCTCCTGGTCAACAAAAAAGATGACCACCAGGACAGCACCAACGATGAACAACAGGCCGCCGTGGCCATTATTAATACCTATAAGGATATTATTAGTCGGCCAGTCATTAGCAACAAGGTGGCCCAGAACCTGTCAACTTGGAGTTCTGATAATCCCCGTTACTATCCGGGTTTAACTGGTGGCGATGTGTCTAAGATGGTGAACACAGCCAGCCAGAACAATTCTCAAGTTTTCAGTATTAACGCTAAGGCGCCCAGTCCTCGTTTGGCAGCTGATGTTGCCAATGAGGTTGCCCGGGTTTTCCAGTCTGAGATTGCTCAAGTTATGGATGGTAAGAGTGTCACCGTGATTTCTAAGGCGACCCCGAACAACCAACCAATTAGTCCTAAAATTAAGCGGATGACTTTCTTAGGATTTGTGATTGGTCTGGTCTTAGCCTTTGCGGTCTACCTGATCCGCTTCCTTTGGCAAGCAGGGCAGGATGACGGTTACCCTGATAATCCAGCTGATAAGCAGGGTAAGATTACACCACTAACTGAACCAAATCATGCTGTCGGAGAAACCCGCGTACAACGCTACTCAGATTCTTAAATCAGCCATACCAATGTAACCACGGTCACTGAAGGAGGTAAGTTTATGACAAACTTTATTGCAAACATTTGCCACCGCCAAGTTGGACCAGTTTCAGCAAACTACGGCCTTTTACAGCCAAGGAACCAGAGGGGACGGTCACACGTTATTTACGATAACTACGTCAAGCGCAGTATTGATTTTACCGTGGCCCTAATTACCTTGATTCTGGGTTTAATCCCACTGCTAATGGTCGCCCTAGCCGTTAAGTTGACCTCACCGGGCCCAGTGCTCTTTAAGCAGCAACGCTATGGTCGTTATTCGCGGGTATTTACGGTCTATAAGTTTAGGACGATGAAAGTAAATGCGCCGGAAACCTCAAATCGTAAGTATGCCGACATGAAGGATTACATTACACCCTTGGGACTGTTCCTGCGGAAGTTCTCGATTGACGAACTCCCTCAGCTACTAAATGTCTTAAAGGGTGACATGAGCTTTGTGGGCCCACGTCCCTTGGCTGCCGTTGACCAGGTTGTTTTGGATCTACGGAAAGCTTCTGGGGCTGACCAGGTTCGTCCTGGGATTACCGGTCTAGCCCAGATTTCAGGTCGTAATAACATTACCGACCGGCAAAAGGCTGCCTATGATGCTGAATATGCTCACCAGGTAAGCTTTGGTTTTGATTTTAAAATTTTGGTTCAGACCGTAACCACGGTTCTGAAAGCCGAAAATATCTTTAAGAGCTAAGTGGTCGATGATGAGGTTTACATGTCTGCCAAAGTATTAATTGTCAGTTCGACCGCGTCGATGATTTTACAGTTTACGATGCGAAACATCGCCCTGCTGCAGGCAGCTGGCTACCAGGTGGCCGTGGCGGCGAACTTTGACCAACCCGGCACCATTACCCAGGATCAGGCCCAGGATTTAAAGGCCGAGTTAACAGAGAAAAACGTTTCCTGGCATCAGGTTGACTTTGGTCGCGGTGTCGGCCGTCCCTTACAAAACCTGCGAGCAATCCGGCAGCTGCGCGACTTAATGCGGGGTCGGGATTTTGACTTTGTCTATACTCAGGCAGCCTTGGCCAGTGTTTTTAGTCGGTTGGTAGCTCGCTACTACCGCCTACCAGTGCTTTATTTTGCCCATGGTTTCCAATTCTACCGGGGTGGCCCCTGGCAGAATTGGTGCCTATACTATCCGATTGAAAAGTTATTAAGTCGTTGGACCAAGGTCTTAGTGACCATCAATGACGAGGATACTCAGTTAGCTCAGCAACACTTTCATGCTGGCGAAGTGGTTCAGGTACCTGGTGTAGGTATTGCTTATCAGGCCTTTGCCAAGCCGCGCTCGGCCGAAAAACTACAGGCCCTGCGACGGTCCTTGCAATTACCTGAAAAGACGCGAGTGTTGATCTCAGTGGGGGAGTTGTCCCGCCGCAAGAACCACCAGCTGGTGATTCGGGCCCTGGCGAACAGTGACCAGACTGACCTGCACTATCTGATTGTCGGGATTGGCGACCAACAGGCCGCCCTGGTGCAATTAATTGATGAACTAGGTCTCAGTCAGCGGGTGCATTTGCTTGGGTACCGCACTGACGTGGGAGACCTTTACCACCTTGCCGAGGTGGCGGTCTTCCCATCCCGTTACGAGGGTTTGATGGTGGCAGGCATGGAGGCAATGGCCGCTGGGCTGCCCCTCCTGTATGCCCAAGTCCGGGGGATTGCCGATTACATGACCCCCGGTCAAACCGGCTATCCTTTTAGAGATAA
Source organism: Leuconostocaceae bacterium ESL0723 (assembly GCA_029392055.1). Lineage (GTDB taxonomy): Bacteria > Bacillota > Bacilli > Lactobacillales > Lactobacillaceae > ESL0723. The sequence goes on along the minus strand of CP113928.1, from coordinate 941,336 downwards.
TGACTTGGCTGGTCTGGAAGCAGGTCTGACTAAGATTTTGCCGCGGGCCAAGGCCATGGGTGAACAGGCCCAGGCTGCTGCTCAGCAGTTTGACTACCACGCCATTGATCAACAGATGGCAACCATTTTCCAAGGGATGAAAGAAAATTAGGAAGGTTTTGCATGCAAAAGGTTTTTCACTTCCTAAACACCGGTAACTATTCTGGTGCTGAAAACGTGGTGATTAACATCGCCAGTCTGGTGTCCGGCTACCATCATGTCTATGTTTCCCCGGACGGAGAAATTAACGAAGTTTTGGCCGAGCACGGCATCGAGCATCTGAACATTGACTCCTTGTCGGTGCGGTCACTGCGGACGGTAGTCAAGCGCTACCACCCCGATATTGTCCACGCCCATGACTTTACCGCTAGCCTGGCAACGGCCGTGAGTGCGCCTTATATCCATCGCTATGGTGGGCGGGTGATTTCCCACCTGCACAACAATGATCCCCGTCTACGACAGCTCAGTCCCTTGTCGGTCCTGTACTGGCTGAGCTTACCGGCCTACGATCAAGTAGTGGTGGTTTCGCAGGCTGTGATTGATGAAGCCTGGTTTCACCGGGCGCTGGCCCGTCGGGCAAAAGTGGTCGGTAACGTGGTCAACACCCCCTGGATTTTGGCGCAGAGCCAGCGTTTTACGGTTGCGTCGCTTGATGTGGTGGTGGTCGGTCGACTGGTGCCCCAGAAGGGGCTTGACCGCCTGTTAAACCTGTTAGCTCAGGTTCGTGAAGTGTTGCCTGATATCCAGGTGGCCTTAATTGGTCAAGGACCGCTGGCGGCGGCCTTGGATCAACAAATTAAGGATATGGACTTGGGCCACAACGTGAAACGGTTGGGCTACCAGGCCAATCCCTATCCTTATCTGCGAGCGGCTAAAGTTGGGGCCCTCCTGTCCCGTTACGAAGGCTTTGGGATTGCCGTTTTAGAAATGGAACTGCTAGGTCTACCAGTCGTGACAACTCCGGTCGGGGGCCTCAAAAACCTGGTGAATGACCAGGTTGGCTTGGCCAGTGAAGATGATGCGGCCATTGTAACGGAACTGATTGCCCTGCTTTCCGATGACGATTACCGGGCCCGCAAGGGGCGGGCGGCCGCAGCGCATGCAAACGTCGTCAATGATTTGGATGCCTTTGTGGCCCGTTTCCAGGCAATTTATGGAGGCTGAGATGGTAACAGTTTTAACGGTGACCTATAACCGGGGACATTTGCTAGAACGGCTCTTTAACAGCCTCTGTCAGCAAACCCAGACCGACTTTCAATGGCTGGTGATTGATGATGGTAGCACTGATGATACTGCCCAGCGGATGGCGGCCTTCCAGGCCAAAAAGCCACCCTTTCGTATCGACTACCATGTCAAGGAAAACGGTGGTAAGCATACCGGCTTAAACTATGCCCATCCCTTTATTCAGGGGCAGGTTACGGTGATTGTGGACAGTGATGACTATTTGGTTGAAAACGGGATTGCGCAAATTGAAGCGGCCTGGCAACCCTACTTAGATGACCCCAAGTTAGCCACGGTAACCTTTGAACAGGCCGATGACCAGGGCCATTTATTGGGCCACTTTCCTAGGGCGCGTTATTTGGGTTCCGAATTAGACTACCGCTATGCCCACCACATTGGGGGTGACTTTGCCGAAACCATCCGTACCGAGGTCTTAAAGGCCTGGCCCCTGCCAGAATTTCAAGGAGAACGCTTCTTTCCGGAAGGTTGGCTCTGGCAGACAATTGCCCGCCACTATGACACCCTGGATTTACAGGGGGTCTTGGTAGTCGGTGGCTACCAGGCCGGTGGTTTGACCCAGCAGGGGCGGCAACAGCGCCTCAAGGCACCGCGTGGTATGGTAACCTATTATCAGGCCTTGACCGGGTCAGTTTTTCCGCTGTCCACCCGGCTTAAGAGCGCCTTGGCTGCCCAGGTTTACCAGCACTTTGTCCCGAAAAATTTACGGACTAAGCTGGCGGTGGCGGCTTGGTTACGTTGGTTAACAGCGCTACCGGCTGATTTTCTGGCCTGGCGGTGGCGTAAGTACGGTAATCAGCAATAGTCAGTGATAAAAAGAGGGGAGGGGCCCGTTGTTTTATTATTTTATGACTTTTGGGGTAGCGACCCTGGCCATGTTTTTCTCGGGTTTGTTTGGCCAAAAACGGCTAAATGACCTCTTTTTATTTTTCTTTTTTCTCTGGCTAGTCTTCCTGTCCGGTACCCGTTATCATCTGGGCGGTTATGACTACCAAAACTATGCCTACTACTTTCAAAACGCTCCGGACTTAGCCAACCTGCACTTTATTAAGTTAGTGTCGGAGCAGGGGCTGTTTGGCAGCGATAGCGGCTGGCTCTTTTTTAACGCCCTGATTAAGAGTTTGGGCCTGAATTTTTACGGCCTGACCCTGGCGGTCGCCCTGATTTTTTGGATGACCCTCTACTTTGTGGCCCGGCCCTACATCACGAACTTAGGTATCCTAGCAGTGATGGTCATGTATAAGTATTTACTGGATGTTTCCTTTATTTACATGCGCCAATCCCTAGCGGTGGCCATCTTTTTGATGGCTGTGCCCTTGATCATACATAAAAAACTAATCCCGTATCTACTGCTGGTTACGGTTGCAGCCATGGTCCACTTTTCCGCGGTGATTCTACTGCCGGTGTATCTGGTTAATTATCTCCGCCTCAGTAAGAAAGGGGTCATTATCTACACGGCGATTTTTTCCGCTACCTATATTTTGACCCTCCTACACGTTAACGTTTTGCAGTACCTGTCCTTTGCTAACCACCTGATTGGTGGTTCTGGCGGCCAGAAATTAGACGAGGCTGCCAGTGGCAATCTGTACGGGGATTCAAGCCTGGTGTCAAATTTCTTGCACCTGGCTGAATTCCTGCTCATTGACCTGCTCTTAATTTGCAACTGGGACAAGATTAAATGGCAGGATCGCCGGGTTAATACGATGGTCAAGCTGTTCTTGCTCCTCTTACCCCTGTATTCACTCTTTGCCAACTCGGCCATCATGGTCCGCGACGGCTTTTACTTCCTCTTCACCTACGCGATTGTGATTGACCTGGTGACTCGCAAGGCCCGGTTACAGTCCCGGCTTTTGATTTACCTGGGCGTGGCCCTGGTTTCAGCCTATGGGATGTTCCGCTTTGCCAGTAACTTCGATAACGGCGGCAGCAGTGTCTATGATAGCTATCTCTTCCACAATGATAATATTTGGACGCCCCAACCGGAGGATTTGCGCCTATGAGCTCGCCCCTATTTTCCATCATTGTTCCGGTTTACAATGTTAAAAACTACCTGGAAACGGCCATAAAATCGATTACCGACCAGGACTGGCCGGACTGGGAAGCCATCTTAGTCGATGACCAATCTAGCGATGGGTCGGCCCAACTGGCCCAGAAACTGGCTCAGACCGATGATCGCTTGCGCTTTTACCAGCATGAACACGGTGGGTTGTCAGCCAGTCGTAACTTTGGCATGCAACAGGCCCAGGGGGACTATCTCCTGTTTTTGGATGCTGATGACTATTTCAGTCCCGGCTTGCTGGGTCAGCTCCAGCAAGTGATTGTCAGCCAACCGGACCTGGATGTTTTAGTTTTTGATTACCAAAGCTTTAACACCGCGACCCAGGCAGTCATCGAAACTACCCATTTTGACCAACACTTACGCCGTTTTGGTGAGGTGGCCTGGAACAAGGCTTATCGGCAGTCATTTATTGAGGACTACCAGTTAGACTTTCCAGCCGGTCTGAATTTTGAAGATACAGCGATTGTGCCCGTTATCATGGCTCTGGCCCAACGCCGGCAAAAGGTGGACTACTGTGGCTACCACTACCGCCGGATGCGCCCTGGCGCCATCACTGGTGAGGTCAGTGCCGATAGTATTGCCATGCGCCAGGCTGCCTTGGACTATTTAATGGACCAGGCCCAGCATTATCAGACTGATATGACCGCTAAGGCCAGGCGCCAGCTAACCCACACCATTAGTGGCCGCTGGTTTCTGCTCTGGCGTGATTACCAAAAGTTGCCCGGCCAAAAAGCACTAACCGAGCGCTTTATCCAGGCCCTTAGCAGTCGGTCAATCCGACGGGGCTTTTTCAATCAGTGGGAACCCAAGTACTGGTTGGCCGGTCTGTGGGCCTGGTTTTGGTTGAAGCGTGCTAAGATGCGCACACGCTAGTCATTGTAATTTTTATTGTTGAGGGAGCCCGGTGAAATTACTAAAAAATTATCTGTATAATACCGGCTACCAACTCTTGGCCATCCTGGTGCCCCTGGTGACCATGCCCTATATTAGTCGGGTGTTGGGTCCTCAGGGATTAGGGATTTATTCCTTTACCAATGCCACCATTTCTTACTTTGTACTAGCGGCTAACCTAGGTTTGGCGGTATACGGGACCAATCAAATTGCCGCCCACCGTGACCAAGTCGGGGACCGGTCCCAGCAGTTTTACGAGATTACTGGTCTCCGGCTGCTGGTTAGTTTGGTGGCCTTTTTGGCCTTTGCTGGTTTTATGCTGGTTTACCACCAATATCCGGCCATTATGCTGGCCCAAAGTATTAATATCTTAGCCGTGGGCTTTGATTTTTCCTGGTTTTTCACTGGCTTGGAAGACTTTAAAAAGGTGACGCTGCGAAATACCGTAGTCAAGCTGGCCACCCTGGTCCTGGTCTTTGTCTTTGTGCGTCGGGCCAGCGATGTTTTGACTTATACCTTGATTATTAGCCTTTCGACCCTGGTCGGGAATCTGTCCCTTTTACCCTTTTTGAAGGGGCAGCTCCAGCGGGTGAAGCGTCGTCGTTTGAAAATTTGGCACCATTTCTGGCCCGCCCTGGTGCTCTTTATCCCTCAGGTGGCCTCCCAGGTTTACCTGGTCGTTAATAAAACTATGTTAGGGGCGCTGGCAGGCGTGACGGCGGTGGCCTACTTTACCTCGGCTGACAGCATCGTCCGGATTGCCCTGACCCTGGTGACCTCGATTTCCACCGTCCTGATGCCCCGGATTGCTAACGCCGTTGCCCAGCACCGGAACCGGGAAATTAAGACTTACATGGCCGGGTCATTTCGTTTTATTAATGCCTTAAGCCTGTTATTAATGATCGGCATCGCGACCACGGCGCCGACCTTGGTACCACTCTTTTTTGGTACGAAGTTCCTGCCGGTAACTCCGCTGTTGATTTTAGAAACGCCGATTATTTTGCTAATTTGTTGGAGTGGGGCTCTCACTACCCAGTACCTGATTCCTTTTGGTCAGGTCCGGCACTACACCGTAGCTACGGTCTTAGGGGCGCTGGTCAACATCGCCCTAAACCCCGGTTTAATTAGCCACTGGGGTGCCCAGGGGGCCGTGATGGCGACCCTGGTCAGTGAATTAGTCGTGGTGGTTTACATGTTCTACCGTTTGACCAAGTTCATGGCCCTGGGCCCTCTGTTTGAAGGCTTGTTCCGGTTAATCGTGGCCGGTACTGTCAGCGCGGGTATAGGTATGTTAGTGTTGCATCTTTGGGCAGGTGGCTGGCTAGCCATCGGAGTGGTTGCCCTAGTTGAAACGTCCACTTACCTCGGCCTGTTAAAGGTTTTGGGTCTTAATCCCCGTGATTTAATTCGCTTAGATGCCCAGTCAGAATAAGGAGTTAATCGTTAATGGTGACATTGCCACAAAGTTTTATCGATAAATACCAGGATTTACTGGGAGACCAAGCGCCAGCCTTCTTGGCCAGTTTTAACGATCAGGCCGAGCGGGGCTTCCGGATAAATCCGCTAAAGACCCAGCAAAAATTGGCCGAAGGCGACCTGGCCCAGGCGCCAAAAGCACCCTACAGTCAGTGGGGACGACTGGGTGGGGTCAATGGTCACAGTGCTGACCATGTTAGTGGCCTGGTCTACTCCCAGGAACCATCAGCCCAGTTAGTCGGGACGGTGGTGGCGCCTAAGCCCGGTGAAAAAATCTTGGACCTAGCCGCTGCTCCCGGTGGAAAAACCACCCACCTGGCTAGCTTTATGCAGGGGCAGGGTCTTTTGTGGACCAACGAAATCTTTCTCACCCGGGCCAAAATCCTCAGTGAAAACGTGGAACGCTTCGGAATTACCAATGCCGTCGTGAGTTCCGCCACCCCGGACCAACTTGCTGAGCAACTGCCAGACTTCTTTGACCGGGTCTTGGTGGATGCGCCTTGCTCGGGGGAGGGGATGTTTCGTAAAGACCCCGACGCCGTTCAGTACTGGAACCCGGATTACCCCTTAGAGTGCAGTCTGCGGCAAAAAGAAATCATGGCCGCTGCCGTGAAAATGGTCCGTCCGGGTGGTTACCTGATTTATTCTACCTGTACCTTTGCCCCTGAAGAAGATGAACAGGTCATCGACTGGTTGGTGAAGACCTACCCGGATTTTGAAATCGATGCGATTCAAAAGGATGCCGATGGTGTCATTAGCAATGGTCGACCAGAGTGGACAGCTGATAATAACCCGGACCTGGCCAAAACGGCTCGATTATGGCCCCAGCAGGGGGCTGGCGAAGGACACTTCGTGGCCCGACTGAAGCGGCAGGAAGAAGGACAACCGGCGACCGTAAAACCAGCCCAGGAGAAAGTGCAGTGGACTGCCCAGGAGAAGGCCGACTGGCAGACCTTTGTCGAAGAAACGCTGACCGATGTTTCCTGGGATACTAAGCGCCTGGTCCGCCAGGGCGACCGGCTGATGTTAGCACCAGCTGAATTACCAGCGACAAAGCAGATTAAAATCTTGCGGTTGGGCTTGGTCCTAGGTCGTTTTAAAAAGGGACGGTTTGAACCAGACCATGCCCTAGCCTTGGCCCTGCATCCAGACCAGGTACAGCAAAGGTTTGCGCTCGATGAAGCGCAATTTGCCCAATATGTGCACGGCGACGTGATTAATCTTAGCGATACCGAGTTAAAGAAGGGTTGGGTCCTGGTCCAGGCGAACGGGAATGGCATTGGCTGGGCCAAGTACGTCAATGGCCAGCTGAAAAATTTCTATCCCAAGGGCCTGCGTTTTGGGCTTTAAAAGTGTTTATATTTTACCCTATAGGATTGGCCGATGGCGGAGAGGAGGTTTAAATGGTAGCAGATAGTACATACTCGGTTAGCGTGATGACGGCGATGTATAATGCTGAAGCAACTATTGACCACTTCTTAGACCAGGTCAGCCGGCAGAATTACGCTGATTTCGAATGGGTCCTAGTCGATGACGGCAGCACTGATCAGACTGTCAGCAGGGTACAGGCCTTTATGACGGTCCACCCAGAGTTGCCACTGCGCCTGATTACCCAAACCAATCAGGGTGTGGCGGCCGCCCGCAACCGCGCGCTAGCAGCCGCTAATAAGCAGTACTTTATGTTTGCGGACGTCGATGATAACTTCCCAACCGATTTCATTTCGGGGTATGTGGCCGGCTTGAAGGCGGCTGATACTGAGCTGGCGATCTACAACCTCCGCCTGGTTAATCCGGCGGGTCAGATGGTCGGTGAAAAGCGCAATCTTGCAGGCCGCTATAGCGGTTTGGCGAGCGTGGCCAATCTCTTAGAACAAAAAAGTGGTGGTTTTTTAGTGGGAATGATTGCCCACCGACGTCTCTGGCAGGATTTGCGCCTGAGACCGGCGCTGCGTTTTTTAGAAGATGAAGAGGTTTTTGTCCGCCTGCTACTGCGCTGCGAATCGGTGCAGTGGCTGGATCAAAGCTACTACGACTACGTCCAGCACGACCAGTCGGCGATTCACCGGGCGGATTTAGCTACCTACCAAAATGGGTACCAAAGTGTCCTTGCTATCCAGCAGGACTTAATGGAAGCCAACCAACCGGCCTTGGTTGCGCTTAGTGAGCTGAGAGTCCAAGACCTGCTTGTTCCACTCCTAGTCCTGGCTTGGCGGCAAAAACAACCAGATTTGGCCAACCAGTACCGGACCGCCTACTTGAATCAGTACCACCGTAAAAACATTCCAAGAGATCAACGATTGAAACGTAGGATTAAATGGGTGCTCATTAAACTGAGACTCAAGCCGGTCCTATTATTTTGGTACCGTCGGGTCTGAGGCCTCCCTAAGTGGTGGCTTTTTTTGTTATAATGGACTCATCAAATACTGATTTAAGTTGGTTTCCAACATCGAGAGGAGCACGGTTTTATGGCCTTTGCCAAAGAAGTAACAGTACCGGGCGACACGACTTATCAAATTAGTCCCGCCATCAAAAAATATACCCTCCTGGATTTGGGTTTCATTAAGAATAATGCCGGGGCTTACGTCCTGCATCGTTCCTTAGAAGCAGATAAGAACTTAGACCAGGCGATTAAGCTCAAGGTGTCCGTTAACCCTGACTTAACTGGTTTTAAGATGAGCACGGTCTCGGCCGCCGATACGGTTCGGGTGAATATTTTTGACCATGCCCAGGACCAGGATATGGTGACCCTGTATCGGTTCTTTGTGAACGATTTGATTAAGCGCGGTGTATTGGAAAAGTTAGCCTCATGACAACCTTTTACTTCATTCGACACGGACAAACTGAGTGGAATCTGGCTCAGCGTTTTCAGGGCGGCCAGGGAGATTCGCCCCTGCTGCCCAGCAGTTTTGCCGATATGAAAAAGCTGGCCGCCCACCTCAAAGGCGTGCACTTTGACCATGTCTATGCCTCCCCAATCAAGCGGGCCCGGCAAACAGCGGTCACGGTTAAAAATGACCTGCCTGGGGACTTACCCCTGTCACTACGTTCAGACCTAGCTGAATTTGGTCTAGGACAGTGGGAAGGTCACACTCACGAGGAAATCGACCAAAAATACCCGCAGGACTACTATGACTACCGCCATGATTTAACCCAGTTTGATGGCCGGGACTTTGGCGGTGAGAATTACCAGGGTGCCCTTGACCGTTTTACCCGCTGTATTCGTGAAATTAGTCAATCCCAGCCCAACGGCACGGTTTTGGTCGTGGCCCACGGTTTGATTTTACGGATTGGCTTAAACGCGCTGTTGAAGACTCCGGCGGATAAAATTAGCCAGCGGAGTGGTCTGGGTAATACTTCGACCACGATTTTGACTGGCAATGGGCAGGACTTTGACCTGGTAGACTGGAATGACACCTCCTATTTGGGCAAGGCCCAGGATGGCACGACAACGATTTAAGAAGGACTGTGAATGGCGGAAGCAACTTCACAACAAGAACAGGTGACTGGCACGCTCGGGCGTGTCATTTTTTCGGCCCAGGATTCCTACTTTAAAATTCTTTCCATTGAGGTCGAAGATACTAATATCGAAGGCTGGGATGAGCCGGAAATGATTGTGACCGGGTCCTTTGCCGACGTGCAAGAGGGCGGTAATTATACCTTTTACGGTCGCCTGGTTAACCATCCCAAGTACGGACAGCAGCTAAAGGTTGACCATTACCAAAATGAGCTGCCCAGCGGCCGGGATGGTCTGGTGAAGTACCTGTCTTCGGACCAATTTAAGGGGGTCGGTGCTAAGACTGCGGCCAAGATTGTTGACCATCTTGGAGAGGAGGCCCTGGATTTAATTGTGGCTGACCCCACCGTCTTAAGGGGGATTGTTAAGCCCGATATTGCCAAAAATATTGCCCAAACCTTGCAGTCAAACCTAGGTTTGGAACAGCTCTTCGTCCAAGCTGGTCGCCTGGGGATTAGCAACGAGCTGGCTGGCCGTCTCTATGACCAGTACGGTGGTGAGGCCCAGGACATTATCAGCCAACACCCTTACCGGCTAGTGTTTGAGTTTGACGGCCTTTCCTTTCGGAAGGTTGACCAGTTAGCCCAGCGTTTGAACCTGGCCGGTGACAGCCCGCAACGGTACCAGGCCGCGGTTTATGCAGCCTTGGCAGCTGCTGGTCAGCACTATGGTCATACCTACCTCAGCCAGACCCAGTTGGTTTCGGCGGTAGCTCAGTTACTGGGCAGTTCAGATCCTAATTTGGATCAGATTGTTGACCAGGCCCAGCAGGCACTGGTCAAAGATGATCTGGTTGTAGTCGCTGACGGCCACAGTTATACCCGTTCGCTTTACCAGGATGAGACTGAAGTTGCAGCGCGTTTATTAGCCTTAAAAAATAGTCAAAGCCAGCTCAAATTTACGCAAAAACAGATTGCTAAAAACCTGGTCGTCCCCAAAGATATTCAGTTAGACCAGCGCCAGGTTGAGGCGGTTGAGCAGGGCTTAGCCGCCCATGTCTTTGTTTTAACCGGTGGTCCGGGTACCGGGAAAACCACCATTATTCAGGCGATTGTGGCTACCTACGAGCGCTTGCTGGACCAAATGGCTGAAGAACACGACGAACCCGAACAGTGGCGCTTTGATCACCGGGTCCGCCTGGCTTCGCCGACCGGTCGGGCCGCTAAGCGGATGACCGAGGTGACCGGCTACGAGGCCACTACCATTCACCGGCTTTTGGGAATGGTGGACTTCAAACAGCCCGAATTCAATGCTGACCAACCCCTGAGTGGCGGCCTTCTAATTGTTGATGAGGCTTCCATGCTCGATATCGAGTTGGCCGATAAATTACTGGCGGCGGTGCCCGATGATATGCGGATTATTTTTGTCGGTGATAGCGACCAGCTGCCTTCGGTTGGTCCCGGCAATGTCTTGGCCGACCTACTTTCCAGCCACCAAATTGACCACAGTCAGCTAGATGTGATTTATCGACAAGGGCGGGGAAGCAGTATTAATAGTCTGGCAGCCAGTATTAAAGCTGGCCAGTTGCCTGATGATTTTGAAGAGAATAAGGGCGACCGTTCAACCTTCCTAGTTAGCAGTGACCAGGCCCCCCAGGCAGTCGGCCAGGTCTTACGAGCTGCGATTAAAAAAGGCTTCACGGCCCAGGATGTTCAAATTTTAACGCCGATGTACAAGGGGAGCAGTGGGGTGGTCGCCCTCAACCAGCTAGCCCAGGAATGTTTTAATCCTAGTCGTCCGGGCCAAAAATCGCTCCAACGGGGCCAATTTGTTTTCCGAAAAGGGGACAAGGTTCTACAATTAGAAAACGACAGTGAACGTGATATTTATAACGGTGACATGGGGACGGTTTTGGCCGTTCACTACCAAAAAGATTCTGGTCAGCAGGCGGACGGCCTGGTCGTTGACTTTGATGGCAAGGAAGTCACCTATGACAAAAAGGATTTGGGACAGCTGACCCTGGCCTATGCCACCACGGTTCACAAGGCCCAGGGCAACGAATTTAAGCTGGTTTTACTGGTTCTGGCTGACCAATTCCACATGATGTTAAACCGCAACCTGCTCTATACTGGGCTGACTCGGGCGAAGGAAGCCCTGATCCTGGTTGGTAGTCGGGCTGCCTTTGAACGGGCCGCCCAAACACCAGTGCCAGCCCGGCAGACGGCCCTAGCCCAGCGCTTGCAGGTTGGCAAAGTAGGTGTTAAAGACTCGGTGAGCCAGGCTAAGACAGCTGGGACTGACACAGCCAAAAGTAATCAGTCCACAATTGTGGCAGCTACCCCTAGCCGGTCCGTTGCGGCTACTCGTGAACCAGGCGCACCCGTTAAGCACCAGCTAACCGTTGCGGCAATTCAGGAGCAAAGTATCGATCCGATGATTGGCATGGCGGACTTGAAGCCCGCTGATTTCATGCCCAAAAAGGTTTAAAATTGCTGTTATAATCAGATAAGTAAAGCAAAGGAATGAAGGCAGGAAAACATGAGTAACCCCGAGTACCGACTTTTTCAGCTGGGTAGTAATCCCAGTCTGGCTGAGGAAATTGCATCAATTTCTGATATTCCCTTGGCAGCGGTCGATTTAGAGACCTTTGCCGATAACGAAATTTACGAACGGATTGTCGACTCGGTCCGCGGACAGGATGTCTACGTCATTCAGGGGATTACCACCCCGGTGCACGACAACCTGATGCGGCTGATGGTCTTCATTGACGCAGCCCGCCGCACTTCCGCTCGGTCAATCAACGTGATTATTCCTTACTTTGGCTATGCACGTTCCGACCGCAAGGCCCGTTCCCGGGAACCAATCGTTGCCCGCTTAATCGCTGACCTCTTGGAAACCCAAGGGGTTAAGCGGTTAATGGCCATGGACCTACATACCAGCCAGGTACAGGGTTTCTTTGATATCCCAGTTGACCACTTACTGGCCACCCCGGTTCAAAGTCACTACTTTTACGAGCAGGGACTGACTGGGGATGACGTGGTGGTGGTTTCACCCGACCCTAACAGCTTAAAAATGGTCCAGAACTTTGCCAAGGTCCTTAATGCCAACTGGGCCATTGTCGATGCCCGTGAAGAGGAGCATGGCCAGGCCAAGCATTTCCAAATCACCGGTACGGTGGCTGGTAAGCATGCCATCTTGATGGATGACATCATTGATTCAGGCCGGACCATGGCCCAGGCCAGCCAGGCCTTGGCCGATGCCGGGGCCACTAAGATTGATGCCCTGGCCACCCACCCGGTCCTGTCCCATCATGCAGTGGAACGCTTGGAAGCGGCTCCCCTTGACCGCGTGATTGTCACCAACACCATCGAAATTCCAGCTGAGAAGCGCTTCGATAAGCTGGTTGAGCTGTCAGTGGCGCCACTCTTTGCCGAAGGGCTGCGCCGCGTCATTAACCATGAAAGTATGGCTGGTATGCTCACCAGCCCAGATAATCCGGAAGTATCCTTATGACTTCAGCAGATACCCAGGCCTTCCTGTCACCCGAATGGGGCCTTAGCGAGGCTGGCCTAGTGACCAGCCAGTACGGTGCCATCGTGGACTTTATTAGTCCAGCAGCTGGACCAGTAACCTTAGAATTTTTAGAACCTTACCCAGCCTTGACCTTTACGGTCCTTCACGACGGGGTGGCTGCTGGTCAAGTGACGCTGACCGGTAACCAATTGAAAATTAACGTCGCCGCCGGGCATAACCAGCTGGTCCTAGATCAACTAGACCAAGGGCAGGTAGCTCTCTGGCAAAACGGGGTCGTCCTGACTGCTATCCGTACCGATTTAGACCTAAAGCCAGTGCCGGTTGACAAGCCCTACCTAACCTTTGTGGGGGACTCAATTACTGCCGGTGAATTAATGGCTGGTAATCAGAACCTGCCGGCCCAAAGCTTTCCCAGTCTGGTGTCCCAGCAGGTAGGTCGGCCCTTGGCCCGGATTGCCTATGGTGGCACCGGCCTAACCCGGCGGGCACCGTTTCAGGAACCAACCGCGATTACGGCCCTCTGGCAGGTTAGCCCTGGAATTGCCCGACCCCGCGTCCAAACGGACCTGGTCATCGTGAACTATGGCCTAAATGACTTTAACTACGGGGCCAGTCGTCAGGAATTTACCTTTGGGCTGCGGGTCTACTTACTGGAGTTGGTCAAGCGTTTCCACGATGCCAAAGTCCTGCTGTTAACGCCCTTTAATGGCGAGTACGTCGACATTTTTCAGCAGGAGAGCCGCCGTTTTGACCACTTGGAAGTGGTTGATACTAGTGACTGGGCGGTTTTGACCGCTAACCGTCATCCCAACGTTGAAGAGCACCAACGGGCCGCCGAGCACATTTTGGCCCTAAGATCTTTCAAGGAGTTATAAATGGTATACGCTGCTAATCCTAACCGCTACGAAAAGTTGCCTTATCGCCGGGTCAGTGATTCTGGCTTAATTGTGCCAGCCGTGTCCTTTGGTCTTTGGCGTAACCTGGGCGATCAAATGCCCCTGGCCAATTCCCGGGAGGTGATTTTAACCGCCTTTGATAATGGTATTTTCAGCTTTGATAACGCCTCCAACTACGGTCCAGGAAATGGGACGGCCGAAGAAACCTTTGGCCAGGTTTACCGGTCGGACCTGCGTCCCTACCGCAACGAGTTGGTAATTACGACCAAGGCTGGTTACCACATGTGGCCGGGACCACTGGGCCAGTTTTCAGGTAAGAAGACCCTGGTCAATGCCTTAGACCTAAGTTTGCAGCGGATGGGTTTGGACTATGTTGATATTTTCTATGCTCACCGCTGGGACCCTGAAACTCGCCTAGAAGAAACGGCTCAGACCTTGGACCTCCTGGTTCGTCAAGGAAAGGCCCTCTATGTTGGTGTTTCCAATTACACGGCCGAACAAACTGCGGCCATTGCTAAGATTTTTGCCGATTTGGGGACGCCATTCATTGGCAACCAGGTTTCTTATAACATGCTAAACCAGGGTGCTAAGAACGGTGGTCTCTTAGATATCCTGGACCAGCACCATGCTGGGCTCTTTGCCTATGGTCCCTTAGCAGAAGGACTATTGACAGACCGGTACTTGGATGGCATTCCTGATGATTTCCCGGTCCACCGAACTAACGAGTTCCTCTTTAAAAATGGTAAGCAGGCGCTAGAAAACAAGTTGCGGGCCTTAAACGACTTGGCTCAGAGCCGCCAGCAAACCTTATCTCAGATGTCGTTGGCCTGGTTGCTCCAGGACCGTCGGGTGGCCAGTGTGGTCATTGGCGCCAGCAAGGTGGATCACCTCCTTGGGAACCTGCAGTTTACCAAGCATCCTGACTTTACTCAGGACGAGTTGGCGCGGATTGACGAAATCTTGGCGTAAATCCGAACGTTTCGGATGATTGTGAGAGTATTTTTAGTTTATTAACGAATATTTTACCGGGAAAACTGATAAAATAGGGTTGTTGAGCAATTAGAAATAAAGGATGGTTACTATGCTGGAACGTTATTCGCGGCCCGAAATGCGTGCGATTTGGTCATTGAAGAACCAGTACCAAAGCTGGTTAGATGTGGAAATTGCCGTGGTGGCCGGTTGGGTTGACCAAGGTCATATTCCCGCCGAGGATTTGGAAAAGATTCGGAAAAACGCCAAGTTCGATGTGGACCGGATTGCTGAAATTGAGCGGTCGACCCGTCACGATGTGGTTGCCTTTACGCGGAATGTGTCGGAGTCTTTGGGCGAGGAACGTAAGTGGGTTCACTACGGCCTGACCTCTACCGATGTCGTTGATACAGCCCAGGCCCTGCGCCTACGGCAGGCTAACGATATTATCAAGGAAGACTTGAAGCAGTGGCGGGAAGCCATCAAGGGCTTGGCTTTAAAGTACAAGGATACGGTTATGATGGGCCGGACCCACGGGGTTCACGCTGAGCCAACGACCTTTGGCTTGAAGATGGCCCGTTTTTACGCCTCAGCCAGCCGGGCGATTGAGCGTTTTGACCGCGTGGCCGAAGAAATGTTAACCGGTAAGTTATCTGGTGCGGTCGGTACCTTTGCCAATGTGCCCCCTGAAGTTGAAAAGGTGGCCATGAAGGAATTGGGACTGCGGGCCCAGCCAATTGGTTCCCAGGTGCTGCCCCGTGATTTGCACGCAGACTACATGCAGACCATTGCCTTAATCGGTACGCAAATTGAAGAGTTGGCGACTGAAATCCGCTCCCTCCAACGTTCTGAGATTCATGAAGTTGAAGAAGGCTTTGGTAAGGGGCAGAAGGGTTCTTCCGCCATGCCACATAAGCGTAATCCCATCGGTGATGAGAATTTGACTGGCTTGGCCCGGGTCCTACGTGGCTACAGTGTTACCGCCTTGGAAAATGTTACCCTCTGGCATGAGCGGGACATTTCCCACTCTTCAGCCGAACGAATCATCCTGCCGGATGGTACGGCCACCTTGGACTATATGCTCCACCGGCAAACCGGTATCCTGAATAATCTCGGGGTCTTCCCTGAAACCATGCGTAAGAACATGGACCGGACTTATGGCCTGATTTACTCACAGCGCTTGCTGCTGAGCTTGGTTGATGCCGGCCTGTCACGAGAGGCCGCCTATGACACGGTGCAACCACTGACAGCCCGTTCTTGGGATGAGCAGCGGGACTTCCGGACCCTGGTTGAAGCCGATCCAACAATCCAAAAGTACCTGAGCCCAGCTCAGATTGATGATGCCTTTGACTATCATTACCACCTGCGCCACGTTGATGAAATTTTTGACCGCGTGGGCTTAAACCAATAAATTATAAAAAACCAGCTAGTAACTACTAGCTGGTTTTTTATAATTGGGCTTTAAAATTTTGTAGGTTGGTCGAAAGAATTGGTACCTGCCTTTGCAGGGCCGCGATATCACGCGCCCCTAGGAGGGTCATCAATTTGGGTAGGGCGGCCTGCCACTGCTCAATCGTCTCAATCAGGGCACCCTGACCCTGGCGGGCTAGAATTTCTAGGAAGTAACCGGCACTGGAAGTTGCCTGGGCCCCTAGCATGAGGGCCGTAATCACTTGATTTGGATTACTTATGCCGCCGGTCGCAATTAAGGGTGTCCTGACCTGGGCGGCCTGAGCAGCTAAGAGGCTTTCCACCACTGAAAAGCCGTAGTGGCTGAGATCAATGGTCGCCGAACTCGGATGACTACGGGCCTGTTCGATTTCAGCAAAGTTAGTGCCGTTAGTACCACCAACGTTGATGGCGGCTGGCTGCAAGTCGTCTAACTGGGTCAGACTGCGGCGAGACATGCCAAAACCAACCTCTTTAATGACGACGGGCACCGGCGAGTGGGCAATCAGATTGGCCAGGTTATCCTGCCAGTGAAAGTCGCGGTCGCCCTCAACCATTGATAATTCCTGGGCCACATTAACGTGGATTTCAATGGCATTGGCCCCAATCATGTCAACAGCGACCTTCAGATTGGCTAAACTGTGGTCAGCACCAAGGTTGGCCATGATAAAGCCGTAGGGATTTTCCTGACGAACAACCTCGAAGGAAGCCCGTTGACTGGCATCCTTTAAAGCAATGGACTGGGAACCAACCGCCATGGCCAGGCCGGTGATTTTAGCGGCCTGGGCAAGTTGCTGGTTGTATCGACCACCTTGGTCAGAACCGCCAGTCATCGCCTCGATGTAGAAGGGCCAGGGCAGGTCAGTGCCCAACAGATTGGTAGAAACATCAACCTGGCTAACCGACAACTCTGGCAGGGTATTGGGCTGCCAGCGGACCTGGTCAAAACCGGCCCCGTTTTGGGGCTGATTATGGTCACGCCACATCTTAACAGCCAAGGAGAGGTGTTCATTTTTTCGCTGTGATTGTTGGGAAACCATGGGCTACTCCAGGGATTTGAGCTGGCTAGGTACGATGTTTAGCGCTGAAACGTTGAGACCGGCACTGGTCCAGGTCTGGACCAGGTCAGGGGGGAGGGGCTGACCATCACTGATGGCAAAGCCGTTATCACCAAAGCCGGCACCACTGACCTTGCCGGCTAGGTGGTAGTCACTTAAACCAGTTAAGAACCGGGTCAGACGTGAGGTTAGATATTCAGCCGGCAGGTTTTCTCGTAGCAGATTTTGGTTGGCTGCCAGGGCCTTGCGCAGCTGGGAATAATCCTGGCCAGCAATCGCTGCTTGGACAGCCGCGACTATCCGTTGACTGTCTTGATAAAAACTAGAAGCAAGTTGGACCCGGCTCAGAGCCTTTTTGGTATCAGCACTCTGATGGGTGGCGACCAGGCTTAACTGCCAGTCGCTGGGCCAGGGTAACTGATGGATGGCCAGGTCGGGCCAGTCACGGTTAACCAAGCTAACCAAATCTTGATTAATTTGGTGGTGGTAGGGTTGCATTAGCTGGGCTAAATCAGTGCCCTGGTAAGCAATCACGCCCCCGGTGATACTAGTGGCCACATCGGCCAGGGAACCATTGCCCTGGACATAGTGGTGGGCGAGGGCGGCTAGTTTAAAACGTTTTAACTGACCCAACTGTAAATCAAAGTAGGCATCTAAAACGTTAATGGTACCGGCCACAACGGCTGCTGAGGAACCCAAGCCTAACTTTTGGCCATTGGCTGCCAGCAACTGGCTGTCGATGGCCAGCTGGAAGGGGGTCAGCAATGCCCGGCCCTCAAGGGCCAGATAGGTCTGTAAAATCTTCACACTGGCCTGGACAAAGGCCCAGGGGCCTTCGATGGCATAATCTTGTCCCTCATTAAAGGTCCAATCCGTTACAATGCTGGATGAAGATAGCCGGAAGCTGGCATCTAGGCTGGTAGAAATGGTAAAGGTCAAGCCACGGTCAACGGCAGCCACAATGGCGCTTTGACCAGCTTTCGTCACCGCGTATTCACCGGCTAAAAAGAGTTTACCCGGACTGTAAATCGACAGCGGTTTCTTAGTCATAGTGCAACCCCGGTCCACCATGGGCAACGGTTAGGCGGGCCTTGGGCAGGGTGCCTTGAACCTGTTCCATCACGGCCGGGGCCTGGTCATCACTTGTGATGATTTTGACATTTGGACCGGCATCGATGGTGGCATAAGCCAGCACACCCTGCTTACGCATGGCCTGTACCAGGTGGATTACCTGGAGGGTTTGCGGCGTAAAGTAGGTGAACCGTCGGTCTTTAGCGGTTAAATTCAATTCATGCATGCCCAGGGCGTTTTTTTCAGCGAGGGCACCAACCTGGTCCAGGTCGCCCTTGGCCAGGGCTGCCTCCATCTCTGGTAATTCTTTTTTCGAATCCTGGACCCAGTTGGCATAGTAGGGAGAAGTCATCGCCCGTTGCATGCCATCCGAGGAGGAAACCTTCTTAGTAGTGTCCGCCAGTTCAACGACGACTAAGGCCAGTGGAAGTCGGGGGACATCCAGGTGGTAGGCGTAGGAGCTAGCGTCATCGTCACCGGCCTGCCAAACCGCAAAGTCCGGGAAAAAAGAGCGGGTGGCGGAACCTGATCCTCGTCGTGCCAATCGCGATAGCTCGGTAAAAGACAAATCATGACCGGCCTCTTTAACCACCGCGGCCGTCAGGGCCGCAAAGGCCGACGCTGAGGAAGCTAGACCGGCACTTGTTGGCACCTGGTTATTTGATTCTACCTGCATGGGTGGGAAATAACCCAGTTCCTGGCGCAAAATGTCTAGGAACTGGCGCACCCGGTCGACGGGTTGATCAATCCCATTGATGGTCAGCTGGTCGCGGACCGATGGGCTAACCGTGGTTTGGGTATAAAACTTGTCCAAGGTCAACGACAGGGAACTGGTCGTTGGCAAATTTAGGACTGGATCCTTTTTGCCCCAGTACTTAATGAAGGCGATATTCGTGTGAGCGGTTGCAGTCGTTGTCATAGCGGTTGAATCCAGGTGTTCTTTGCGCCAGCGCGGTTCAAGGCGTTGGCAATTTGAATGGCATCGTTATTATCGCGGGCCAGGGCAAACATGGCACCGCCAATCCCTGAACCGGTCAGTTTAGCGCCCAGGGCTCCGTTGTGGAGGGCGGCGTTAACTAGGTTATCGAGTTTTGGGTGGGAAACGTTCAGGGACTGTAATTCGTGGTGGGCCATGGTAAACATCCGACCAAGGTGGACCGGATTGTTCTGGTTGAGGTCCTGACGGACTTCGGCCGCAATCTGACCCAGCCGGGTAATAGAAGCCCAGGTGCGGTCATACTGTGTTTCCAACAGTTCCTTGACCACCCGGACGGCACGGACGGTTTGACCACGAACGCCGGTGTCGGCCAAGACCAGGGTAGCCGTCAGGTTCATGTCAAAGGGTTCGGTCATTTTGTCTTGGTACCAAACCGGTTGATTAGAGCTCACCGTGGCGGCATCAATCCCGGAAGGGGAACCGTGGGAAATATTTTCCTCAATTCCAGTAAAGTAATTTAACTGGTCTTGGGGCAGGTCTTGGCCTTGAAAATTAAAAAAGGCCTCGGTGATGGCGGTTGCCACGGCCGCAGAGGCGCCAAATCCACGTTCCTGGGGGATATTGGAGTTAATATCCAGGGTAAAGGGGGCCTGATCTAAATCGAATTTTTTAAGGAGGGAAATGATGAGTTGGCGTAGTCCTTCTGCATCGGCTCCCAGTTCGTTGAGATCGCCATGAAAGCCTGACATATCAATGATTTGTCCGCTATAGCCGGCTCTTAGGGTGGCCTCAATGTTCATGTTGGGTAGGGGGATGGCCACGGCTGGTTGATTATAAACGACGGCGTGGTCCCCAATTAGGATGGCTTTGGCATGGGCGGTACCTACGCCCACAGCTTCTTTTGACATAATATGCTCCCGTAACTTCTGTTCATTGTACCTCATCGGGTTCAGTAGTGTAAAATAAGACTGATATACGCTAGACACCATCTAATCTTCTAACGGAGAATTTAAGTTTAGATTAAAATCAGCAGGCGAGGTAGGCTTTATGCGAGCGAACGATTCCTTTGTAATCGTTGATTTAGAAACAACACAGCCCAGCGTGGCCAAGGGTGGCCGCATCATCCAAATTGGCATGTCCTTCATTAAAAACCGGCAGATTGTCGAACACTTCGATTCGCTGGTCAATCCCGGCTGCAATATCGACCGAAACATCCAGCAGCTAACCCACATTACCAACCGCGACGTTCAGGATGCCCCTTATTTTGAAGAGGTGGCTCCGCTCTTGCACCGGATGCTGACGGACACGGTGATTGTGGCCCACAACGTCAACTTTGACTATCCCTTCTTAAACAATGAGTTTAAGCGGACCGGCTTTGAACCCTTAGACATTGAAGCCATTGACACCGTCCAGCTGGCCCAAATTCTCTTACCCTTAGCGCCAGGTTACCGCCTAGTTGACCTGAGCCACTACTTAGACCTGCCACTGCAGCAGGCCCACCGGGCGAACGCTGATGCCGAGGCGACCGCCTACTTACTCTTAGCCCTCTGGCAGCGCGCTAGCGAGCTACCTGGTGAGGTGAAAAAACAATTGAAAGGGCATGATTGGGGATTGATTCGGCAAACCCAGGCCTTCTTAAAGTTGGCTTTGAACCAGCCTAGCCCTGCTAAAAAGAATCAGGACCAAACAAAGCCAGCCAAGCCGGCGGCAGCTAATGATAGGGGACGTGCTCAGACACTCACACCGACCTTTGTCGCTAAGGCGATTGAAAAGCGCCAACAGTTAGGAACTTGGTTTGAAAGTCGCCCTGGACAAAACGGTTTAATGAACCGCTTTTACGACTTTGTCCATAAGCGCCAGCGGGGCGTTTTGAGCCTGATTAGTCCAGCCAAGAGTGGGAAGACGCTAACCTACCTGTATGTCTTGCTGCTGAGCCCCAATGCCTGGCCGACGCTCTTACTTTCCAATGATCAGGCGCTGATGGACCAGCAGGTGGAACTAATGCAGGCACTCCGCCAGCAACTAGGTCTCGCCAAGTTTAGCTGGGCCAAGTTGGGCCGACCCCGTGATTACGTCGACCCGCAGCGTTTGGCTGAAATCTTAGACCAGCAACCACAATCCGAGGGACATCTCTGGCAGGCGCGAGTCCTAGTTTGGATTAACCAAAGTCAGACCGGCCGTTTTGAAGAGATGCCGGTAACAATCCAGGGCCGCCAAATTCGAGAAAACGTGGCTAGCGATAAGCAGGGGGCCTTCTATCAAGCTGCCTGGCAGCAGGCCCAGGCGGCTGATGTGGTGCTGATGGATTATGCAACCTTCTGGTCACAGGCGGACGCCTTAAAGGATCAACGACAGCTGAACCGTTGGCCTTTAGCGATTTTAGAAGCACCGTTGGACTTTGTGCCTGGTTTGCAGACTGCCTTTCAGCCAACCTTGCCCCTGCAACGGTTCCGGGAGGGCTTAAATGAACTACCCGGCCTAATCAGTGAAAGCCGCGGCAAGGTCCGCCAACAGCTCCGTGACCGGCAAAAACGGGCTGGTCAGCTGTTGCAAAGTGTCTTAGACCGGCAACCTCTAAAACAGCAAATTGGGACGGCCCGTAACCTGGTCAAGGTTTTGATGAAAATTCAAGACCTGGTCGAACGCAGTTCCCGGTTGGCTAACTTCTTAAGCGACAGTGACTTAAGTCAATTACTAGATCAGCTGGACTGGGTTCGCAACCGTCCGAAATATGTTCGAGAGGCTGAAGTTGTGCGGGGCGGCGATGATCAAGCCCAGCAGTTGGTTTTCGAGGTCGATGTCGACCAAATTTACCAACATTTCTTCCTCACCCAGTTTGACAAGGTGCTCTTGATGGCCGATTACCTGCCCGAGCAGCAGCAGAAATTCTGGGCCCAGGTGCCAGCCCAGTTAACTTATCAAAGTCAGGTCAGCAGCCCAGAGGCGACCAACGTGACCCTGGTCCGTCCCAAGGGCGCTGTTACCAGTAACCATGTCCAACTCCTGGCCCAGCAAGATGCGGGTCCAATTTTAATTATTGTGCCTAATCAACGGGCTGTGCACAGTTGGTACCAGCGCCTGCGCTATAACTTGCCCGCCCACTACCAACTGGTAGCCGAGGGCTTAACTGCTAGTTTGGAAAAACTGCAGCGGCAGTACCAGGGCAATCCCGCAGTAGTCATGGTGGTGACCGAACATTTCTTAGATAAGGTTTGGCAGCAGGAAAACATGCTGCCGGCCGTCGTGGTGATTCCAGACATGGGTCTCTTTACTTCTCTAAGTCAGTTAAAGGCCCTCCTAACTGCCCTGGAAGGACACCCAACGCCGGTTCTGGTCGCTAAGATTAGTAACCATATGCTGCGCCAGTTGCCCGCCTTAGAAGTGGTGAATGCGACCAACAACCAGCTTGGCCGGCTTTACCATCAAATTTTAAGTGGGGACTAAGGCGGTAATCATCCGCCCAGGCAAGGCCTAATTTTGCTATAATGTCTTAAGAAAATCTCTTTAGAAGGACAGCTAGTGATGCAGTATCGAGAAAGTATACATATTCGGCAGCAACGGCGTCACCAGCGTCGTCGTTGGACTAAGGTGCTGTGGATTACCCTGACCGTGATTGGGGTAATTGCCGTCCTTCTGTTGACCTATGCCTACAGTGCCCTTTGGCCCATGGTCACCGCCCAGGGTTCGGCCGAGCACTTGGTAAAAGAAAAGACTAACATTGTTAAATTTAGTCAGGTGACGGTTAACTACCGCGATGGGACCACTTATGGCCTGGTTGGTCAGACTGCTAGTGGTGATCAGCGAGTGGCCATTGTTCAAGATGGTAGCAAGCAGGTGAAAACCTTCCCACGCAGCGCCGGGATGTCCAATGCGGCCCTGCAAAAGCTGCTGGATGACAAGTACCATCCTAAGCGGATTTATGAGGCCAACATTAGCTATTACAAGGGTGTTTTGGTCTGGGAAATCAGTTATGAAAGTAAGAACGGCCAGCTTAATTATCTGACCTTAGATTTCAAAACCGGTAAACCTTACCGGGTCATTAATGGATTGTGAGGGTAAATCATGGGTGAATCATTTCAGTTAGCAAAGCGGGTTAGTGAAGTTGCGCCATCACCAACGTTGGCAGTTAGTGCCCAGGCTAAAAAGATGCAGGCTGAAGGCGTTGACGTGGTCAATTTAGGGATGGGGGAACCGGATTTTACCACGCCTGACAACATTGGCCAGGCGGCCCAAGTAGCCATCCAAAGTGGTAAAACTAGTTTTTATACCCCAGTAACTGGTCTGCCAGCCCTCAAGGAGGCCATTGTCGACCGGATGAGTCAGCGCTACCACTACGGGAACACCCTCACGACTGAAAACGTAGCGGTGACGGCCGGTGCCAAGTTATCACTTTATGTACTGATGCAGGTCCTGGTTAACCCCGGCGACGTAGTTGTGACGGCTAATCCGGAGTGGGTCAGCTATGTTGAACAAGTTAAATTAGCTGGTGGGGTTTTTCAGGGGGTTTTGCCTGATAATCCGGCCCTGAAATTAACCCGGGCTGATTTAGAAAATCTCACGGTTAGTCCCAAGGTCTTGCTGATTAACTCGCCAACTAATCCGACCGGCCAGGTTTATAGCCGCGAGGAGCTGATTGATCTCTTGGACTGGGCCAAGGAACACGACACTTTCGTCATCTTAGACGAAATTTATGGACAGCTGGTCTATAACGGTGCCGTCTTTACCTCGGGCCTTGATTTGCAATCCTTGGTCGGCACCAAGGTCATCATTGTGGATGGCGTTTCCAAGGCCTATGCGATGACTGGCTGGCGGATTGGTTGGACCCTGGCGGATGCAACTATTATTGCGGCTATGACCAAGTTGCTAGGTCATATCACTTCTAATCCAGCGGCGGTATCGCAGTATGCGGCTATTGAGGCTTTGACCGGTTCGCAGGACTCAGTCGAAAAGATGCGCCAGGCCTTTGAACAACGGCTAAATGCTACCTATGCGGCCCTGTCCGAAATTCCGGCCCTGGAGTTACCAGTTAAGCCGCAAGGCGCCTTTTATCTCTTTCCTAAGGTTAATCCGAAGGTGATGGAGAAACTGGGTTACACGGATACGACCAGTCTGAGCCAGGCCATCTTAGACCAGGCCCACGTGGCCGTCCCAGGTGGGGAAGGCTTTGGCATGCCAGGTTATTTCCGGATTAGTTACGCCAAGGACCAGGCCCAATTAGACGAGGCGGTGGCTCGTTTGAAGCAGTTCTTCAGCCAGGTCTAAAAGTGGCAGTTCACTGCCAAAACTTAACTATTAAATAAGGGAGGTCGGTGCCCATTTGGGTACTTACAACGATGACAGAGGAAAAAATTCCGACGATTCAAATCGCAGATGCAAGCAAGTATGTGGGTCAGACCGTTAAAATTGGTGGTTGGCTCCGGCAAAAGCGGGGCAGTGGTAAGATTGTCTTCTTACAGCTCCGCGATGGGACTGCCTTCTTCCAGGGCGTGGTCGCCAAGGCGGACGTTGATCCGGATGTCTTTGAACGGGCCAAGGAACTTAAGCAGGAAAGCAGTCTGTATGTTACTGGTGAAATCCGTAAGGATGACCGTTCTTCCTTTGGCTATGAAATGGCCGTCCATGACCTGCAGGTCATTGGGGAAAGCCATGATTACCCAATCACACCCAAGGAGCACGGGACCGAGTTTCTCTTTGATGAGCGGCACTTATACCTGCGCCACTTAAAGCCCTTTGCGACCTTGAAGATTCGTAACACCCTGATTGCAGCAACTTACGAATTCTTCAATGATGAAGGTTTCATCAAGATGGATGCGCCGATTTTGACTGGCTCAGCTCCTGAAGGGACGACTGAGTTGTTTGAAACCGACTACTTCGGTGAGCCGGCCTACCTTTCACAGACTGGTCAACTTTATGCCGAAGCTGGGGCCATGGCCTTTGGTAAGGTCTTTACCTTTGGGCCAATTTTCCGGGCTGAGAAATCCAAGACTCGGCGTCACTTGACTGAGTTTTGGATGATTGAGCCAGAAATGGCCTTTATGGACCAGGAACAAAGCCTGCATTTACAGGAACGCTACATTGCCTACCTGATTGAAAAGGTGCTGGAGCGCAATGACCAGGAGCTAGATCTCCTCAAGCGGGATAAGGACCGGTTGAAGTCTTATACTAAGCTGCCTTACCCTCGCATTTCTTATGACGAAGCGATTGAACTCTTGCAGGCCAATGACTTCGATATTAAGTGGGGGGCTGACTTTGGTTCCCCTGAAGAAACTTTCCTGGCCAACCACTTTGACCAGCCGGTCTTTGTTTTGAACTTCCCCAAGGCCATTAAGGCCTTCTACATGAAGCGCCACCCAACCCGTGACGACGTGGTGATTTCCGCTGACCTGCTGGCCCCAGAAGGGTATGGGGAAATCATTGGTGGTTCCGAACGAGAAGTTGATTACGAATACTTGAAGGAACAAATTATTAAACAGGGACTCAGCCTAGACGAGTACAGCTGGTACTTGGACCTGCGTAAGTTCGGTCCAGTACCACACTCAGGCTTTGGTCTGGGACTAGAACGCTTGGTAACCTTCGTTACTGGTGAAGAGCACATTCGTGAAGCCATTCCTTTCCCAAGGATGACCCACCGACTGCGTCCCTAAAGAAAAAGCGTCGGGCTTTGGCCAGGACGCTTTTTGAATCAAGGGAGATAAAGACTGATGGATGCCAATTTAAAAAGATATTTGCAGGCTGGCCAGACTAGCATCAGTAATGCCCTCCTACAGCACTACCGGGAGCTAGGCTTGGACAACGATGACCTGGTCTTGTACCTCCAGGTGCAAAATTTGCAAAGTCGGGGTGACCAGGCGCGGCCAGATGTTTTGGCTCGAACCATGCAGGTCACTGAGAAAACCATCATTGACCGCCTGAAAAGTTTGATGGCCCGCCACCTGCTGGTTTTGGTGGGCCACGACCAGGCGACTGAAACCTATGATTTTTCACCCCTGTACGACCGGTTGATTCAAGGACAGGCCGCCACTGACACTGCCCCGGTCATGTCGACGGGAAAGAGCAGCCGGCGGGAGGTCTTGCAGACCCTAGAAGTGGAATTTGGCCGACCTTTGACGCCGATGGAAATGCAAACCGTCAGTCACTGGTTTGATCAAGACCACTTTGATCCCAACATGATGTTGGTGGCCATTCAGGAGGCAATTGCCAATAATGCCCGTAGTCTGCGCTACATCGAAGCCATTTTAGCCAACTGGCAGCAGCAAAATATCAAAACACCTCAGGCCGCCCAAATGGCTAAAAACCGGCGGCAGGGTGGTCGGGCTCAGCCCGACCAAACGGCTGCTAACCAGGGTGCGCCCCGGGTCCAGTTGCCAACCCAGCGCATTGAGGATATGTAAGGGTTCACTGGAGGACGATGGCCTGTTGGCCATCAACCTGAAAGCCTAAAACGGCTTGACCATCAGCGTGGTAAAGGTGGGCCTGACCACTAGATTGGGATAGGCGGGTGAGTAACTGGGCGAGCTGGAGCGGTTTTTTACCGGGTACCAGCAAGACGTCTTCCTGATTGGTCCCATAGCGGACCTTGGCCAGTGGCTGGGCTGGTTTTTGCCGGTTGGCCTGCAGGTAAAGCAGGCTGTCGACGGGCAGGTATTGGGTTAGGTCTTCAAAGTCATTTAAACGCATATTGTAGTTATTATAAGGGAAGTTCATGTCAAAAACTTATCAATTAATGGCCACCGGGGCTGCTGGTTTGGAAGCAGTCATCGGTAAAGAATTACGTCAGCTCGACTTTGACCCCCAGGTTGAAAACTACCGGGTTCGCTTTCAAGGTAATCAAGCCGATATCCTGCGGGCCAATCTTTGGTTACGTGCGGCTGATCGGGTCAAGATTATTGTCGGTGAATTTGAAGCCCACACTTTCGATGAACTCTTTGAAGGAGTGAAGGCCTTGGACTGGCAGGATTATTTGAACTATGACTCGGTTTTCCCAGTGGCTGGCCGGTCCCATCATTCAACCCTGCATAGTGTGCCCGATGTCCAGGCCATCACTAAGCGGGCCATCGTTTCCAAGCTCCAGGAGGCCTACCATATCCGGACCCGCCTGCCTGAAAATGGGTTTACAGCTCAACTGGAGGTCATGATTGAAAAGAATCACGTAATCTTGACCTTGGATACTACCGGGTCTTCGCTCTTTAAGCGGGGCTACCGGGTGGATAAGGGACCAGCACCCTTGAAGGAAAACTTTGCCGCTGCCCTGGTCTTACTAACCAACTGGCGACCTGACCTACCCTTTGTTGACCCAACTACCGGTTCGGGCACGATTGCCATTGAAGCGGCCTTAATCGGTCGTAACATTGCGCCCGGCCTGATTCGGACCTTTGCCATTGAACAGATGGACTGGTTTGATCAGTCCCTGTCAGAAACCGTCCGTGACCAGGCTGAAGCCCAGGCGGACTACGACCGTGAACTTGATATTGCTGGTTATGACCTGGATGAAAACATGGTCGCTATTGCCCAGGAAAATGCCCGCCATGCCGGACTGGGCCACGATGTCACCTTTAAGCAGTTGGCAGTCAAGGACTGGCGGACGGACAAGCCCCACGGGGTCTTGGTTTCAAACCCACCTTACGGTCAGCGTTTGGGTGAACTGGAAGCGGCCCGTGAGCTCTATGAAGAGATGGGCCAGCTGTACCAGCAGCTGACCGGGTGGAGCAAGTATATCTTGACGGCTGACCAGGATTTTGAAAAATACTACGGTCAAAAAGCCACCAAGAAGCGGAAGCTGTATAACGGTTCTTTGCGGGTTGATTATTACCAGTATTGGGCTTCTCGGCGCTCCTAACTTATGTTAGAATAACTCCCGTTGAATTTTTTAAAAGGAGTGAGACGGTAGCAGTGCTAGCGTCAGTTGGACATTATGCCAGTAGTTTATATGCGGCGGGCTAAGGCCCGTGACTTAGAAAGTATCGCTAGTATCCTAAAGAGTGCCAAGGGCTACCTGCGTGAGCAGGGCCTGGACCAGTGGCAGGGGGACTATCCTAACCGGGATACCGTCCAAGCCGACATGGATCACCACCAGGCCTATGTCTTGGTGGTTGATGACGCGGTGGCCGGCTATGCGGCGGCCTTTGAAGGCGAAGACCCACTTTATTCTGAGATGGCAGCCGGGTCTTGGCTGGTAGATGGTCATGATTATGCTAGCATCCACCGCTTTGCCCTGTCGGATGCCTTCCGGGGACAGCGGCTGGCTCCCCGCTTTATGACGGCCCTGATTTCATATTTTTACGCCCAGGGCGCCCGGGACTTTAGGATTGATACCCATCCTGGCAACATCCCAATGCAAAAGGTCATTACCAGTAATGGCTTTGAAAAGCGCGGTTCCATCAACATGGCCGAAGGTGAGGGCATTAGTACGGAACGCTGGGCCTACCAGCTAATTATTAAAGACTAAAAAACAGACCTTAGTGGTCTGTTTTTTTTAGGGCTTGTTGGGCCAGGTGGTGGGCGCCTTGGTTATTTTTTTCAGGGACCCAGCTGACTAAGACCAGGGGTCGGTTGGCCAGGAGTCGGTCAATGGCATCGACCTGGTCCTGGTAATGCTTGGCATAGTGCTTGTTCAAGGCATCAACGACGATTTGGGAATCAAAATAGAGATGGAGGGGATCAGCGCCGTCCAGTTGGTCCAGGGCCCAGTAGGCTGCGCGAAACTCGGCCTCGTGGTTATCTTGCGTATTAGGTAAAGTGGCTTTGAGCTGGCGCTGCTGGTGGGCCTCAATGACGACACAGCCAGCCGTACTCTGACCAGTTTCAGCTTTACGGGCGGCATCAACGTATAGGTTCAGCATGTCATCCTCCTTGGACTTTCTACCCCCATTATAGTCGATTGGCCACAAATTTTATCTTATTATTCATGGTAAAATAGACGGGAAGTTAAAAAGGAGTAGCTAAATGAGTCGCAAAGGTGGTTTCTATCAACCAATTGATATCTTTGGCCAGTTGTTTTGGATTTGGTGGGCCATTTTGACCATGCTGGGTGTGATTGCCTGGAGTGAGACGATGTATGCCTTGCAACCCTGGCCGATTTTATACCTGGCCGTGATGGCCATCATTGGCGTGCTAGGCGTTACCCGACGACGCCTCTATTTAAAGGACACAACCCTCTTTATCGGACACATTCTCCGCTTTGACTATGACCAGTTTGATTTGAGCCAGCCGCAAAACTGGCAATTGGAAGGCCAGCGCTTAACTCTGATTCGCGGTGATCGTCGCCGGGTTTACTGGGTTAATAAGCGCTTTGCCGGGCAGTTAAAGGCGGCGTAATGGCAGATCAGGTAATGACAATTAGTCCCGACCAGGCGGGCCAACGGTTAGACAAGGTGGTCGCCGCTCACTTTACCGAGTACTCGCGGGCCAAGGTGGCAGATTGGATTAGTAGTGGGAACCTACTGGTTAACCAGGAAAAAGTGAAGGCCTCCTACAAGGTTAGCGCTGACGACCAGGTGACCATTGACGTGCCAGCCACCAAGCCGACTGAACTGGTGGCCGAAGATATTCCCCTGGATGTGGTGTATGAAGACCAGGACCTCTTAGTGGTTAACAAACCCCAGGGGATGGTTGTTCATCCCGCTGCTGGACATGCGACGGGTACCCTGGTGAATGCCTTATTGGCTCATGCGCCGCTGTCAACGATTAACGGCGAGCAGCGGCCTGGGATTGTTCACCGGATTGACCGTGATACGAGTGGCCTACTGATGGTGGCCAAAAATGACCAGGCCCACCAGGCTTTGTCCCAGCAGTTAAAGGCCCATAAAAACCAGCGGGTGTACTACGCCTTAGTGAAGGGTGAGTTTGAAGAAAATCAGGGCACCATTGATGCATCGCTCGGCCGGCACCCGGTTGACCGGAAGAAGCAGGCCGTTGTTGCTGGCGGCCGGACCGCAGTGACTCACTTTGAGGTTGCTGAACGTTTTCAGGGCTATACTTTGTTAAAGATTTTCCTGGAAACCGGGCGGACCCATCAAATCCGAGTTCACATGGCCTACATTCACCATCCAGTGGTTGGCGACCCGGTTTATGGCAATGCCAGTCGTCTCCCAGGGGTGGCCTTACACGGTCAGTTATTACATGCGGCTAGCCTGAGTCTGACCCAGCCGACAACTGGGGAAGAACTCAGTTTTGACAGCCCCTTACCCGATTATTTTCAAAAGGCCCTGGCAACCTTAAAACAGTGAGCAGTACAGCATGATTTCGTCTAATAGGAGGGCGGTATGGCAACCAAGGAAGTTTTAGATCAGGCTTCATTACAACGCGCTTTGACGCGGATTACCTATGAAATTTTAGAGCGCAATAAGGGCGGTCAAGGATTAATCCTAGTTGGGATTAAGACCCGGGGTGAGTTTTTAGCCCATCGGATTGCTAACCGCCTAGAACAGCTGGAAAACGTTGAAATCCCAGTGATGGCCTTAGACATCACCAGCTACCGCGACGATGTTTTGGACGCCAGTGACCAGGTTCTGTTGGACTCAGATGATGGTATCAATATTGTCGATAAGAACATTGTCATCGTGGATGATGTGCTCTTCACCGGCCGCACCATTCGGGCTGCCTTAGATGCCCTGATTCATATTGGCCGGCCTAAGTCGATTTCGCTGGCTGTCCTAGTTGATCGCGGTCACCGCGAACTGCCAATCCGGGCCGATTTTGTCGGTAAAAACATCCCAACCGCACAAAACGAGAAAATCCGGGTCCTAGTGGATGAAGTTGATGGCCGGGATGCGGTTGAAATTGTCCACGCCCACTAAGATTGGCAGCTTTTCCAGTTCAGATTGGAGTCAGTATGCAAAGGCATTTAATCCTAGAAGATGGTTCGGTTTTTACCGGTGAGGGCTTTGGCGCACCGGCAACCACCTTTGGTGAAATTATTTTTGATACGGCCATGACCGGCTACCAAGAAACAATTACCAACCCCATCTATGACGGGCAGATGATTGCCTTTGGTATGCCAGTGGCCGGGGCGAACGGCATTCATGCCGAAGCCAATGAGTCGATGCAACCCACCATCCGGGGGATGATTGTCCATGATTTGGCCGAGGTATCAACTAACCGGCAGCGCCGGATGAACCTGGACCGTTTTTTGAAACAGTACAACATTCCCGGGCTTTACCAGGTTGATACCCGGCAGCTCATCCGCCACCTGCGTGAAAGTGGCCCCCAGCGGGCCAGCATCGTTGACTATGCGGACGATCACGCCTTTGACCAGTTAATTGCTACGGTCTTGACCAACAAACAGGTGAAGAACACCGCGACACCTAAGGCCTATGCCAATCCTGGTCGCGGCCGCCACATTGTAGTCATCGACTTTGGTTTAAAACACGGTATTTTGCGGATGTTAGATGACCACGAGGCCAACGTTTCCGTCCTACCATATACCACCAGTATTAATGAAATTTTGACCCTCGATCCCGATGGTATTATCCTCTCAACTGGTCCGGGTAACCCAAATTCATTACCCGAAAGTGTCCTGACCCTGATTCGGGTTTTGCAGACCAAGGCGCCCATGCTGGGGGTTGGTCTAGGCCATGAACTCTTTGCCCTGGCTAATGGCGCGGCTTTAACCGCCTTGCCGGCTGAGTACCATGGTATGAACCATCCCATCCAGGAAATTATTACCCAGCAGATTTTTTATGCCATGCAGGGCCGCGGTTACGTGGTTGACGATCAGACGATTAACCACAAGAAGATGTTTGTGACCTACCGCGACTTGGTGGACAACTCTATTCAGGGCCTGCGTCACCGGGATTACCCAGCCTTTAGCGTCCAGTTCTTTGCGGACGGGGCCCCTGGACCAACCGAGGCCAACGTAGTTTATTCGGATTTTTTTGAAACGGTAGAAGATTATGTGGAACAGCACAGCTAAACATCCGATTAAAAATATCCTCTTTATTGGGGCCGGCCCCAATGGTTTTGGTGTCCAGGGAGAAAACGATGCGGCCATTTACCAGGTCTTACCGGAGCTCCATGGTCTAGGCTACCAGGTCTTTGTCATCGACGATAATCCCTATGCTCTTTCCCTAGAAAGCTTGGCTGCTCAGGCTTTTTGGCAACCGTTAACGGTTGAGAACATTAAAAAAATCATTATCCAGGCCAACATTGACACGGTCGTAGCCACCTTTGGTGGCCGACGCAGCATGCAGATTTGGGAAGCCCTGTCCCAGGATTGGCAGGACGATGACGGACCGCTGCCCCAGTCCTTGGGGCTGGCTAATCCGGTTGTGGCCCAGGTCAATAACCGGGCTGAGCTGTCGACCCTGTTGACTGAGGCGGGCCTACCCGTCATTGAAAGTGAAGTGGCCGCCACTCAGGATGAAGCCAATGAGCTGATGCGTAAGATTAACCTGCCCTTAGTGATTCGCGCCCAAAACCCCATTCAAAGTCATACCCGCCAACTGGTCAGTCGCTTAGATGAATTGGAACAGGCCGTAGCCGAGGTCCGCGCCCAGTCGTTAACGGCTGAGGTCCTTATTTCAAAGGCCATCAATGGCATGAAAGAAATTGGCATGGAAGTTGTCCGGGATTTTCGCGGGAACTGTATGCAGGTTGGGACCAGTGAAGATATGGACCCGATTGGGATTCATTCGGCTGATTCCCTCAGTGTTTCGCCGGTTTTGACCGTTCAAGACCCATTTCTGGCGAAGATGCGGTCCTATGCCTTTCAAATTGCAAACTTACTGCAGTTGGAAGGGCTTTTACACGTCCAATTTGCCGTTGATGAGGCCCGGGATTTAATTTATATCATCAAGGTTTCGCCCTACTTTGACCAGCTGGCCAGTCGGGTCGCCATGGTGACCGGCTATCCGCTGGCCCTAGTATCAATGCAGTTGATGCTGGGGACCCCGCTGGAAAAGGTTTACCTGCCCCATGATTTCAACGAGAAGATGGCGATGATGGAACCGATGATGGACCACATTGCCGTTAAGTTGCCGATTTTTCCCTTTGGTGATTTAGCCGCTGCGGGTGTTAAGGTGAATCGGCAGTTAGGCAGTATTCAAAAGTCAGTCGGGGGTACGGTTGGTTTTGGTCGGACCTTCGTGGAGGCCTTAGAGAAGGCCATTCGCTCGGCCCACTTCAACAACCGTAGCTTTTCGCCAACCTACATGGCCCATATCAGCGATGACGAGTTGATCCAGCAATTGATTCATCCAGAAGACAACCGGGTCCTGCTCTTTATCGAGGCCCTGCGGCGGGGTTATGAGGTTGATGAACTGGCCGAACTGAGTCACGTTGATGAGTTCTACTTTTACCAACTCCAGTCCCTGATTGAAATTGAAACCGCAGTGGAAAGCCATCCTGACCAGGCCGACATTCTCCTGCGGGCTAAGCGTTCCGGCCTTTCAGATGGCTTAATTGCTCGTTTTTGGCGGACCAACTTTGAAAGCATCCGTCAGCTAGCTACCCAGCACCAGATTGAGCCTACTTATAAGGCAGTTGATCCTTCCGCTGGCGAATTTCCTGAAAATGCCCACCAGTACTATGCCAGCTTCGAGTTTGAAGATGAATCAACCCGTCTCAGTGACCAGAGTATTCTGGTGGTCGGTAGTGGCGCCTACCGGATTGGGGAAACGGTGATTGGTGGTTACGCCTCGACCATTATCCTGTCCGAACTGCGCCGCCTCCAGTACCAAACGGTTATGATGAACAACAACAGTCAGGATGCGACCTTACTGCCGCACCTGTCTGACAAGCAGTATCTGGAACCACTGGAAATTTCTGATGTCATGGCGGTGGTTGATAAGGAAAATCCTAAGGCCATCATGGTGCCAGGTAACCGCCGCAAGCTGATTCGTGCTCTGAAAGATTTAGGTCAAAATGTGCTGGTGATTCCCAAGGATAAGCACCTACCGGGTGGGCCTGGGGAAAACCAGTCTGAGTTTGCCTTGAATTTCTTTTATGACGGGCAGCAGGCCTTTGCATTAAATATCAGCCAGCACCGTGACGGGGAGCTGCGCATCTTACCGCAGACCGATTTGGATAACGTGGATTTAAAAGACCTGTCCCTGCCAGGTCCGGGTCTCTTCCAGCTGGTCTTCCACCAGCAGGTGACCCAACCGGTGGCGCATGTTAACTTGGCCGACTGGCAGCATGATAGCTGGCTGAGACCGATGCCATTTGGTCAGATTGCCTTTTTGAGCAAAGCGACTGGTGTTCAGTGGTTCCGCCTGGTTGTGCGGGCCCTGCTGGGCCAACTCGGGGAGGGGGACTACCGGCTTTTGGCTGAAGCACCTGCCCGCAATGTCTTCCTCAATCAACGGATGATTAACGCCCGCACCGATTTCCAGTTGCACCTACAGCCAGAAGGGGACCTGGATGTGACCCGCTTTGAAATGGGGGTTCGAGTGGCCCCCGGTGGAGCAAGAAGCCATGAGTCAGAGTAAGTATAAAACCGAAATTTTTACCGGCGTAGTGGTTAATCAAGATGCCAATGGTCAATACCAACCAGAAGCTGGCAGCCAACCCCATCAGTGGCGGACTGGTAAGCACACCCGCGGTCGCTTCCAGGAACTCGGTCAGATTTTTCTAACCGAAACCAACCAGGCCGTGGCTGTGATTGGCCGGGCCCCGCTGGCCTTTAAAGACCGCCACCAGTTCCAACCCCTAAAGCGGTGGACCAGTGCTCAAGTACCCCTAACAACCTTGTCACCCTGGTTAAGTGAATAAAAAAGACGTCCTTTCAAGGGCGTCTTTTTTATTTAGAATGGCGGGTGTTCCAGGAGAAGAGGAAGGCGTTAACGGCCATAATCAGGGCTGAAATCAGGAAGATGGCCCGGTAATCCAAGGAGTTGGCAATCACCACACCCAGGAAGGGGCCAATCACACTCCCGATGGCTTGGAAACTCTGGTTGTAACTAAAGACCCGGCTGACCATGTTTTCTGGAGAGTTCTTAGAAAGCAGGGTTTGGATGGCCGGTAGGAGGGTGGCATCACTGATACCGACGATAAAGCGCAAGACCACCAGCATTATGACACTGGTAATAAAGGCGGTGGGCACGAAGGCTAAAATGCCAATGGCAAAGCCAATTTGAATCAGGCGCCGGGTGCCAAAGCGATCACCCAAGCGACCAAAGCCAGGGGCTGCTAAGACCGTCGCAATTCCAGGGGCCGCAGCCACCACGCCGGCCATGAAGGTGATGGTCCCACCGTTAGCGTGGGGCATCAGCTCCAAGACAAAGAGCGAAACAATCGGGTTAATCGACATGTTCACGGTCTGCACTAGCATGGTCGTGATAAAGACCGCGATTAGCAGGTGCCGGTTGGGCAGGGCTGACCAGCCGGTATTCACCGGTTTGGCTTCAGCGTCTTCACCCTGGTTTGCACTGGCATTGATTGGCCGTTCCTTGACCAGCCACCAGATAAAGACGAAGACAACCAGCATGATAATCCCGGTCAAATGGAAGGTCGTCCGGTAGGAGAAGGCACTGGCCAGGGCACCACCAAAGAGGGGTCCTAGGAGGTTACCGGCGGTAAAACCAGTGACCACGATGCCAAGCGCCCGGCCCACGTAGCGCTTAGGCGTTTGGGTAGCGATTAGGGCGTTGGAATTGGAAACAAAGCCGCCCAGGCCCCCCTGAATGGCCCGGAGCAAGAGTAACTGCCAAACGTTGGTGGCAAACCCCATCAGGAAGAAAACCACGGCCATGCCACCAGCAGCTCGCAACATCATCAACTTGCGTCCCTTGCGGTCGGCCAACTTACCCCAGAGGGGCGCAACCACGGCCGTTACCATGAAGGTAACGGCAAAGGCGGCGCCGGAATAAAAGGTCAGCTGGTCGTGGCTAAAGTGACCTAAAGTGGCAATGTAAAGGGAGAGAAAGGGCATGACTTCACTGAGTCCAACCCCGGTCATGAAGACGGCAAACCAAACAATTAAGATATTGCGTTGCCAGTCATTTTTTGGATGTAATATGTTCATATTTAACAGCCTTTCAAAAACGCGAAACAATCTCTTAAATTCTAACGCGAAAACGGTTTCATTGCACTGACTTTCTGCCTTGTTACTCAGTTTTATTTC
The DNA here is from genome assembly GCA_029392055.1 of Leuconostocaceae bacterium ESL0723. Taxonomy (GTDB): domain Bacteria; phylum Bacillota; class Bacilli; order Lactobacillales; family Lactobacillaceae; genus ESL0723. Next base: position 905,205 of record CP113928.1, on the reverse strand, counting down.
TACTATAATAAACAGTAGCAAATTGCTGTTTTATCAGGCAATTAACCCCTTGGAAGTAGGGGAATCACTAAGGGGATTCATATGACAAAATACAAAGAATATACGGCCCAGGAAGTCCTGGATATGGTGGGTCAGTATATGTCACCGGAAGACACGAAAAAGGTTGAAAGTGCCTACCGTTGGGCTGATGAACTGCACAAGGAACAAAAGCGCCATTCCGGCCAGCCCTATATCATCCATCCTATCCAGGTGGCTGGGATTCTAGCCGAGCTACGGATGGACACCGACACGGTGGTTTCTGGATACTTACACGATGTCGTTGAGGACACACCCGCAACTATTGAGGATGTCCGTGACCGTTACGGCGATACCATCGCCAATATCATCGATGGTGTCACCAAGATTAGTAAAATTAAATACCAGAGTTCCCAGGAGCAGCTGGCTGAAAACCACCGCAAGCTGCTTTTGGCCATGTCCAAAGATATCCGGGTCATTATTGTTAAGCTGGCTGACCGCCTGCATAACATGCGGACCCTAGACGCTTTGCGGCCTGACAAGCAAAAGCGGATTGCCCGCGAAACGCTTGATATTTACGCGCCCCTGGCCGACCGTCTGGGAATCAGCACCATTAAGTGGGAACTCGAAGACCTTTCTTTGAGTTACATTAACCCTGAGGCCTACCACAAGATTGCCTCGATGATGGACATGAAGCGCGGTGAGCGACTGCAGTACGTGGAAACGGCGGTTGAAGAAATCCAGGATGCCATTGATGCCCTGGGCTTGAAAAATGTGTCCGTCTACGGTCGTCCCAAGCATATCTACTCGATTTACCGTAAGTTGGTGGACAAGCACAAGGAATTCGACGAGATCTATGACCTGCTCGCCGTGCGGATTTTGACCGACAGTATCCCGGACACCTATGCGGTTTTGGGAACGATTCACTCGAAGTGGACGCCAATTCCGGGCCGCTTTAAGGATTATATCGCCCTGCCTAAGGCCAATGGTTATCAGAGTTTGCACACCACGGTCATCGGACCGGGGGGCCGGCCCCTAGAAGTTCAGATTCGGACCCACCACATGCACGAAGTGGCCGAATACGGGGTTGCTGCTCACTGGGCTTACAAGGAAAATAAGGGCTCTGAGCACGAGGCCAAGGTCGACAACAAGGACCAACAGGCCCTCAATGTGATTCAGGGTATTTTGGAGCTTCAGGAAAGCTCTAAGAATGCCGAAGAGTTCATGGCTGGCGTCCAAGGGGATCTCTTCAGTGACCGGGTCTATGTCTTTTCACCGCGGGGGGATGTTTTTGAACTCCCTAAGGGAGCCAGTCCACTGGATATGGCCTTTTCAATTCACTCTAAGGTTGGACTACAGACGACCGGGGCCAAGGTTAACGGCCGGATTGTGACCCTCGACCACCCCTTAAAGACCGGGGATATCGTTGAAATCATCACTGGTAGTAACGCCAACCCTAGCCGAGACTGGCTGGAAATGGTTTCAACCCGGCGGGCCCGTAACAAGATTAAACAGCACTTAAAGCAGTTAGACCGGGACCACAACATCGAAATTGGTCGTGATCTCTTGGCACAGGAACTGCAGGAAAAGCGTTTCTCACCAACCGAATTTTTGACCCCACAAAAATTAGAAGATTTGGCTGAAAAGCAGCATTTCCACAGCGTGGACGACATGCTGGCCGCGGTTGGTTTCGGGGATGCGACCCCAGCTGGCTTAGTTAACAAGCTCACTGAAGAAGCCCGTCAGGCCCGTGAAGAAGAGGCGGCCAAGGAACTCCAGCGTGAGATGCTTGAAGAAGGCCATGAGATTAAGCAGGCCGGCACAGCCCGGGCAGCCTTTTACCGGCGCAATAAGACCCATGCTAACGACATCGTGATTGCTGGCGTCGATAACCTGCTGGTTCGTTTAGGTCGCTGCTGTACGCCGGTTCCTGGTGATCCCGTTGAAGGTTATATCACCAAGGGACGGGGTGTTTCAGTCCACCGGCGTGAATGTCCTAACATTCGCGCTGCCCGCGAACAAGGTCAGCGCTTAGTTGACGTCCAGTGGGAAGATAATGAGGGCCAAAAGCCTGACTATACCGCTGATTTAACCATCCATGCTGAAAATAGTAACGGGATTGTTAACGACATTCTACGGACAGTCAACAGCCGGACCCGTTATGTCAACGCCGTTAACGGTCATTTGACTAAGGGCGGCATGGTTCAGGTTTCACTTTCCATTGGTGTGCGTAACGTCGAACAGTTAGACACGGTGATGGCGACCTTGAATAATATCCCTGATGTGTCCGAGGTTAAGCGGGCCTTCCACTAGGATGACTTGAATTTACCAGACCATTAACAGAGAGGAAGAGGCTTTGAAAGATTATTTAATGGCCATCGGACGCGTGAGACAAGATGGTGTGAAGGGAACTTTGATTGTTGACAAGCAACTCAAACAGACCTTCTTTACCCCACAGATTGTGCCAGAATCCAAGGCCCACCGTTGGCTGCTGTGGCTGCTGATTATTAGCGGGGTCTTAGTGACCCCCTGGTGGCTGCTAAAGTACGTGATGACCGTGCCCCATGTGATTTTAAGAAACCCCTGGGCCTGGTGGCTGGTGCTCTTTTTGACGGCTGGCCTACCAATTATTGCCTGGCTGGTTGGTCGCCAGCGGGAGCACTACCAACGCCAATATTTACAACCTGTGACCCTGGAAGCTAAAGAGCTGCGGCGGCAGCTGCACTACTGGCCTTTTGAACGGGCTTGGATTTGGTTCGTTTTGACCCTGCTGCCACCAACTTCGCTGATGTTTTTGGGCTTTTACATTGTTAAAGCTGATATCGTCGATGCCCTGCTGATTACGGTTCACGCGACCCTGTTCATGCGACGCCTAATTCCCCACGCCTTTTCACGGATTATGATTTCTACTAAAAAGCTAGTTGATTGGCGGGTGCGGCCATGAAGATTGTCTTACAGCGAGTTTCATCGGCGTCCGTTGCCATTGACCAAAAAGTTGTGGGAAAGATTGGTCCCGGCTTCCTGCTCTTAGTCGGGGTTGCACCAGATGACGAAGAAGAGGACCTGGAATATCTGGCCCGTAAGATTGCTAAACTCCGGGTCTTTACCGATGACCAGGGCAAGATGAATTTAAGCATCGACCAGATTGGTGGTTCGATTCTGTCGATTTCGCAGTTTACCCTCTTTGCGGATACCCGCAAGGGCAACCGGCCCAATTTCATGGGGGCGGCGCCAGCCCGAAAGGGTGACGAACTGTACCAGGCCTTTAATCAGCAGTTAGAAGAGTATGGCTTAACGGTCGTGCCCGGGGTCTTTGGCGCCGACATGCAGGTTGAACTAGTTAATGACGGCCCAGTTACCATTATTTTTGATAGTAAAGAACGCTAAAAAAAGACGCCCTTAGGCGTCTTTTTTGTGTTTGTAATAGTAGTAAAGTCCAAAGGGAATCAGGCTTTCAGTGCCGGTAAAGATCCGCTTGAAATTGTTGCGGTGCCGGTAGAAAACAAAGATGGTCAAGACCACCGCTACGACCGATAAGATTGGGTCGTGGTAGTAGAAGATTGACATCACCGTGGCAAAGGAGAAGCCAACCAGGGAAGCCACCGAAACCATGGAGAAGAGGGCCATCATTAGGACAAAGACCCCGGCTACCATAAAGAAGAATGGTGGGTTATAGGCCAGCAGCACCCCGGCGGAAGTGGCTACGGCCTTACCACCCTTAAAGCCAATCCAAATCGAGAAGGTGTGGCCGAGAATGGCGCCTAGACCAATCAGCATTGGGTTAACGTTGCTGTGGAAGAAGTAGGGGAGTAGGCCGGCCAGGGTTCCCTTTAACAGGTCTAAGGTTAAAACGATAACGCCCGGCACCGGTCCTAGAATCCGGAAGGCATTGGTTGTACCGATGTTACCGGACCCTTCAGTTCGAATATCTGTGTGGTAAATATACTTGCCAATCCAGTAACCGGGTACCAGCGATCCCAGTAGGTAGGAGAGGACAAGCATGATAATTATCTTAAACATTATGCACCTCGCAAAAACAGGAACTATTCTACCACACTTAATCAAGGGGCCGGGTGGTAATTAGAATTTTACTATTGTCAGAAAGAACCTTATCCACTATTATTAAGTAGATTGCCAGCATTTTGGCCAAGCGGTAACTAAGCCGTGGCCGCCTGATACTGGCTGCTGAGTACAAGTACTAAAGGAAACAACTGTGGCTGAGAAAAATCATTACGATGCAGATTCAATTAAAATCTTAGAGGGCTTGGAGGCCGTCCGGAAGCGGCCTGGTATGTACATCGGTTCTACCGATGGCCGTGGTTTGCACCACCTGGTCTATGAAATTGTGGACAACGCCGTTGACGAGGCCCTGGGTGGCTACGGCGATGAGATTCGGGTAACCATTCACGCTGATAACTCGGTGACCGTTCAAGACTTTGGCCGGGGCATGCCAGTTAGCATGCACGCTTCTGGTAAGCCCACGCCGGAAGTAATTTTGACGGTCCTGCATGCCGGCGGTAAGTTTGGTCAGGGTGGCTATGCCACTTCTGGCGGCCTGCACGGGGTTGGATCCTCAGTGGTTAACGCCCTGTCGGAATTTCTCCAGGTCGAAATTGTCCGCGACGGGCACCGCTGGCAGGAAACCTTTAAAAACGGTGGCCAGCCAGTCGGTACCTTGGATGACCTGGGTACGACTTCAGCCAAAACAGGGACAACCTTAACCTTTAAGCCGGATCCCAAGGTCTTTACCACGACTATTTTTAAGTACGACACCCTGGCCGAGCGCCTGCGCGAAGCCGCCTTTTTGATGAGTGGCGTTAACTTTATCCTGACTGACGAGCGGGTTGACCCAGTCCGCCAGGAAAGTTACCACTATGATCACGGCCTGCAGTCCTTTGTGGCCTTTCTAAACGAAGACAAGGCAGACTTGGGGCCAGTCATGACCTTTGAGGGTTCTCATGATGGCATTTTGATTGATGTGGCCGCCCAGTATAACGACGGTTATTCTGAGACCCTGCTTTCCTTTGTTAACAATGTCCGCACCCAGGACGGTGGTACCCATGAAGTTGGTTTCCGCTCCGCCTGGACCAAGGCCTTTAACGAGTATGCCCGCCGGGTGAACTTGCTCAAAGCTAAGGACAAGAACTTAGAAGGTAGTGATGTGCGTGAAGGCCTGTCTGCCGTGATTTCGCTGCGCGTTCCTGAACAACTGCTCCAGTTTGAAGGGCAAACCAAGGATAAGTTAGGTACGCCTGAAGCTCGGGGCGCCGTCGATGCCGTGGTAAATGAGACCCTGACCCGTTTTCTATTGGAGAACGGAGACTTTGGTCAAAAGATTGTCCGCAAGGCACTGCGTGCCCGTGAAGCCCGAGAAGCCGCTCGTAAGGCCCGCGATGAAAGTCGGAGTGGTAAGAGCAAGGGTGCCCGGGAGCGCTTACTATCAGGTAAGTTAGCCCCGGCCCAGTCTAAGAATGCTGATAAAAATGAGCTCTTCTTAGTTGAGGGAGATTCGGCCGGCGGTTCGGCTAAGCAGGGCCGGGACCGTAAGTTCCAGGCCATCTTGCCCCTGCGTGGTAAGGTCTTAAACACCCAAAAGGCTAAGCTGGTCGATATTTTAAAGAATGAAGAGATTTCGACCTTGATTTATGCCATCGGTGCCGGTGCCGGACCTGATTTCAAGGTCGAAGATGCTGCCTTTAACAAGGTTATTATCATGACCGATGCCGATGATGACGGGGCCCACATTCAAACCTTGCTGCTGACTTTCTTCTATAAGTACATGCGGCCCTTGGTAGAGGCCGGTAAGGTTTACATTGCCCTGCCACCGCTGTACCGGATTAAATACCGCTCCAAGAAAACCCCGGACAAGTTCGCCTGGACCAATGATGAGCTTGATCAGATTACCAGCCAAAGCAAGGGTCAGTATGAGCTAACCCGCTTTAAGGGGTTAGGGGAAATGAATGCTGATTTGCTGTGGGAAACCACCATGGACCCAGCTTCTCGGACCCTGATTCGGGTTAAGATTGATGATGCGGTCCTAGCCGAAAAGCGGATTACCACCCTGATGGGTGATAAGGTTGATCCCCGACGGAAGTGGATTGAAGCTAACGTCGAATTCTCCATGGCGGAAGACGGTTCTATCTTAGATAATGTCAACGGCGATGGTGGTCAGGCCGAGGCCTTTGTGAAGGCTAAGGGTGGTAAAACGGCGACCCAAACTGACGAAGAGGGGACGACGACAACGATTGTCGCCCCTAAGCCAGGGGACCAGCCTGGTGAAAACATTGATTTATTTTAACGAGTTTAACTAGAAAGTAGGCAACGATCTTCATGGCAGATCGGATTACAGAATTATCATTAGAAACGGTGATGGGCGAACGCTTTGGCCGTTATTCTAAGTATATTATTCAAGAGCGGGCCCTCCCGGATATCCGTGATGGTCTTAAGCCGGTTCAGCGCCGCATTTTATACGCGATGGAACAGGATGGCAACACCTACGACCATCCTTACCGTAAATCCGCCAAGTCGGTCGGAAATGTCATGGGTAACTTTCACCCCCACGGGGATTCCTCGATTTATGAGGCCATGGTCCGTCTTTCCCAGGATTGGAAGGTTCGTGAGCCCCTGATTGACATGAACGGGAACAACGGTTCCATCGACAATGACCCGGCCGCTGCCATGCGTTACACCGAGTCACGCCTGTCCAAGATTGCGGACGAAATTCTCCGCGATTTGGGTCAAGACACCGTTGACATGGTCTTAAACTTTGATGATACGACCTATGAGCCAACGGTGTTACCGTCCCGCCTGCCTAATCTCTTTATTAACGGGGCAACCGGGATTTCAGCCGGTTATGCCACTGAAATTCCGCCTCACAATCTGAAAGAAATTAGTGGGGCCCTGGTCTATCTCCTAAACCATCCGGACGCCAGTCTGGCCCAGTTAATGCGTTACGTAAAGGGTCCGGACTTCCCAACAGGTGGTATTGTCCAGGGCTTGGACGGGATTCGACAGGCTTATGAGACTGGTCGGGGCAAGATTGCCGTACGGGCAAAGACCGAAGTCACCCCTTTAAAGGCCGGTCGGCAGCAGATTGAGATCACAGAAATTCCTTATGAAGTGGTTAAATCCAGCCTGGTGGCTAAAATTGATGGCATCCGTCTCAACAAAGAAGTGGCCGGCATTACTGAGGTTCGGGATGAGTCCGACCGCGAGGGGATGTCGATTGTGATTGAGCTGGCCCGGGATGCCAATGCCCAGGGCATCTTGACCTATCTCTTCAAAAAAACTGACCTGCAAATTTCGTACAACTTCAATATGGTGGCCATTCATAACCAGCGTCCAGTCCTAGTTAGTTTAAAGTCAGGACTGCAGGCCTTCTTGGACTTCCGTAAGGAAGTGGTTTTGAAGCGTTCGGCCTACGAACTGGCCAAGGCCCAGGAACGTCAGCACATCGTTGAAGGCTTGATTCGGATGCTTTCCATCCTGGATGAAGTGGTGGCCACGATTCGGGCCTCCAAGAACCGTAAGGACGCCATGCAAAACCTGATGGACCAGTACCAGTTCACCCAGGTACAAGCCGAAGCAATTGTGACCTTACAGCTTTACCGCTTAACCAATACTGATGTGACCCAGCTCCAACAAGAACACGCCGACCTTAAGGCCAAGATTGACCACCTGCAAGAGATTTTGCATGACGAGGAGGCCTTAAAGGCGGTAATCAGTGCTGAAATTCAAGCGGTGGCTAAGAGCTTTGCCAGCCCCCGTAAGACGGTCATTGAAGACCAAATCGAGAGCTTGGTGATTGACACGGCCGTTACCATCCCAGAGGAAAATGTCCGGGTCTTGGTTTCGGCGGGTGGCTACTTTAAGCGGTCCTCCCTGCGTTCTTACCGGGCCTCGGCCGATGAAAATGGTCTCAGCGATGATGATGAAGTTATCTTTGAGACGACCTTGAATACGACCCAGCACCTGCTGATGTTTACCAACCTGGGTAACGTGGTTTACCGCCCGGTTTATGAACTGCCCGACATGCGGTGGAAGGACACCGGTGAGCACTTATCCCAGGCCCTGTCTAACTGGCAGACCGGGGAAGTCATTATCAAAGTCCTAGTGGTTGACGACGTTGAAGCGCCTCAACCAGTCGTGATGGCTACCAATGACGGTTTCATTAAACAGACCCAGGTCCCTGACCTAATTACTAAGACCTATAAGCGTAAGTCCACGGTGGCGATCAAGCTTAAAAAAGATGATAGCCGCCTGATGACCGTTGACTTGGCACCCCAGGGTGGTGATAGTCAGGTAGTCATCTTGACCCACCAAGGACTGGCTTTACGCTACACCTTAGACGAGGTGCCAACGATTGGGGCCCGGACTAGTGGGGTTAAGTCCATTAATTTGGGGGCTGATGATTGGGTAGTGACTGCCTTAGTCATCACGCCGGCCGTTAAAAACCTGGCCGTGGTCGCTGAAAACGGCGCCTTTAAGTATTTCCCAGTTGATGAAATTCCAACCACTCGCCGGGGCAACAAGGGCGTTCAAATTTTCACCCAGCGTAAGACGGTGGCTTACTATCTGGCCGCTGCAGTGGCCTTAACGGCCCGTGACCAGGCTGTTTCCATCCTAACGGCCCGTCAACAGGTCCAAGAAGTCCAACTCCAGGACTACCATCCGGCTAGCCGGACCAGCAATGGGCAAAGTCTAATTGATGTGAGCCAGGACGGACAACCGCTGTCAATCAGGGTGTTAAACCTGCAGCCAGAGGATTAGAATAGAAAACGAGATACTTGGTCCCATTGATACACTAAGAATCAGAATAAAGTGAGGAAGAAAATTCATGGCAACAACTCAAGTTTTTGGTCATAAAAACCCTGATACTGACACAATTGCATCAGCGATTGCGGCCAGCTACCTACTTAACCAGCAAGGCGGCGATACTGAAGCCGTTGCTCAAGGAGAGCCCAATGCTGAAACCCAGTTTGTGCTGGACTATTTCAAGCTGGCACCCCTGCGGGTGATTACCAAGGCCGAAACCGACCAGGTCGTCCTCGTCGACCACAACGAAGCGGCCCAGTCGGTCGATAACCTGGCTGAGGTGCAGGTAACCCATATCTACGACCACCACAAATTCAACTTTAAGAACGCCACGCCTTTGTATATCGTGGCTAAGCCTTGGGGATCAGTTTCAACCATTTTGTACTATGAATTCAAGCAGGCCCAGTTAGACGTAACGCCCCAGTTGGCCGGTCTGATGGCTTCTGGTTTGATTTCAGATACCTTGCTGCTAAAGAGCCCAACCACGACGGAGTGGGACCGGCAGGCCCTGCCTGAACTGGCTGCCTTGGCCGGGATTGATGACATTAACGCTTATGGAATTGACATGCTGAAGGCTGGTACGGACCTGTCTACCCGGACCGACCAGCAGCTCTTGGATGGGGATGCGAAGTCCTTTGACATGGGTGGCCACCAGTTTAGGATTGGTCAGGTAAACACGGTCGACATTGATGCCGTTTTGGCCCGCCAAGCTGGCCTGGAAGCAGCCATCAAGTCTGAAGGTTATGAAGACTTCCTCTTTATCATCACTGATATTTTGAATTCTAACTCTAAGGCCATCTACCTGGGGGATGCCCCTCAGGCCATCGAAGCTGCCTTCGGTAAGAAGTTGGACCACGATGTGATTGACCTGCCCGGGGTAGTTTCCCGTAAAAAGCAGGTGGTTCCACCCTTGGAAAAGCAGTTTTAAGCTCAAAACCGCTTGAATCCGCGATAAAAGTCGGGATTTCCTTTACAGAAGCTTAATATTTATGTATAATGAGTCTTTGTATTGACGAGCAAATAACTATTTTTATTAAATTGAGGAGCACGATTATGCGTATCCACGTTGTTTTAGGAAATGATGAAACTGGTGAGCGTATTTACTTGACGTCCAAGAACCGTCGGAATACGCCTGACCGTTTAGAGTTGAAGAAGTACTCACCAAAACTTCGCAAGGTTGTCACTTTTAAGGAGGTGAAGTAATGGCTAAGAAGTCAAAGATCGCCAAGGCTAAGCAGCGCGAAGCCATGGTTGCTAAGTACGCTGACAAGCGGGCCGAATTGAAGGCTGCAGGGGACTACATTGGTTTGGCTAAGCTCCCTAAGGACTCTTCACCAGTCCGTTTGCACAACCGTGACCAGGTTGATGGCCGTCCTCACGGTTACATGCGCGAGTTTGGACTTTCCCGTTTGAACTTCCGCCAGTTGGCACACAAGGGTCAAATCCCTGGTGTCCGCAAGGCTTCATGGTAAGCATTTAAGGCTTACTTTTTAAAATCACACAGTCGTGTGATTTTTTTATTTGGGTCAACGGCGGGCTTAGTTTGCAATTTGGCTAGATTTGGGCTAAGATAATAACTGAGTTAATTTACAGAACATTGTAAATGAGCGGGCCTACCGGCCGGCTCATTTTTTATGAAGTAGAGACCGACAGGTCTAAGGAGGGTGTGATGAGCAGACAAACTGACACGGTGCGTGCGCTAATTCAACCAATCATTGACCAAGAGGGACTCTTGCTTTGGGATTTAACCCTGGGCAATAGCGGTGGCCAGAAGGTGTTGACGATTTTGGTCGATCGGCCCAACCACGAGCCAATCACGATGGACATGATTACCACCTTTACCCAGGCGGTTAACCAGGTCTTAGATGAAGCCGACCCGGATCCGATTCCAGGCGCCTACCTGCTAGATATTAGCTCACCGGGTGCTGACCGTCCCTTAAAGGAACGGTGGCATTACGAGTGGGCCAAAGAAGCAGGTGAGCCGATTCAACTGGCCCTCTTTGCACCACAGGATGGGCAAAAGAAGTGGCAGGGTGAACTTGATCAGGTGGACGACACCGGTCTAGTGCTAAAAGTTGATGACCAGTCCCATCCCTTTACCTATGACCAGATTGCTAAGGCAGTTTTGGATGTTCAGTTTTAACGCAGGTTGATAATGGAGAAGATACATGAGTAAAGAATTAGTTGATGCCTTGGATGCCCTCGAGGCCGAACGTGGGATTGACCGCTCCGTGGTTGTTGAAGCCCTCGAAAACGCCTTGAAGGCGGCCTACAAGAAGCAGTACAATGCGGCTCAAAACGTCGAGGCCACTTTTGATGATAAAAAGGGCACGATGACGATTAAGCAGGTCAAAGAAGTTGTGCCCGATGATGAGTTTGAAGATGATGACACTCAGATTCCTTTGACTAAGGCCTTGGAAATCAATAAGGCTTATGAGCCTGGCGATGAAATCCGCTTTGATGTCACGCCCAAGAACTTTGGTCGGATGGCCGCCCAAGCTGCTAAGCAGGTGATTGTGCAAAAGATGCGCGAAGCCACCCGTGAAGCGGTCTATAACCGTTTTCAAGACTACGAGGATGAAATCATTACCGGTGAGGTTGAGCGGCAAGATCGTCGTTTCCTCTATGTCATGCTAGCTGGTGACCAGGAGGCCGTGATGGCGCCTGGGGATCAGATGCCTAACGAGCACTACCGCATGCACGACCGGATTAAGGTTTTGATGACCAAGGTTGATAACAGCTTGAAGGGTCCTCAAATCTTTGTTTCGCGGACAGCCCCTGACCTGGTCAAGCGCCTGTTTGAACAGGAAGTACCTGAGGTTTATGATGGTACCGTGGAAATTGTTAGCATTGCCCGTGAAGCCGGTGACCGCTCTAAGATTGCCGTTTACACCCACGACCCAGATTTGGACCCAGTTGGGGCCTTGGTTGGTCAGCGTGGTAGCCGTGTGCAAAGCGTGGTGAACGAACTTGGCGGCGAGCACATGGACATCGTTGAGTGGGTTGAAGACGAGGCGCAATACATTGCCAACGCCTTGAATCCGGCTGAGGTGACTGATGTCATCTTTGATCCAGACAATGACCGGGCCGTGACTGTGATTGTGCCAGATGATCAACTATCCTTGGCCATCGGTAAGAAGGGTCAAAATGCCCGTCTTGCTGCCCGTTTGACTGGCTTTAAGGTCGACATTAAGTCCGAGAGTGAAGCCGATGAGTTCTTGAACAACATGGCCGAAGAAGGACAGGAAATCGCCGACGAAGTGGCTGAAACCGATGAGTTAGCGGATGAAGTCGCTGACGCTGAAGAACTGGCAGTTGACGAAGCTGATTTGGCCGAGGCCGAGTTAGACCAGGAAGAAGCCGAAGATGCAGCTGACCAGGATGATGCCAACGAAGCTGAGTCAGAACACAAGGACGTTGATGCCTAACTGAGACCAGTATTTAGGGGGAGAAAAGTCATGAAACCACGCAAGATTCCGATGCGTAAAGACATTGTTAGTGGCGAGATGTTTCCTAAAAAGGACCTGGTCCGCGTCGTCCGCAATAAGGAAGGCGAGGTCAGCCTAGATCCGACCGGGAAAAAGAACGGCCGTGGTGCCTATATCAGTCTCGATGCCGATGTAGCCAAGACTGCCCAGCAAAAGCATGTCTTTGATAAGGCCTTTGGTGTTGCGATTCCAGCCAGTTTCTATGAAGAACTGCTGGCCTATGTGGAACACCAGCAGGCCCGGCGGGAGTTGTTCGGTGACCAATAAAGATTCGGCCTTACAACTGTTAGGTCTGGCCCAGCGAGCTCGCAAGCTGGTCCTAGGCACTGGACCGACCCTGGCCGCGATTCGCAAGCGACAGGTTTCCCTGGTGTGTTTTCCCAGCGATGGTGGGGCCAGTCAGGCTAAGAAGGTGGCTGACAAGTGTGCCTTTTACCATATCCCTTTAAATCAGAGCTTTACCAAGGCTGAAATCAGCCAGGCTGTAGGTGCTAACCGCAGTGTAATCGGTATTGCCAACGCTGGCTTCAGTAAAAAAATCATAACTTTAATGACAGAAAAGGAGCGCAACTAAATGACAGAAGAAAAAAAATTCTCTGGTTCAAACCGGCCTGCGCGCAAACAATCCGTGCCGGAACGAAAGGAGCTGCCAGCGTCACAGCGGCGCCACGCAGCTAAATTATCCGAAGGTGCTGGCCGCACGAAGAGTGCAGCGCCATCCCGTCCGGCTCATAAGCGGAGTGCTGGTCCTAGCCGTGGTGCTGACAACCGTCGTGGTGGTCGTCCTAGCAGCAATGGTAATTCTGGCCGTCCCATGGTCCGTGAGAAGAAGAGTTGGTCCACTAAGCCCCGTGAAGGGCAGATTAACTACTCAGCTAAGCAGGATAACAGCTTAAAAGAATACGTTGATGAAAATAAGCGGCGCGCAAGTGCTAACCAGCCGGCTGCCCGGCCAGCTAAGCCAGCTAATGGTGCGGCAGCTAAGTCAGCCGGTACGACTAGCCGGAACAACGGTGCTGGTCGTTTTGGTGGTGCTCTTTCTTCTGGCAACAATTCGGCTCGGAATAATTCCCGTAAGCGTAATACCAATGGTACTGGTCAACAAACCCCACGGCGCAACGATAAGCCCCGCGGTTCTAAGAAGTCACGGCGGATTGCGGCTAAGCAGCAGCCTAAAAAGCCAGCAACGGTTCGTAAGGAACAGCCATTACCAGAAGTGTTGACTTACCGGGAAGGGATGAACGTTCAGGATTTGTCCAAGCTTTTGCACCGGGATACGGCTGAAATCATCAAGAAGCTCTTCCTCTTGGGCATTGTGACCAACCAGAACCAGAGCCTGGATGCCGATACGATTGAAATTTTGGCGGCCGATTACGGCATTGAAGCTGAAAAGAAGGAAGAGGAAGATGTCGCCGACATCGACCGCTTCTTTGAAGATGATGACATCGATGAGGCTGATTTGGAGCCACGTGCCCCAGTTGTGACGATCATGGGTCACGTCGATCACGGAAAGACGACCCTGTTGGATTACCTGCGTAAGACCAACGTTACCGAGGGTGAAGCCGGTGGTATCACCCAGCATATTGGTGCTTATCAGGCCCGTCTAAATGACCGCCTGATTACCTTCTTGGATACCCCAGGTCACGCCGCCTTTACTGAAATGCGTGCCCGTGGTGCCAACGTGACTGATATCACCATCCTGGTGGTCGCGGCCGATGATGGGGTCATGCCCCAAACGGTTGAAGCCATCAACCACGCCAAGGCAGCCGGTACGCCAATTATTGTCGCTGTGAACAAGATTGATAAGCCAGGTGCCAACCCTGAGACGGTTATGAACCAGTTGATGGCCTATGATTTGGTACCTGAAGAGTACGGTGGGGACACCATCTTTGTTAAGATTTCGGCTAAGTTTGGTGAAAACGTTGACCAGCTGCTAGAAATGGTTCTGCTGGAAGCCGATGTCTTGGAGCTGAAGGCTGACCCTAAGATTCCGGCCCGTGGTTCGGTCATTGAAGCCCGCTTGGATAAGGGCCGTGGTCCCGTGGCTACGGTGCTGGTCCAACAGGGAACAATGCATGTCGGTGACCCAATCGTGGTCGGTGACACCTATGGTCGTGTCCGGACCATGAACAACGAACGTGGCCAAGACATGGACGCTGCCATTCCAGCCACCCCAGTTCAGATTACTGGCCTAAACGATGTGCCGCAGGCCGGTGACCGCTTCATCGTTATGCCGGATGAAAAGACGGCCCGTGCCGCTGGTGAAGAGCGTGCAAAGCGTTCTCGTGAAGAGGTCCGTAACTCTGGTTCAGTTGTTACCCTTGATACCCTCTTTAACACCATGGCTGAAAAGGCAATGAAGACCGTGCCATTGGTTGTTAAGGCCGATGTTCAGGGTTCTGTTGAGGCGCTGGTGGGTGCCTTGAAGAAGATTGATGTGGACGGTGTCCGCGTTGATATCATTCACACCGCCGTAGGTGCCATCAACGAGTCCGATGTGACCTTGGCCGAGGCTTCCGGTGCCATTATCATTGGCTTTAACGTGCGGCCAACGCCATTTGCTAAGTCACAGGCGGAAAGCGAACACGTTGACATGCGCTTCTACAATGTCATCTATAATGCCATTGATGATGTGACGGCGGCCATGAAGGGTCAGTTGGAGCCAGTCTACGAGGAGAAGGTCATCGGACAGGTTACCATCAAGGAACTGTTCAAGTTCTCTAAGGTTGGAACTATCGCCGGTGCCATCGTTGATGAAGGTAAGATTACCAAGGACTCTAAAGTTCGGATTATCCGTGACGGCGTAGTCATTTATGACGGCCAGGTTGCTTCCTTGCAGCGTGGTAAGGATGCCGTTAACGAAGTTAAGTTCGGTTATGAATTTGGCTTTACGGTGGAAAAGTTTAACGATTTGAAGCCGGGTGACCAGGCAGAGGTATATACTATGGTAGAGGTTAAGCCTAAGTAATTCTTTGTCGGAAGGGAGCGCGCATGGCCAATGCACAACGGGCTGGTCGATTAGCCCAAGAGATTCAACGGGAAGTCAGCGATTTGCTGTTAAAGCGAATTAATGACCCCCGGGTGCAAGATGTGACCATCACCAGCGTTGAAGTGAGTGGTGATTTACAGATTGCTAAGATTTACTACTCGATTTTGTCAGATAAGGCCAGTGACCGTCAGAAGGTGGCGGCTGGTCTGGAAGCCGCGACCGGCTTAATCCGACGTGAATTGGGTCGCCAATTGACGATTTATAAGATTCCAGAATTACACTTTATCTTGGATAATTCAATTCAGTATGGGGATCATATTGAAGATTTAATTCGTAAGTTACATCAGTCGGATTGATGATGAGATAACGCCATTCCCAACGGAGTGGCGTTTTTTGTTTATAAGTTAGCAGTCCCACTGGCAGGTACAAGATTGGATAAGACGATGACAAAATTTAACCCTGAAATTAACCCCCTCGTTGAAAACACCACCCCTGATAAGTTGCTTGGTTTCCAGGCCACGGTTAGCAAGATTCCTGATATTTTGATGCTGACCCTGGGAGAACCGGGCTTTAACGTTTCGGATGAAGTTAAAGAAGCTGCCAAAAAGGCCATTGATGACAACCGTTCCCACTACGCCGAAAGCCAGGGCGAGGTTCAGTTGCGTCAGGCTGCAGTGGATTATTTTAACAAAAACTATAATCTGAACTTTAAGGGTCCGGAAAATGTGATTGTGACCTTGGGCGTGACCGAGGCCATCAACGTGGTCTTTAAGACGCTCTTGGCCCCCGGTGAGGGGATTTTGATGCCGGTACCTGCTTATGGTCCTTACTTCTCATCGTTGACCTTGGCCGAAGGGGTCCGGGTGGACGTGCCAACCCGGGACAACCAGTTTAAGTTGACCCCAGCCATGGTGGAAAAGGCCTTGGCGGATGCCAAGGTTCCGGTTAAGGCTGTCTTGTTGAATTATCCAAACAACCCCAGTGGGGTAACGTATACCCGCGAGGAATTAACTGACTTGGCCCGGGTCTTTGAAGCGCACAATCTCTGGGTAATCTCCGATGAAATTTATTCAGCCCTGACCTACGATGGCCACCACGTTTCGTTGGCCGAAATTATCCCAGACCGGGTCGTCCTGATTAATGGCCTATCCAAGTCCCACGCTATGACTGGTTACCGGGTCGGCTTTATTATGACCAAGCCTGAGCTAATCAAGGAGATGCAAAAAGTCCACAGTGCCTTGACCTTTGCCATCCCAACCTTTATCCAGGACGCAGCTACGGTAGCCCTGACTGGTTCCCAGGAATGGCCGGCTGAAATGCTAGAGATTTACCGTAAGCGGCGTGACCGGACGGTTACCAAGTTGCAGGATTTGGGCTTTGGCGTCATTCATCCGGCCGGTGCCTTCTATATCTTTGCTAAGATTCCGGCTGACTTGAACCAGGATGGGGAAGCCTTCGCCCTTGACTTAGCTAAGCGGGGTAAGGTGGCCGTTATTCCTGGGGATGGTTTTGGTGAGGACTGTGCTGACTATATCCGGATTTCTTACGCCGCTGGTGATGAGCAGCTGGATGAAGGCATGCGTCGTCTAGCTGACTACGTTCACCAGGTGCGCCAAGAGGCGAAGTAAGTAGTAGGAGTGTAAATGGCAGACCAAGATACTAACGGCCTGTTGGTCGTCAATAAGCCCCGGGGCATGACTTCCTTTGATGTAGTGGCCCAGGTTCGCCGGGTCTTCAACCAGAAGAAGGTTGGCCACGCTGGCACCCTGGATCCCAATGTTGACGGGGTCTTAGTGCTGGCCTTGGGAAAGGCGACTAAACTGATTGACCTCTTACAAAGTCGGCCAAAGGAGTACCAGGGTAAAATCACCCTGGGCTTTACCACTGAGACCGAAGACGCCACTGGGGCGGTGGTGGACAATCACCCCCTGGGCCAACCCCTGCCAGCTGATACGATTGATGCTGGTTTGGGCCAGCTAAACGGACCGATTATCCAGGTACCACCGATGTATTCGGCGGTTAAGGTCAATGGTCGCCGTCTATACGACTATGCCCGTCGGGGCGAGGTGGTGGAACGGCCCAAACGGCAGGCCAATATTTATGATTTTCACCGGACGAGTGACCCGGTTTTTAAAGATGGGTACCAGTCCTTTGACTTTGTCGCCCAAGTTTCTAAGGGGACTTACATCCGGACCCTGGCCACTGACTTTGGCCAGCATCTGGGCTTACCGGCAACAATGACGGCTTTGACCCGGGTGGCCGGCAGCGGCTTTACCCTGGCTGACAGTACCGACCTGGCCACTTTGGAGACGATGGACCTGGCCGAGGCCCAGCAGCTGGTGCATCCGCTGGCCTCAGTTTTGGACTGGCCCCGTCATGATTTAACGGAAGAAGAGTGGTTTGCCGTCCGTAATGGCCAAAAAATCACCGCCTGGCCAATCAATGGCTCTGGTTATTTACAACTGTACTACCAGGGACAGTTAAAGGCGGTTTACCAGTACGATGAAAGCGGGCCTTATTGGCGGTCCCGCTATGTTTTTGATAACCAATAAACGATGACTGAACTGATTAAACTACATTATCCAATTCAAAAGCTCAATCTCCCAGCGCGAGACCAAGTCCTAGCGATGGGCTTTTTTGACGGGCTTCATCTGGGTCACCAGGCCGTGATTGCCAAGGCCCGGGCAATTGCCCAAGAGCAGAACCGGCCTTTGGCGGTTTTGACCTATAGTCCTTACCCCCAGGCCGTTTTTAAAAAGATGAACGGCCCCTTACGTTACCTAACACCCCTGGACCAGAAAGTGGCGTTATTAAGTCAGATGGGTGTTGATCGCGTTTACTGTTTGCAGTTAACCTCTCAGCTAGTGGCCCTGCCACCCCAGCGCTTTGTTGACCAGGTGCTAATGGCCTTAAAGCCAGCCGTAGTGGTCGCCGGCTTTGACCACCTGTATGGGCCCAAAGATTTACAGGCCGATATGGAGCATTTGCCAGATTACAGTCAAGGACGCTTTGACGTGGTGACAGTGCCAGAACAAATTCATGGCGGCCATAAGATTGGCTCCCGCTACCTGCGCGAGGCCCTTGACCAGGGTCGGGTTGATGACGTTAACCGCCTCCTGGGCCGGTCCCACCAAACGACTGGGATTGTGGTTCACGGGGATGCCCGTGGTCGCCTCTTAGGCTTTCCCACCGTTAATATTTTGACGCCGGAGCAGGAGTGGCTGCCAGGGATTGGTGTCTACGCGGTTGAAATTGAGATTAGCCACCACTGGTACCACGGCATGGCTAGCATCGGTCGGAATGTGACCTTTGAAGCCAACCGCCCCATTACGGTCGAAATCAATATCTTGGATTTTGACCAAATGGTGTACGGGGAACCAGTCCGGGTTAACTGGTGCCACTGGCTACGAGGCGAGGAGAAGTTCCCAGACGTTGATAGCCTGGTTAAGCAGCTCCGCGAGGACCAGGCGGCCACTCAGGCCTACTTTAAAGACAACTAAGGTTGCCTTTTTTTATTGCGCATATTTAGCACTCTAAAAAAAGAGTGCTAAAAAACTTGCATATTCTAAATTTTCCGGTATACTATATTTATTAGCAATTGAGTAGTATGAGTGCTAATTAAATTGGAGGTGGGTCTTTGTTAACTGATCGGCAGAAATTAATTCTAGGTGCCATCATTTATCAATACACCCAAAATGCCCAGGCGGTCGGCTCCAAGCGATTGCAGGAACAGCTGGATTTGCCAGTTAGTTCGGCCACCATCCGCAATGATATGGCGGTCTTAGAACAGGCGGATTTAATCCGTAAGTTGCACACCTCCGCTGGCCGGGTACCGTCCCGGCTGGGTTACCGTTACTACCTGGACTACCTGATGGTAAGTCGGCAGGTGACCCAGGCGGATGTCGACCAGCTCCTAGCTAAGATTCGTGGAAATTTCCACGAGTTAGACGACCTGCTGGATGAGACCGCTAAGGTGATTGCTAAGTTAACCGGTTGTACGGCTTTGATTTTAAAGCCGGTCCGGCCAGACTTGAAATTGTCTAGTTTTCAGTTAATTTCACTGGGTGGCCGGCAGGTGATTGCTGTCCTGGTAACTAATGATGGTAAGGTCACAAGCCAAACCTTCAAGTTACCAGCCGGGTTAACGACTGACTCATTGTCTGCCATGGTCGACTACATTAATCTACAGATGGTGGGCCGGCGGGTGCAAGACGTTTTGCGCCTGATGGATTCAGGCGAGCTGCCAGTGCATTTGAACCGTGAGATTCAAAGCCCGGCGGCCTTCCTGCAACTCTTTGGCCAGGTGCTGGCCCGTTCCATTGAACACAATGTTCATATCGGTGGCCGTCTCAATGTTTTGGAAAATGACGACAGCCAGGTGGGCAACCTTAAGCAGGCCCGTAAGCTGCTAGAGCTCTTGGATTCAGCCGACCGGATGCGGCAGATTATCCCGCAGCAGGCGGCCGGGGTCGAGATTAAGATTGGCGCTGAGATTGGTGAGCCACTCTTGCAGTCCTACAGCCTCTTAGCCCGTTCCTTCCAGATGGGGGCTGACTTACCGGGCGTGATTGCCCTGATTGGTCCAGTCCGGATGCCTTATTCAAGGAATGCCATGTTGCTGGAGGCCTTCGGACAGGCCCTTAATCAAAAGATGACGGAATACATATAAATTCAGGAGGACCATATTTTGACAGAGAAAGATGATCAAAAACAATCCGTTGAAGAAGAGACGGTAGAAGCGGTTGATCAGGCTGACGAAGCTAAAGACGAGGACTTGGCTGAGGAAAACACCGAAGTCACTGCCCTCCAAGACCAGGTTAGCGAACTAGACGATAAACTCCTCCGAGCTCAGGCTGAGATTCAAAATATCCAGCAGCGCAACGCTCGTGAGGTGGCTAATATCCGTAAGTACGATGGCCAGGACTTAGCGGCAGCGATTTTGCCAGCCGTTGACAACTTAGAGCGGGCCGTGGCGGTTGAGGCCGATGATGATGTTTCCCGTCAAATCAAGGCTGGGGTCGAGATGACCTTAAAGACTATGCGTCAAGCGCTAAAAGATCATGGGATTACTGAAACCGGCGCGGTCGGAGAACCCTTCGACCCACAGAGTCAGCAGGCCATTCAAACCGTCGAAGATGCGGATGTACCGGCTGACCACATTGCCCAAGTTTTGCAGAAGGGTTACCGCCTACATGACCGGGTTATCCGGCCAGCCATGGTGGCCGTCGCAAAATAAGGCCGGGTGATTCAGCTAGCTGACTAGCACCACACCTAAAAAAGTTATGAAATGATTTAACACAGATTAAAAGAAAAGGAAGTTACTTACATGTCAAAAATTATTGGTATTGATTTGGGAACGACAAACTCAGCAGTAGCCGTCCTTGAAGGTGGCGAACCTAAGATTATCACTAACCCAGACGGTGGTCGGACGACCCCATCAGTGGTTTCATTTAAGAACGGTGAAATCCAAGTTGGTGACGTGGCAAAGCGTCAAGCCATCACTAACCCCGATACCATTTCTTCAATCAAGTCTCACATGGGTGAGGCTGGTTACAAGGTTAAGGCCAATGGTAAGGAATACACGCCTCAAGAAATTTCGGCCATGATTCTGCAATATATCAAGGCTTACGCTGAAGATTACCTTGGTGAAAAGGTCGACAAGGCCGTCATTACGGTCCCTGCCTACTTTAACGATGCCCAGCGTCAGGCTACTAAGGATGCTGGTAAGATTGCCGGTTTGGATGTTGAGCGTATTATCAACGAGCCTACGGCTGCTGCCCTGGCTTATGGTATGGACAAGCTCGACCGTGATGAGAAGATTCTGGTTTACGATCTTGGTGGTGGAACCTTTGATGTTTCCATCCTGGAGTTAGGTGATGGTGTCTTTGAGGTGCTGTCAACTAACGGTGATACTCACCTTGGTGGTGATGATTTCGATAACAAGATTATTGACTACCTGGCTGACCAGTTTAAGGCTGAGCACGGCATTGATTTGAAGGAAGACAAGTTGGCTCTTCAGCGTTTGAAAGATGCCGCTGAAGCAGCAAAGAAGACTTTGTCATCAGCCAACGAAGCTCAGATTGACTTGCCATTTATTGCTTCTGGCGACCAGGGACCTTTGCACTTGCAAACGACCCTGTCACGGGCAAAGTTCAATGAGCTAACGGCTGACTTGGTTAAGAAGGCTGAGCAACCAGTCTTGAACGCCCTGAAGGATGCTGGTCTGTCGTTTGATGACATCGATGAAGTTATCCTAAACGGTGGTTCAACTCGTATCCCAGCTGTTCAAGAATCTGTTAAGAAGTTGACTGGTAAGGAGCCTAACCACTCCATCAACCCTGATGAAGCCGTTGCCCTTGGTGCCGCTGTTCAAGGTGGTGTCATTACTGGTGACGTGAAGGACGTGGTTTTGCTTGATGTTACGCCACTTTCCCTTGGTATTGAAACCATGGGTGGTGTCTTCACCAAGTTGATTGATCGTAATACGACCATCCCAACGTCTAAGTCACAGGTCTTCTCAACTGCTGCTGATAACCAGCCAGCCGTTGATATCCATGTCTTGCAAGGTGAACGTTCAATGGCTGCCGATAACAAGACCCTGGGACGTTTCCAGTTAGCTGATATTCCAGCTGCCCCACGTGGGGTTCCTCAGATTGAAGTTACCTTCGACATTGACCGGAACGGTATTGTTAACGTTTCCGCCAAGGATTTGGGTACTCAGAAGGAACAGAAGATTACCATCCAAGCTGCTGGTGGCCTTTCTGACGAAGACATCGAGAAGATGATGAACGATGCCAAGGCTAACGAAGCGGCCGATGCTAAGAAGAAGGAAGACGTGGAGACGCGCAACAACGCTGACCAGTTAATCTTCCAGACTGAAAAGACCTTAGAAGAAGTCGGCGACAAGTTGCCAGATAGCGACAAGAAGCCTACTCAGGACGCTTTGGATGCCTTAAAGAAGGCTAAGGATGCTGCCCAGGCTGAAGACGCTGACCTGTCCGATTTGAAGGCCAAGTCAGATGACCTGACCAAGGTTGCCGGTGAATTAGCTGCAAAGCTTTACCAGCAGGCTGCTCCTAAGGACGGCCAAGCACAAGGCCAGGCCGAAGATGGTCAGAAGAAGGGTGACGACACCGTTGATGGTGACTTCGAAGAAGTTGACCCTGACGACAAGAAGAAGTAAAGTTAAACTTCAGTTATGAACTAGTTTGATTAGATAGACCGCCGGTGAGCAATCACGGGGCGGTCTATGTACATAGTCTTAAAAAAGGAGTAAGCACGTGAACAACACTGAATTTTATGAGCGCTTAGGCGTCGATAAGAACGCCAGCCAAGATGAAATTAAGAAGGCTTACCGGAAGCTCTCCAAAAAGTACCATCCCGATTTGAACCATGAGCCAGGGGCCGAGGACAAGTACAAGGAGGTCCAGGAGGCCTTTGAAACCTTAGGTGACCCCCAGAAGCGGGCCCAGTATGACCAGTTTGGCTCAGCTGGAGCCAACGGCCAGGGCGGCTTTGGCGGTGGTCAAGGTTTCGGTGGTTTCGGTGGCGGCCAAGGTGGCTTTAGCGACTTCTCCGATTTGGGAGATATCTTTAGCCAGATGTTTGGTGGCGGCTTTGATCCTAACGCACCCCGTAAGGGTCAAGATCTTCAGTATCGGATGCGGCTAAGCTTTGAAGAAGCGATTTTTGGTACGGAAAAGGTCATTAAGTACAGCCGTCAGTCTGATGGTCGTAACGAACACGAAGTCAAGGTTAAGGTGCCAGCTGGGGTTGAAACCGGTCAGCAGCTGCGTTTGGCTGGTCAGGGAGAAGCCGGGGTTAACGGCGGACCTCAAGGAGACTTGTACGTGGTCTTCCAAGTTGCCCCTTCTAAGGAAGGTTATGAACGTGACGGGGCCAACCTCTTCATCCAGCAAGACATTAACTTTGTTAGTGCCGCCCTGGGTGACGAAATCCCAGTTAAGACCGTCCATGGTGAAGTGAAGTTGAAGATTCCAGCCGGTACTCAAAATGGCCGGCGCTTCCGCCTGGCTGGTAAGGGCGCTCCCCGCCTGCACGGTAGTGGTAACGGGGATGAGTTCGTGGTCATTAACGTGACCGTTCCTACTAAGTTAAACAAGGACCAGAAGACTGCCCTGGAGGATTTTGCCCAGGCATCCGATATTCAGCGTAATAAAAAGCGCGGTCTCTTTTAAAACAAAAAACCAGCCGGTGTTTGCCGGCTGGTTTTTTATTCGATGTAATGGGTGTTGTCATCGATGTGCCAGGGATCCTGGCGGTTAATGTGGTCGTAGTATAGGTGACCGTGTAGGTGATCAATTTCATGCTGGAAAACGATGGCTGGGTAACCCCGGAGCTTGATGGTTTGGGTTTGACCGTCTTCGTCCTGGTAACGGACAGTAATTCGGTTAGAGCGGGGGACAAAGCCAGGTACGTCCTCGTCAACTGACAGGCAACCCTCCCCAACACTGAGGGCGCCGCGCTTAACCGCCTCACTGACAATGACCGGATTAAAGATGACGCCCTTGAAGAAGGGTTCGGCTTCTTCCTGGTTTTCCTGGTCATTGTCTGGCGTCTCATCTTGGTCGTTGCTGCTAGCCTTGACGTCCTGACTGGGGATTAAAATCGCAGTCATTTGTAAGGATTCACCGACTTGAGGTGCTGCCAGGCCAACGCCGGGCCGTAGTCCGTATTTTTCATTTAACTTGTCATCCTGGGATACCTCCAGGTAGGTCATCATGTCCTTTGCCAGTTGCCGGTTTTCCTCGCTAAGGGGAAAGGGGACTGGTTTAGCGACTTGACGGAGGACGGGGTCACCGTCCCGCGTGATTTTATCCATGGTAAAACGGACTTTCATAACGGGCTCCTTCCGGTTAATTTACCAGTCTAGTATACCAAACCGGTCAAGCTTTGGTTATGATAATGACGGACAAAATCACGCCAAGAAAGGGGGCTGCCATGGCGGTTTCGAGATTAAAACTGAGTTCAATTCAGCGCCAGGAACTCCTCAATCAGGGATGGCCTAAACATGTTGTGGCAGCGCTGGGACTGTATTTTAAGCGTTGGGCCCGCCAGCAAGCTGAGGGTGTGACCGGTGACGATTTCATTCAAGCTTTGGCCAAAATTGGCTCTGGTCCTTATACCTGGGCCTACCGGTTTAGTTTTTGGTCAGCTAAGAAACGAATATGCCTGGTTTTGAACCAGTTAGGGGCAGAACTTGACGAGGATGGCTTTTTACAGCTAAAGGGCCCCGCGGCATTTGACCCGGATTTGCCACCGCATGGTACTTTTTTAAAGCTTTTTCGCCGGGATGTGCAACGGGCCTTTGCCCGCCGTACCGCTCATGACCTAGCCTGGGTCGCCGAGCAGAACACAGCAGACGGTCGCTTAGCCCAGCAGGTGCACCTGTTGCGTTACTGGATTGACCGCCATAATTTGGCCTATGTTCAGCAGCACTTCGATGGCGATAATGATTTTTCAAAGCTAAGGTCCTACCTAACAGCCTTCAACTTAGAGGCGGATTACCGGACCGATGCGACCTACCACAACCGCACCTTTGGAGCCTTTGACTATCCCCATCAGTTTAAGGTCCAGGTACCCAAGGACGAAAAAATGTCAGAGTTTATCGTCAGCTTAGCGGATGGCAACTTTGTCAGTCAGTGGCAGGTCTTAAAGCAAACTGAGGGTGGCCAAATCGATAGCAATCCTGACCAATACCAGCCCGAAAAGCTTGGTCCCGTGGCTAATACCGAATCCTTTAACTACGGTCGTCCTCACCACCGCAGCCACCGGCTCTTGGACATTCACCATCCTGTTGATGCGGACGTCCGACGCTTAGCGGTGCACTACTGGCCCTTTGAACACGACTTTGACGATTGGGGCCACTTAGGGGACTATGCCGACATCGTCAAGGGTGGCGGGGTCTCTGACTGGCAGGACTGGCAATCAGTCCCACCTGACCAGCGGTTGGCAGTTTATCAGGGCTTTGTCCAGGACTGTCGGCAGCGTGGTTATAATCCTGGTTTTGCAGCCTACTGGTAGGCATAATTTGCGGGATTAGGTCCGGTTCAATGGCGGCTTATGTTAAAATAGGTACATGGAAAACTATCAATTACCGATTGATGCTAACTGGGACACTGCTGATATTATTGCGGTGGCAAACCTGGTCGACGACGTCCTGTCAGTGTACGAGGACGGCGTGCGACGTAACAAGTTTTTGAAGGACTATGCGGCCTTCAAGGCGGTGATGCCAGCAATGAGTGAGCAAAAGCAGTTTGACCGTGACTTTAAGCGGCAGACTGGGCACCAGATTTATCAGACTGCCCAGTGGGTAAGTAATCAAAAAGGGGAGTTGGTAAAACGATGACAGCGGATTTTAAATCAATGAGTTTGGCCGCAGTCGACCAAACGGTCGTGGGCTGGTTAGAGCAACTGGCCACCCAGGCCCGAGAAGCGGTGACCCATAAATTAACCGTTTCAACCAAGGGCCATGACGCCCGTAACCTGGTCACCAATGTTGACCGGAGTAACGAAGAGTGGCTCGACCAACAGATTCGGACCTTGGATCCGGGCGCCAAGGTGGTTAGTGAGGAAGGTTTCGGTGACCATCCGGCTGATATGAGCGGAGATGTCTGGTTTGTGGACCCAATTGATGGCACCATGAATTTTGTCCATGAACACACCGACTTTGCCATTATGGTGGCCTGGTACCGCGACGGCGAACCTAAGCTGGGCTGGATTATCGACGTCATGGCCCACCATATTTTCCATGGTGGCCCTGAGATGGGCGTCTTTGAAAATGACCAGCAGCTACCCAAACAACCAGACGTCAACCTAGACCAAGCGGTCTTTGCCCTGAGTGGGCGCCACCTAATGCAGGCCGATAGCAGCTACCAGGAAGTGGGCCGGTCAGTCCTGGCCTTCCGCGTGCTTGGCTCGGCCGGTATCACCTTTGCCCGTATCTTGGCCGGCCAGTTAAATGGCTATTATGCCGAGTTGCAACCATGGGATTTTGCTGCCGGTCAGGTCATGGCGAAAACCTTGGGCCTAGAGGTGACAAATGTTGACGGTAAGCCGTTGGATATGCTATCATCAAACGCAGTAATAGTGACTACAAGCAGTGCGCATCGTGAAGTGATCACGTTGTTAAAAAGCTAGGAGGGTTGACTCTCCTAGCTTTTACTTGTGCGTAGTATGAAAAAAGGAGCACTGGAAATTGGCTAAAACACGCGAAGACATTCGTAACATCGCAATCATTGCCCACGTCGATCACGGTAAGACGACCCTGGTTAATGAGCTACTAAAGCAGTCTGATACCATGGACGCCCGTAAGGAAGAGTCCCTTGGGGACCGGGCCATGGATACCAACGATATTGAAAAGGAACGTGGAATTACCATCCTTTCCAAGAACACGGCCGTTAAGGTTGGGGACAAGCAGATTAACATCTTGGATACCCCTGGCCACGCGGATTTCGGTGGTGAAGTTGAACGTATCATGGGAATGGTTGACGGTGTTTTGTTGGTTGTCGATGCCTTCGAAGGAACCATGCCCCAGACTCGTTTCGTGCTGAAGAAGGCCTTCGAACAGCACCTGACGCCAATCGTGATTGTCAACAAGGTTGACCGTCCTGGTGCCCGTCCTGAAGAAGTGGTTGACGAAGTTTTGGACCTCTTTATCGAGCTTGGTGCTGATGAAGATGACCTGGACTTCCCAGTGATTTATACGTCAGCTATGAACGGAACTTCATCATACGATCCAGATGTTAGCACCCAGGAACACACGATGAAGCCAGTCTTTGACACGGTCTTTAAGACCATTCCTGCCCCAGTTGATAACTCAGATGAGCCCCTGCAGTTCCAAGTGGCCATGCTGGATTATAACGACTTCGTGGGCCGGATTGGAATCGGTCGCGTTAAGCGCGGTAAGATCAAGGTTGGTGACAACGTTGAAGTGATGAAGTTGGATGGTTCAACCCAATCCTTCCGGGTTACTAAGCTGTCTGGTTTCATTGGCTTGGACCAGGTTGAAATCCAAGAAGCCGAGGCTGGTGATTTGATTGCCGTTTCTGGAATGGAAGATATTTCCGTGGGTGAGACGGTTGTTGACCCTGAGCACCCAGAAGCCCTGCCTCTGCTGCGGATTGATGAACCAACCCTGCAGATGACTTTCCGTCAAAACGACAGTCCCTTTGCTGGTCGTGAAGGTAAGTACGTGACGGCCCGCCAAATTGATGACCGTTTGCATCGTGAATTGCACACCGATGTCTCTTTGCGGGTTGAAGATACTGACCAGGCTGGTGCTTGGCTGGTTTCCGGACGTGGTGAATTGCACCTGTCCATCCTGATTGAAAACATGCGCCGGGAAGGTTTTGAATTGCAAGCTTCCCGTCCTCAGGTTATCTACCGTGAGATTGACGGTGAGATGATGGAACCTTACGAATCCGTTCAAATCGATACGCCTGACGAGTACTCTTCAGCGGTAATCGACTCTTTGAACCAGCGTAAGGGTGAAATGCAGAACATGGAATCAGTTGGTAACGGCCAAACCCGTTTGACTTACATGGCCCCATCACGTGGCCTGATTGGTTATTCAACTGAATTCATGACGGCTACCCACGGTTATGGTATCTACAACCACACCTATGCTGAGTATCGTCCAGTGGTTAAGAACTGGGAGCCAGGTCGTCGTAACGGTGCCTTGGTTTCAATCAACCAGGGTCAGACGACTAACTATGCCATCATGGGTGTCGAAGACCGTGGCCAGATGTTTGTTGGTGCCGGTGTCGATGTTTATGAAGGTATGGTTGTGGGGATGAACGCCCGTGACAACGATATCTCAGTCAACGTTACCAAGGCTAAACCTCAGTCAAACGTCCGTTCTTCCAACAAGGACCAAACGGCCTCAATTAAGACGCCGCGCGACATGAACTTGGAAGCTTCGCTCGAATTCTTGAACGATGATGAATACGTGGAAGTTACCCCAGAAAATGTTCGAATCCGTAAGGCTATCTTGAACACTTCTGAGCGTGAAAAGGCTGCTAAGCGCCGTAAGGCGGGTTCAAAGTAAATTCAATTGGTCATCCAGAGTGGTGACCATGATGGAGCTATGGCACAATCTGGTACTGCAGCGGACTCGAAATCCGTCGAGCCGTCATTTGGCGGTGTGCGGGTTCAAATCCCGCTAGCTCCTTTGTGACCTTGCTAAAATAAAAGCGACCCATGGTTTGGGTCGCTTTTTTGGTGAATTCATTTTTAACCAAGTATTTAGAAAGACCATAATTGTCCTTCAAACTCAATTTGATTGACAGCGGCTAGGTAATGCCGATATGATGTTTCTGATAAATTGATGGTTATCAACTAGCTGTGTCAGTCCAGAAGCAACCAGTTGATAGTTCACTAATTTTCAAATGACAACCGCACAAGCACGCACGACGCACTTATTTCGATTCTTAGATTTTAAACGCGCCTTTTTTGTGTAGAAATACCGGCTGACAACAAAATAGTTAAAATCAAATTCTCGAATAAATGCGCTGCATTAGGAGAGTAAATGATTCAAGTCCGCGATATGACGGTTGCCTATGACGGGCAACCGGTCTTCACGAACCTTTCAATCCAGTTTGCCCCCGGAAGAATTACCGGCATTATCGGACCCAACGGGGCCGGTAAATCCACCTTAATCAAGGGCATTTTGGGGTTGATTGACCGGCAGAGTGGGGTAGTAACCCTGAATGGTTCGCCCATTTCAAAGCAGTTAAAGCAGGTTGCCTACGTTGAGCAACGGGCCGACCTAGATTTAACCTTCCCGATTAATGTTTTTGATACGGTCCTGACCGGCACGTATCCCAACCTGGGGCTGTTTAAGGTGCCGGGAAAACCAGAAAAGCAGGCCGCGATGGCCGCCTTAGCTGATGTTAAGCTGTCTGAATTTGCCCAGCGTCAGATTGGCGAATTATCTGGTGGTCAACTGCAACGGGTCTTTATTGCCCGTGCCATTGTTCAAAACGCCGATGTCATTATCCTAGACGAACCCTTTGTCGGGATTGACATGAAATCTGAAGCTGAAATTGTGGCCATTTTAAAGCAGTGGCAGTCCCAGGGAAAGACCGTGATTGTCATCAATCATGATTTGAACAAGGTAACGGCTTACTTTGATGATTTGGCCGTTATTGATCACGGTTTGGTTGCCTTTGGTAAAACCGAAGATGTTTTCACCAAGGAAAACGTTGCGACCGCCTTTAGCGGGGATTTGTCGACGATTTTGTTTGATGAACAGGAGGCGGCTCATGGCTAGTATTGGACACTTTATTGACGGTTTACTCCGCTATAACTTCCTGCAAACGGCCTTAATCACGGCAATCCTGGTTGGGATTATGTCGGGCATTATTGGTTCCTT
Organism: Leuconostocaceae bacterium ESL0723; assembly: GCA_029392055.1. Taxonomy (GTDB): domain Bacteria; phylum Bacillota; class Bacilli; order Lactobacillales; family Lactobacillaceae; genus ESL0723. The sequence goes on along the minus strand of CP113928.1, from coordinate 875,504 downwards.
CATTATTTTACGGGGCATGTCTTTGATGGGCGACGCCATTTCCCACGCTGTTCTGCCAGGAGTGGCGGTGGCATATATGTTAGGCATTAACCTCCTCCTGGGGGCCTCGATTTTTGGTATTTTAGCGGCGCTTTTAATTGGCTTAGTGAGTGCCAAATCCAAGTTAAAGAATGATACGGCAATTGGGATTGTTTTCTCAGCCTTCTTCGCCTTGGGTTTCATTTTGATTTCCATGGCTGAGTCAACTACAAATCTACACCACATCCTATTTGGAAATGTCCTGGCCGTTTCGGACAGCGACCTGCTCACGACGGCAGTAGTTTGGGTCTTGGTCCTGCTTTTTGTGGTCGTGTTCTATAAGGAACTCTTAATTACTTCCTTTGATAACACCTATGCGCGGGCCTACGGTTTAAAGACACAGCTGGTTCACTATGCCCTCATGTTAATTCTGACCCTGGTAACGGTGACGGCCTTGCAGACGGTTGGGATTATCTTGATTGTGGCCATGCTGATTACGCCGGCTGCCACCGCTTACTTGCTGACACGACGCCTGTCAACGATGTTGACGGTCGCCGCAATCTTCTCGGTCCTGGCCTCAGTGGTTGGCCTGTATTTGAGCTACACCTTTAACTGGGCTTCTGGTCCAGCGATTGTGCTAACGGCGGCAGTATTTTTTGCCCTAGCCTTTCTCTTTTCACCGCGGCAGGGATTACTCTTTAAGCGGCGAATCAAATAAAGTAAAAACGAAAGAAGATGATACCGGACCTAACGGTCCCAGACAAAATGGAGAAAATTTAACATGACAAAACGTTTACTGGCAGTCGCCTTGGCAGTGGTTGCTGTCTTAGGTGGGGTCGTTTGGTTTTTAAATAGCAGTCAGAGTGGCAAAACCAAACAGCACAATCACCTACAGGTAGTTTCGACCAACTCAATTATTAGTGACATGGTCGCTGAGGTGGCCGGTGATAAGGTTGACCTACACACGCTGGTACCACGGGGAAATGATCCCCACGAGTATGAGCCCCGTCCCCAAGACGTCAAAGCCACCCAGGAAGCTGATGTGCTTTTTCATAACGGGTTGAACTTGGAGACTGGCGGTTCGGGTTGGTTTAAGAAAATGTATGAACAGGCTGGTAAGAAGGTTGATCAGCAGGTCTTTGCGGTCTCAGAAGGGGTCGAAGCTAAGCATCTAACTGACAAGGGCAAGGAGAACGAACTCGACCCCCACGCCTGGTTAGACATCCAAAATGGGATTAAGTATGTCCGCAACATTGAGAAGGTCTTGAGCCAAAAGGACTCCAAGAATGCGGCGACTTATAAGCAAAATGCAGACGCCTACGTGGCCAAGCTCACCGCCCTGGATGCGGACGCCAAGACCAAGTTCAGTGCCATTCCGGACGATAAAAAGCTTCTGGTGACTTCAGAAGGCGCTTTCAAATATTTCTCAGCAGCTTATGGCCTGACACCGGCCTTTATTTGGGAAATTAATACGGAAGCCCAGGGAACCCCCGAACAAATGAAGTTAGTGCTGGAAAAGATTCGGGCGACTAAGGTACCTTCGCTTTTCGTTGAAAGTTCGGTTTCACCTAAGTCGATGGAAAAGGTATCCAAGGAAACTGGTCTGCCAATTTATTCCAAGGTCTACACAGATTCGCTGGCCAAGGAGGGTCAGCCCGGTGACACTTACTACGGCATGATGAAGTGGAACCTGGATAAAATTTCAGAAGGGTTATCACGTTAGTACAAAAGATTAGTCCCCAAAGGGGACTTTTTTGGTTGGTCTCATTTTTGGAAAGTCCCGTTTGTCCAAAAAATAACAATCTTAATAAAATTATTTGACTAACCCTGTTACAATGGACGTTGTTAACGGAGCGTTTTCTTCCCCGTACGGCTCCGATAATAAAAACAAACTGGAGGATGAATCATGGATAAAAGATTGCAGGCAATTTCGGACTCAAAGTACTTTGATGTTATCGGGATTGCTATTGTTTTAGTAACGGTCTGGGTGTTGGGGTACTATAAGACCCCGCTTAGTGCTTCCTGGCTCTTTCGCTCGATGCACAACCCCATTCTGTCCCTGCCTTTGATTGGGATTATTTCAACGCTGTCATCGATTGCTTCAATTATGTCAACGCGCTTAACGGCCAAGTTGAACAACTGGGGTAACATTATCGGCTGGATGACCGCCTTCTTTTCCGGCCTGGTTGATTTCTTACTAGGAAATGTTGGTGCCATTTTGACCTACCCGGTTTCGGTCTATTTGAATTGGCAGGCCAGTTATAACTGGAAAAATAAGTATGCCGGCCGCTTTGGCTACCAGAAAAACTTTGCCTGGATTTTAACCGGCATTATCATTGGCGCCTTTGTCCTGGGATTTGGCCTAAATTACATTGCCTATGCCTACTTGGCCCACTGGCCCCTGGATGTGCTCTTCTACTTTGCCTCGATTACCTTTACCCTGTCGCTGATTGCCAATGTTTTAAACGTCTTGAAGCTGCCTTCTCAGTGGAGTTTCTGGGCCGTTTACAACCTGGCCCAGCTGGGGAAGTCCTTGACGCTTAGGAACTACGCTAACGTGGCCAAGTACGCCTATTACATCATGAACTCCGTGATTGCCGGCGTGTCCTGGTTGTTGAAAAAAGCGACTCAGGCCCAGGCTGCTAGTCGGCTCCAGCCCGAACAACGCTAAGTTTTAACGGTGCTGGTGCTGGCTCTTGACAGGGCAGGGGATTCTGCTAGAATTAAGGCATATTAAACACCGATGAACAGGGAAAGGTTAAGCCTTGGTGATTCAGAAAGCCCGCGGTTGATGGAAGCGGGTCACTAACTTAACCAAGACACCTTGGAGGTGGCTGGTAGTCCCAGCCCGTCCCCACGCGATAAGTGGTTTGAGCACACCAACCTAGTTGGTGTGATTACTAAGGTGGTACCGTGCGCAAGCGCCCTTAACGATTTATTTCGTTGGGGCGCTTTTTAATTTTTACTGGTGTTAAGCGAGGAGGATGCACCGCGAGGTGCAAGACATTATGGCAAAACCAACATTTCAGCGGCCTAAGGGAACGGCCGATTTATTACCAGAACAAACGGCCCAGTGGCAGCACGTTGAAGAAGTTGCGCGGGCAGTCTTTAGCCGGTACGGCTTTGGTGAAATTCGGACCCCACACTTTGAAAGTTTTGATCTCTTTGCCCGTTCAGCCGGCGATACGTCGGATGTGGTCACCAAGGAAATGTACGACTTTGAGGATAAGGGTGGCCGCCACATGGCCCTGCGTCCGGAAGGAACGGCTGGGGTGGTACGGGCCTTCGTGGAAAATAAGCTCTACGGTCCCGAATTTGAGAAGCCTTACAAGGTCTTTTACATCGGACCGATGTTTCGCTATGAGCGGCCCCAGGCCGGTCGCTTCCGCCAGTTCCACCAAATTGGGGCTGAGGTTTTTGGTTCAAATGCACCGAGCTTAGACGTGGAAGTCATCGCCATGTTGGTCGATTACTTCCAAACCCTGGGACTAAAGAACCTGAAGGTGGCCATTAACAGTCTGGGTGACCAAGAATCACGGGCAGCCTACCGTCAGGCCTTAATTGACTATTTGAAGCCTCATTTTGACGAATTATCCACTGACTCAAAGAACCGGTTAGAGAAGAATCCCCTACGGGTTTTGGATTCCAAGGATCCTAAGGACCAGGCCATCGTGGCCGATGCACCGGTCATTGGTGATTACCTGTCAGAGGCTTCCCAGTCCCACTGGGAGGAGGTTTTGACCCTCTTAGGTGATTTAGGGATTGACTATGAAATTGATTCTAACTTAGTCCGTGGTCTGGATTACTACAACGACACGATTTTTGAAATTATGACCAGCGACGACGAGCTCAAGGGAGCTGCTACCATTGCCGGTGGTGGCCGCTATTCGGGCTTGGTTGAGCAGTTTGGCGGACCCGAAACCCCCGGAATTGGCTTTGGAATTGGGGAAGAGCGCCTAGTATCACTGTTAAATAGTCAGGCGGCGACCGATGCTGACCGCCAGCAAAGTCCACTAGACTTCTACGTGGTCAATATCGGCGCGGATACCGACGAAGCCGCTCTGAAAATTGTCCAGACGATTCGTCATCTGGGATACCGTGCTGAACGGGATTACCTGAGTCGTTCGGCCAAGGCCCAGTTTAAGGCGGCCAACCGACACCAGGCCCGCTTTGTGGCAACCTTGGGTGACCAAGAACTGGCCGACCAATCCGTACAAATTAAGGATATGGAAAGTGGCGATCAGGTCCAGGTGGCCTGGAGCGACTTATCTAAGAAAATCCCTGAGCTAATGGCAGCGACTGGAAAGGAAGCAGAATAATGGAACGAACTACTTATGCAGGTCTAATCGATGAAAGCTACTTGGGCCAGACGGTTCATTTGACCGGTTGGGTTCAAAAGCGCCGTAATTTTGGTGACCTAGTCTTTGTTGACTTGCGTGACCGGGAGGGGCTTTTGCAGCTGACCTTCAACGCCAAGCACCCCGATGCCTTGGCCGTGGCCGAAGAAATGCGTAACGAATACGTGGTGGCCGTAACTGGCACCGTCGTGAAGCGTGATCCAAGTCAGGCCAACCCTAAGCTGCGTTCCGGCCAGGTCGAAGTTGATGTCACCTCAGCTGAAATCTTAGCTGGCGCTAAGACACCACCTTTCTACATCGAAGACGGGGTTAATGCCAACGAAGAGCTAAAGCTCAAGTACCGTTACTTAGACCTGCGCCGGCCAGAAATGCAGCGTAATCTGCGGATTCGTTCTAAAATTATGGCTTCGGCCATGCAGTTCATGGACAGCCATGACTTTATTAACATCGAAACCCCCGATTTGGCTAAGTCAACCCCAGAAGGGGCCCGTGACTACCTGGTGCCATCCCGGATTTTCCCAGGATCTTTCTACGCCCTGCCCCAGTCACCCCAGTTATTCAAGCAACTACTGATGGGGGCTGGCTTTGACCGTTACTTCCAGATTGCCCGCTGCTTCCGTGATGAGGACCTGCGTGGTGACCGCCAGCCGGAATTTACCCAGTTGGACATGGAAACCAGCTTTATGTCAGCCCAGCAAATCCAGGAACTGGTCAATCAGTGGGTTAAGCAAATCATGCACGACGTAGCTGACTTTGACCTCGACACTGAAAAAATTGATAAGTTGACCTGGCAGGAATCAATGGACCGCTTTGGTACCGATAAGCCGGACCTGCGGATTGACTATGAAATTCATGACCTGTCTAAACAGGTTAAAGACGTTGAATTTGGCGTCTTTTCCCGCGCCGTCCAAGATGGTGGGGTAGTGAAGGCCCTAGCAGTACCTGGTGGGGCTGACCATTATTCCCGTAAGGATATTGACAAATTAGCCCAGTACATTGAACGTTTCGGGGCCAAGGGATTGGCCTGGCTTAAGTACACTGATGAAGGCTTAACCGGACCGATTGCGAAGTTCTTTACTGATGAAGACAAGCAGGCCATTATTGACGGTGCCCAGGCGAGTCAGGGCGACTTGATTCTCTTCGGGGCTGGCCGTCGTGACATCGTGGCGGCTTCCTTGGATGCCCTACGGCGCAGTACTGCCGCTGAACTGGACTTAATTGATACTGATCGGCCATGGCGCTTTGCCTGGATTGTCGACTGGCCACTTTTTGAATATTCAGAGGACTTTGGCCGCTGGATTGCAGCCCACCATCCTTTCACCATGCCAAATGAAGAGGATTTGCACTACCTGGATGAAGGAGAAGACCCTCACCAGGCCCATGCCCAAAGTTACGATTTGGTCTTAAACGGGTATGAACTTGGCTCTGGTTCAATCCGTATCCACCGGACCGATATCCAAGAAAAGATGCTTAAGGCCCTTGGCTTTACCCCAGACCAGGCCCAGGAAGCCTTTGGCTTCCTGTTAGAAGGAATGGAGTATGGCTTCCCACCAATGGGTGGGATTGCCCTTGGTTTGGACCGTCTAGCCATGTTGCTGGCTGGCCGGGATAACATCCGCGACGTGATTGCCTTCCCTAAGAATTCACGCGCAACTGAACCAATGACTGAGGCGCCAACCACGGTCAGCCCTAAGCAGTTGCTGGAGCTGGGTTTGACGGTTGAAGAACCTGAAGATTAATCGCTTTGACTGAGGTTAACAAGTAAGTAAACATGGATAAACTTCGAAATCTTTACCTTAATTTTTTGGGCCATGATTATGTGAAGCAGATTGGTGGCGCAGTCTTTTACGCGATTATTGTTGCGGTGGCCATGAACTATTTCTGGTTACCAGGCCACATTTATTCCTCTGGCTTTACTGGATTTTCTCAGTTGGTAGCTTCAGCCAGTGGTGGCCACATTTCAATTGCCTGGGCCCTGGCGGTCGTTAATCTGCCCATGCTGGCCCTGGCCTGGTGGAAATTATCCTGGCGCTTTGCCATCTTTACCACCTTAGCCGTCCTACTAAGTGCAGCCTTTGTGCCGGTTTTCCAAACTTCCACGATTCTGACGCCCGACCCCTTGATTAATGCGATTTTTGGGGGTGCCTTAAACGGCATGGCGGTTGGAACGGCCCTGCGCTGTGGTGTTGGTACCGGTGGCCTAGACGTTATCGGCATGCTGGTTAAACGCCACCTGGGTTATAAGGTTGGGACCGTTAACCTGGCTTTTAACACCCTGATTATGATTGGGGCCGGCATTAGCTATGGCTGGAAATACGCCCTGTATTCCATTATCGGGGTGGTGATTAGTTCTCGGATGATTGATTTCTTCTACACCCGCCAGCAGCAGATGCAGGAGATGATTATTACCACCAAGCCCGAAGAAATGGTGGAGGCCATCCAGCACAACATGCGCCGTGGGGTGACGGTGATTGACAATGCCCATGGTGGTTATACCGGCAAGGATCGCTCAATCCTGCTGACGGTGATTACCCAGTATGAAATTGCCGACCTGCGCAAGGCGATTGATGAGGTTGATCCCCATGCCTTTTCCAGTGCTTGGAAGATTGAGCATACCCGGGGCCGCTTCTATGAACCGGACCTCTAAGCAAGTTTCTGCTTGACCAGCCGGTAAAAATTTGGGATAATTATGAGGTATTTAGTGCATGTCGTTATCGCGAAATAAAGTGCGAGAAAGGAGGGAATCGAAATGGCAAAGGTCGTAGTTCGTAAGAATGAATCTTTGGATGATGCATTGCGCCGTTTTAAGCGTGGTGTCTCAAAGGACGGTACTCTCCAGGAATACCGGAAGCGCGAGTTTTACATCAAGCCTTCTGTTGAACGCAAGTTGAAGTCAGAAGCTGCTCGTAAGCGCAACAACAAGAAAAAGAAGAACCGTTAATTTGGCCAACGTCACTTAGGTGACGTTTTTTCTTTAAAGTCAATAAATACTGAGGTAAGAAATGAGTTTACTAACTGATTTGCAAAATGATATGAAAACGGCTATGAAGGCCCAGGATAAGGAGACTTTGGCACTAATCCGGATGCTGAAGTCAGCCGTGATGAACGAGCAGATTAAGCTTAACCACGACCTGTCAGAGAACGAAGAACTGGCCGTTTTGTCCCGGGAAGCTAAGCAGCGTAAGGAATCCTTGCAGGAATTCAAGGAGGCCAACCGTCCAGATTTGATGGAGAACCTGGAAAAGGAACTGAAGGTTTTGGACCGCTACCTGCCAGCCCAGTTAAAGCCAGAAGAAATCACGACCATCATCGAGATGGCCATCCAGCAGACCGGGGCCCAGTCTCCTAAGGACATGGGTAAGGTCATGGGCGTGGTTACCCCGCAAGTTAAGGGACGGGCCGACGGTAAGTTAGTGGCCGATGAAGTCAAAAAGCTTTTGGCGAACAAGTAAGGCCACTTTTTGGCGGTCTTAGGCCGTGCTACAATAAAAGCAGAAATCATGTGAAAGGGGCCGGCGATGAGTGCGGTAATTGGTACCAATATAAGGGCACAGGTGACCGACGAAAATGCGGCGTATTTTTTTGCCCAGGTTGACGGTTACACCTACCAAATTGACAAGGCAGAGTTGAAAAAGCCCCTTAAGGTTGGGGGCCAGGTGACTGGTTTTGCCTACACTAATGAGGACCATCAGCTCCAAATTACTAAGCAGGTACCCAAGGTCCAAAAGGACCAGTTTGCCTGGGGTAAGGTGGTTGCGAGTCGCCACGACCTGGGAATTTTTGTCGACATTGGGCTGCCCAATAAGGACATTGCCGTCTCCCTGGATGACTTACCAACTATTAAGCAGCTCTGGCCCCAGCAGGGTGACCGGCTGATGCTAGCCTTAAAGGAGGACCGCAAGGGCCGCCTTTGGGGTGAATTGGCTCAAAGCGATATCTTTGCCGCAGTAGCTCGTCGGCCCCAAGAACGGGAAAAGGGAACCAGTGTAACCGCCACGGTTTACCGGAACAAGATGGCTGGTACCCTGGTGTTGACTGATCAGTACCAGCTCGGCTTTATCCACCCCAGCCAGCGGGATGATGAACCCCGTCTGGGTGAGGTGCTTAAAACTCGCGTGGTTGGGATTAGTGATCGCGGTGTTTTGAACCTGTCGACTAAGCCCTTGGCCTATAAGACTATGGACGAAGATGCCCAGTTCTTGCTCTTGCAGTTGCAGCGGCGCGCCGACCACTTCCTGCCCTTTAACGATAAAAGTGAACCAGCCGCCATTAAGGCTCAGTTTGGCTTTAGTAAAAGCCAGTTTAAGCGGGCCTTGGGCCGCCTGTACAAGGAGCGCCTGATTGAGCAGGTTGATGACGGCATTCGTTTGGTTCAGTGATTATGGCTGTTAACTTGACCGATGCAATTGCAGACTATCTGCACTATATTCAAATTGAGCGTGGGCTGTCCTTAAATACGATTAAGAGTTATCGCCAGGATTTACACCAATTTGCCCAGTACTTACAGCGTGAGCAGCTGACCTTAGACCAGGTGGATTATGTGCATGTCCTCGACTGGCTTAACCAGCTCCGGCAGGCCGGTAAATCCAACAGCTCCGTCATTCACATGGTGACCTCCCTGCGCAAGTTCTTTGCCTTTTTAAAGCAGGCTGGCACCATCGCCCATGACCCGATGGCCAATGTGCGACCACCGAAAAAGGCGGAACACCTGCCTGCCGTTTTGAGTGTGGCTGAAATTGACGCCCTCTTGCAGGTACCCACGGACAAAACACCGCTGGGTATCCGTAACCGGGCTATGCTTGAGGTGCTCTATGCAACCGGTTTGCGGGTCAGCGAACTGGTGAACTTAAAGATGGCCGACTTGCACTTAGACCTAGGGTTAATTCAGACCCTGGGGAAGGGGGACAAGGAGCGGATTATTCCGATTGGGGAGGTGGCCGTCGACTGGTTTGAACAATACTTTGACCAGGCCCGTCCCGTCCTACTCAAGGGCCGGGAGAATCCCTATGTTTTCCTAAATGACCACGGCCGGCAGTTGTCGCGCCAGGGGGTCTGGAAAATTATTAAGAAGCTGGTGGCCCAGGCCGGCATTCAAAAAGATGTTTCGCCCCACACGCTCCGCCATTCCTTTGCGACCCATATCCTAGAAAACGGGGCCGATTTGCGGATTGTCCAAGAACTGCTGGGCCATGCCGACATCTCGACCACCCAGATTTATACCCACATTTCCAAGAAGCGGCTCAGTGAGGTCTACGATCAGTACCACCCCCGCGCTTAGGAGGAAGCTATGTTACGAATTGCCCGTCATGATGATGAAAAGACGGTCATGGGAATTTTGTCCCTGTGGCCGGGCCTAAAAGAAATTTCACATTTACGGAGTGAATTAAACGATTACCGTCAGTATGCTGGTAAACGCCAGCTCTTTGTCTGGCAACGGCGCGGTGAGAACCAGGTCCAGGGTGTCTTGGGCGTTGAGTTTTACCAAGAAGACCTGGCGGTAATCCGCCACATTGTTCTAACGCCGGCGGTGCGCCAACCCAAGTTTTACTACAACATGCTTGGTGAATTCCAGGAGCAGTATCCGAACTGTTTTATCATGGGCACCATTGAGACCCAAAATATCATTAATCAGTGGAGAAAGTTTCAATCGTAGACGCTGGTTTAACAATTAAAATTACGGATTTTGAGGGGCCCTTGGACCTGCTCTTACACCTGATTAAGAAGAATGAGTTAGACATCTTTGACCTGCCCATTGCTAAGGTGACTGAGCAGTACCTGGCCTTTTTGCACCAGCAAAGGGACTTGGCCTTAGACATTGCCAGTGACTACCTGGTCATGGCAGCCAGTTTAATTCGATTAAAGTCGGTGGACTTGCTGCCCCAGCCCCAGGTCGAAGATGAGGAAGACGACTACCAGGATCCCCGCGATGAACTGGTTAATCAACTCCTGGTTTATCAACAAATCCAGGCGGCCAGTCAGTTCTTTACTGAGCGGGAAGACCGGGACCAGCAGTCCTTTGTCCGGCCGGTGACCATTGACCAGGAGACAGCTGGGACCACCCAGCCAACACCCGGATTACAGTTGGTTGATTTGCAGCTGGCCTTTGCGGCCATCCTAGCCCGCCACCGCGACCAGGCCCCGGTTACCCGCCGGGTGGTGGCCGAGCAATTTACGATTGCAGACGGGATTGCCTATCTGAAGCAGCATTTGGCTGAGGACCGGGAGCACACCTTCACGGGGCTCTTTACGGCCCTGCCGACCCGGACCAAGTTGGTCATGGTCTTTTTAGGGCTCTTGGAGCTGAGTAAGGCCGGTCAGGTGGAAATCTGGCAGGCCCATGAAGACGACGATATTTTGATTAAAGCGGTGAAGCATGGATAACATTAGTCAAATTGAAGCCCTCTTATTTGTGGCCGGTGACGAGGGAATGACCTTGGCCGATTTATGCCAGCTAACTGGTTTTGAAAAACCAGCCGTCCAGCAGCTGCTAGAGGTTTTGGCCCAGCGTTACCAGGACGGTCCTTCAGCCCTGATGATTCGTCACAGTGGTGCTGATTATGCCCTAGTGACTAAGCCAGCCCTCGGCAAAGTGGTCCGGCGTTATTTTGACCAGGATCTGAACCAAAAAATCAGTACGGCCCAGCTGGAGAGCTTAGTGATTATTGCCTACCGGCAGCCGATTAGCCGGACTGAAATTGACCAAATCCGCGGGGTTAAGTCGGCCGGCACCATTCAAAAGTTAGTCCAGCAGGGGCTGATTGAAGCCGTCGGCCGACTCGATGAAATTGGCCGGCCGATTGTTTACGGGACAACGCCAGCCTTTTTGGACTACTTTGGTCTCAAGGACTTGGCCGAGCTACCCGAGTTACCAGAGATTCAAGACCTGCAGGCCGCCACTGATTTTCAGCTGGAAGATGGCCAGGAAGCCAATCTCTTTGCCCGGGAGGGCGAAACGACGACACCAAAAGAAAGGGATTAAGCCATGGTAAGTTCCAATCAACGTTTACAAAAGGTTATCGCCCAGGCGGGCCTGGCTTCGCGGCGGAAGGCCGAGACTTTAATCACCGACGGTCGCGTGTCGGTTAATGGTCAGGTGGTCACCACCCTAGGCACCCAGGTTGGGCCTGGTGACCAGGTCAGTGTCGATGGGGTTCCCATCGAAGGCCGCGAGAAGTTAGTTTACTACCTGCTTAATAAGCCTCGCGGAGTCGTGACCACCAACCACGATGAAAAGGCACGGGCCACCGTGATTGATTTACTGCCGGAGGTAACGGAGCGGATTTATCCGGTGGGGCGCTTAGATTATGACACGACCGGGGCCCTCCTGCTAACTAACGATGGCACCCTGGCCAACCAGCTTATGCACCCTAAGGGCCGGGTAGACAAGGTCTATGTGGCCAAAGTGCAGGGAATCGCAACCGAAAGCCAGTTGCAGCCCTTGCGTTCCGGTGTGGTCCTAAACGGCCACAAAACCGCCCCCGCCCAGGTTGAGGTGGAACGGGTCGATGCCGGCAAGAAAAACAGCTGGGTCCGGATTACGATTCACGAAGGTCGCCACCACCAGGTTAAGGAGATGTTGGCCAAGGTGGGCCTGCCTGTCCAGAAGTTAAAGCGGGAACGCTACGCCTTCTTGGACCTGGTTGGCCTACAACCGGGTGAATTTCGCTCTTTGAGCCACCAAGAGGTTAGTCGGCTTAAGCAGGGTGACTACCGGACTCTGCGGCGCAAGTAAAACCGGGGTAGCTGTTTTTTCAAAAGAAACATGTTACAATACAATTTATTCAAATAACTTCGGGGTCAGGTGAAAGTCCTAACCGGCGGTGATGCGTTTTAACGACAAGCCCGCGACCTGCGCAAGCAGCTGATCTGGTGAGATTCCAGGGCCGACCGTAAAGTCGGGTATAAAGAAGTTGAAAAACACGTTTGTGCTGTTTTTTTGTGTTCCCCCGGAGGCAAAAGAGCAGCCTTTTTTATGTTCCGGGAGGAGAAAGCAATGAACCAGTTACGTACCAGGCAGGTGACGGTGATTAGTATTCTAGCCGCCGTTTCCTTTGTTTTAATGATTGTGCCCCAGTTTAGTTTGATTCCAGGGGCAACCTTTTTGAAGTTTGACTTTTCAATTGTGCCAGCGGTCCTCGCCCTGTACTGGATGAACTTTGGGGCCGCCCTCTGGGTTTTGATTCTGCGGACCGTTTTGAAGTTAATTCTCTTCAACGAAGGGGTAAATACCTACCTGGGTCTGCCAATTAACCTGGCGGTGGCCCTGACCTTTATTGGTCTCCTAGCCCTGGTCTTGCCGCACTTTGAGCGTCAAGGCCAGTGGGGCGCTAAGGGCCTGGCCCTGGTGGTAACCACGGTTGGGATTACGGTGGTGGCCATCTTAGTCAACCTCTGGATTGCCATCCCGCTCTACCAGGAATTTGCCCACTTTGATATCAAAAAGATCTTGGGCTTAGGACCTTACCTGTGGGGGATGGTCTTACCATTTAACCTCCTGCAGGGTCTCCTGTGGAATTTCGCCAGCGGTATAGTGGTGGCCCTCTTACTGCCATTTAGGAAAAACTTTAAATCTTAAGTAAAGGTTACTATCTATAGCCAGATTGACTGTGGTAAACTGGCCGTAAGGGTTTTATACCAATTGATAGAATATTTAGTCGGAGGCCATTTTGATGCAAGAAAATGGACAAGATTCAACGCACCAATCTACAGAAAACCAACAGCCAGATCAGGGAAATGAACGCAGCCGTTCTAAGGCCAGCCGCCACAGCGGTTTAAAGTTCTTTTTGGGCTTGTTGACGGTCTTAATTGTCGCCAGTGTGCCGGTTTATGGTTGGGCTAGCAACAACCGCTCTGATGATGCTAAAACTAATGGCATCACCAAGAGTTCATCTAGTTCGTCAAGCAAGCACAGTAGTGATAAGAGTTCTAGCGAGAGCAAGGACAAGAAGGATAGCAAGGCCGACAGTAGCCAGAGCGAAGCGGATGCTCGCAGTAGTGAAGCAGCCGCAAGCAGTAAGGCTGCTGACGCAAGTAGCAAGGCCGCTGCCGAAGAGAGCAGCAAGCAGGCCGCCGATGCTTCCTCAGCTGCAGCTTCAGCTGCGAACGCTAACACGGCGGTTCTGTCACCAGGGCAGACCCTGTATAACTTCGCTATTTCACATGGTTCGACGACCCAGCAGATTATTAATCTCAACCCTGGGGTTACGGTTAATAACTATTCACAGTACGCCGGCCAAGAACTAAGGATTCGTTAAGCACTATGACGGCAAACGCTCACTTTCAAATTGCGATTGACGGACCCGCTTCAGCGGGTAAGTCCACCATTGCTAAAATTTTGGCCCATAATTTCCAGTATGTTTATGTTGATACTGGATCGATGTACCGGGCCATCACTCTGGCCGCCCATCAGGCTGGCCTATCGTACAGTGATGAAGGCGCCATTGCCCAGCTTTTACCAGATTTGCAGATAACCTTCGAACCGGGAACACCCCTCCAGCGGGTGTTTTTGAATGGAAAAGAGGTTACTGAGGCCATCCGGCAGCCAGAAATTACGAACAATGTTTCCCAGGTAGCAGCCTTTCCTAAGGTACGTGAGTTCTTACTGGGCAAGCAGCGTGAGATTGCCGCCCAGCACAGCGTGGTCATGGATGGTCGTGACATTGGGACCACGGTTTTGCCTCACGCCCAGGTTAAAATTTACCTGGTGGCCAGTGTGGCCGAACGGGCTCAGCGCCGTTACCGGGAAAACTTGGAACAGGGCATCGATGTTGATTTGGCGACCTTGACCAAGGACATCGAAGAGCGGGACTACAAGGACATGCACCGCAAACTCAGTCCCCTGACCAAGGCAGCCGATGCAATTGAAGTTGATACAACTTCTAAAAGTATCGACCAGGTCGTTTCTGAAATTACTAATATTATTTTAAAAAAACAGCAAAATCATTCGGTTAAATAATGCTTTTGCCCTATGCAAAAGTACTAAAATTTGTTAGAATTCTCCTATAAGTGTAAAGGTAGGAGGACGTTTAACGTCATGAGTGATACGAACAACGAGCTATTAGCGGCTCTCGAAAGTGCTGATCAAATTAAGGTAGGGGATGTTGTTACTGGCGAAGTGCTGGCAATTGACAACGACAACCAGGCCGTGATTGGTTTGCATACCGGTGAAGAAGGAGTTGTGCCAGCGCGTGAGTACTCTGACGATCGGAATCTGAACTTGGCCGACGACTTGAAGGTCGGTGATACTCTCGAAACTGTCGTAGTTTCAAATGTTAGCAGCGACAAGGATGGGGTTTCATACCTCCTTTCTAAGAAGCGTTTGGAAGCCCGCAAGGCTTGGGAACACCTCAACTTTGCTGAAGGTGATGTAGTTGATGCCAAGGTAATCAACGCCGTTCGCGGTGGTTTGATTGTTGACGTTGATGGCATCCGTGGCTTCGTGCCAGCTTCAATGGTCGCAGAACGTTTCGTTTCTGATTTGAACCAGTTCAAGGGACAAGACATCAAGGCTGAGGTAATCGAAATCGACCCTGCCAAGGCCCGTTTGATTCTTTCTCGTAAGGCAGTGGCTGCCCAAGAGCGTGCTGAAAAGTTAGCTGAAGCCTTCGACCGCCTCAACGTAGGTGATGTTGTTGAAGGTAAGGTTGCCCGCCTGACTGACTTCGGGGCCTTTGTTGACCTCGGTGGTATTGATGGTTTGGTACACGTTTCTGAAATTTCCCACGAACGGGTTAAGGATCCAGCCGATGTCTTGACTAAGGGCGAAACTGTCAAGGTTAAGATTTTGGCCTTGGATCAGGAACGCGGACGGATTTCACTGTCAATCAAGGCTACGCAGCCTGGTCCTTGGGACGAGGTTGCTGAAAAGGCCCCAGCTGGTACGGTTCTGGAAGGAACTGTTAAGCGGGTTAAGGACTTTGGTGCCTTTGTTGAGATCTTCCCTGGTATCGAAGGCTTGGTTCACGTTTCTCAAATTTCACACAAGCGGGTTGAAAATCCAGCTGACGTGTTGAAGTCTGGGGACAAGGTTAAGGTTCAGGTGTTGGATGTTAAACCTGCTGAAGAGCGGATTTCTCTATCCATGAAGGCTTTGGAAGAAAAGCCTGCCAACCAACGTGATCGTCATGAGGATAACCGCGGTGCTTCCCGTGCCGATGTTGCAGCCTTCCAGCAAGACGATGAAGGTGGCGCAACGCTTGGTGACATCTTCGGTGATAAGCTATAATTAAATGAAAAAGGCTGGGTTTTCCGGTCTTTTTTTATTGTTAGGATAAGGAGTAAACATGGCAGCACCCATGGTAGCGGTGGTTGGCCGACCCAATGTCGGTAAGTCCACCTTATTTAATCGAATGGTTGGTGAGCGGTTGGCCATCGTTGAAGATATTCCCGGCGTTACCCGGGACCGGCTCTATGCCCCGGCGGAGTGGTTAAACTATGATTTTCGCCTGATTGACACTGGCGGGATTGAGCTGGGGAACGAACCCTTTTTAACTGAAATTAAGGCCCAGGTTGAGTTAGCCCTGGATGAAGCCGATGTCATCGTTATGGTGGTTTCTGGACGGGAAGGCCTGACCGAGGACGACCAGGTCGTGGCTAAAATGCTCTATAAGACTAATAAGCCGGTCGTTTTGGCCGTTAATAAGGTCGATAATCCCGAGATGCGCGCTGATATCTATGATTTCTACGCCCTGGGACTGGGCGAACCTTACCCAGTTTCTGGTTCTCATGGGATTGGATTGGGTGATCTCTTGGATGCAATCGTGGCCCACTTCCCCGATGAAGCGGCTGAACAGGAAGATGATGCTATCCGCTTTAGTATTATCGGTGAGCCCAATGTCGGTAAGTCATCGATTGTCAACGCCATGCTGGGTGAGGACCGGATGATTGTCTCCAACATTGAGGGGACTACCCGCGATGCCGTTGATACCCGCTTTGTCACCCCAGAAGGGGACGAATTTGTCATGGTCGATACGGCTGGGATTCGGCGTCGCGGTAAGGTCTACCAAAAGACTGAGAAGTACGCCGTGATGCGGGCGATGAAGGCGATTGAAGACAGTGATGTCATTTTGATGGTCCTCGATGCCCAGGCCGGCATCCGTGACCAGGATAAGCACGTGGCTGGTTATGCCCACGAAGCCGGTAAGGCGATGGTCATTGTGGTCAACAAGTGGGACTTGATTGAAAAAGACACCCACACCATGACTGAGTTCGAAGAAAGTATCCGGCAGCAGTTTAAGTTCTTAGACTACGCACCGATTGTCTTTGTTTCGGCTGAGACTGGTAAGCGCCTAGACCGCCTGCCGGACTTAATTAAGAAGGTTGACGAAAACCACCGCAAGCGAATCCCATCATCGACGTTAAACGACGTTTTGATGGACGCGATTGCCATCAACCCTACACCCACTGATAACGGCCGGCGGTTGCGGGTCTATTACGCCACCCAGGTGGCTATCCAGCCGCCAACCTTTGTGGTCTTTGTCAATGATGTCGAGCTGATGCATTTTTCCTACCAGCGTTTCTTGGAAAATCAGATTCGGTCGGCCTTTGACTTTGAAGGAACCCCGATTAAAATCATCGTTCGTCAGCGGAAGTAGGGCACCTAAATCCGATGAAAATGGCTTTAAATCGGCGAAAAATGGCGAAATTGCTACACTTTTGTGAGTGGGTATGCTATCCTATTGTTATGAATGATGTTCCGGCTGATTTCATCGCCTGAGTTTTTCGTGAAATCTTCGGGCAGGACAAATTTACTCTTTAGGAGAATAAGAATGGCTAACAAACAAGAATTGATCGATTCAGTAGCTAAGAAGACTGGATTAACTAAGAAGGATGCTGACAAGGCAGTTGGCGCAGTGTTGGACTCAATCTCAGAAGCCTTGCAAAAGGGTGAGAAGGTTCAATTGATTGGCTTTGGTAACTTCGAAGTACGTGAGCGCGCAGCTCGTAAGGGTCGCAACCCACGGACTAAGGAAGAAATCCAAATCCCTGCATCAAAGGTTCCCGCATTCAAGCCTGGTAAGGCTTTGAAGGATGCAGTCAAGTAATTGACGTAAAAGGCATTTCAGATGTCTTTTTTTTTAACCATTTTATTGCCCGTTACCCTTATATGGAGGATTTATGCAATTCGAACCGGCGCGGTCAACTGACCAAACCGCGATTTTAGACTTAGAACAGACGATTTTAGATGACATGGACGTGCCCGCTTACCAGGTCATTGGTAAGCGGGCGACCCAGGCGGCCGTTAGAGAGGCTTCCCTGATAGACCCAGATAGCCACTACGGTTATCGGCACGCTCTAGTTGCCCGTCAAGACGATGGGACCGTAGTCGGGGTCGCCTTTGGTTATCCGGCTCAGTACGAAGTTGAGTTGGACCAAACCCTGCAAGCGATCGTAGCTGATCGTTACGATTATCATGATTGGGTCTTTCTTGACCGAGAAGGGCAGGGAGAAGAGTGGTACCTCGATTCGATTGTCGTTAGTGACCAGGCCCGCGGCCAAGGCGTTGGGGGTCAGCTACTAAACTATGCTGCCCAAGCGGCTGGCCAGGCCGGCTTCAAGATTATTGGTTTAAACGTTGATGATTTGAACCCACGGGCCAAGAAGTTATATTTGGCCCAGGGCTTTGAATTTGATAAAAAAGTCCAAATTGGCAGCCATTCATACAGCCATCTCCAAAGGAAACTTTAATAAACCTAGAATAAACCGCCTAAGATTTAGGTCGGTTTTTATTTTGATTTTATCTTGGATTAACGCAATTTTAATTCAAAAGGGTTATTCTATAAACATCAACAGATGGAGGCACGCATGTGGAAATGAAAAAAACAAGGCGGGTTGACTGGTATCTCGTAGGGATACTGGTCATCAGCGCATTCTTATTTGGATGGGGTATCTGGGATGCCGGTAGTGCGAATAGCTACTACACGGCGGCCATTACCTCCATGGTTCAAAGCTGGCATAACTTCTGGTATGGATCCCTTGATCCAGCCGGCTTCATTACAGTCGACAAGCCACCAGTTGCCCTTTGGTTCATGGCCATCTCAGCCAAGATCTTTGGGGTCCATGGTTGGTCGGTGGTCTTGCCCAGTGTCTTAGCTGGGATTGCTTCAGTTTATCTAATGTATAAGCTGATTGCGCCTAAGTTTGGTCTCTGGGCAGGACGGATTGCCGCCCTGGTGATGGCACTTACCCCTACGGTAGTTGCCAACGAACGGACCAACAACATGGATGCCATCCTGGTCTTCTTCCTGCTTCTGGCAGTGTATGTTTTGACCAAGGCCGTGGCGAAGAAGAATTTCTGGTTAGTCTTACTAAGCTTTGCCATTGTGGGCATCAGCTTTAACGTTAAGATGCTCCAGGCCTTCATGATTTTGCCAGCCATGCTGGTCTTCTACTGGATTGCCATCAAGGTTCCTTGGAAGAAGCGGCTGGCCTGGTTGGCCGCCGGCATGGTTTCTCTGGGTGTATTCACCCTGGCTTATCCAATGTCAGTTGACTCCGTCAACAAGGCTGACCGTCCTTACATTGGTAGTTCTCAGACCGATTCCTTGATGGAACTGGCCTTTGGCTACAACGGTTCTGAACGTCTCCTAGGCCAGTCAACTGGTACGGGTGGTGCTTTCCCAGGAATGGGTAACAAGAAGAAAACCACCACAACTAGGAACAACAACACTAATAATACTAACAACGCTAATAACACCAATAATCAAAACGCGACGAACAACAACCAGGCCGGTGCACCCGGTCAAGCTGGTGGTCAAGGCGGCGGTCAAATGCCTGCCGGAGGCCCTGGTGGTCAAGGAGGTCAGCGGCCAACCGGTAACGGTGGTCCTGGCCGAATGAACGGTCGTCGTGGTGGCATGGGCGGCGGTGGTATGGGCTCAGCCTTTGCCATCGGTAACCCAGGACCATTCCGTTTGTTCCAAGTTGATCTTGGTTCACAAATTGGTTGGTTCCTACCACTCTCAATCTTAGGTACTTTGGCTGGGTTGATTGCTTACCGGCGTCGCCAGGCTAAGTGGTACCAGCTGAGTGACCAGCAAAAGAACGTTGTCCTTTGGGCTGGTTGGTTAGTTCCTATTTATGGCTTCTTCTCCGTTGCTAGTTTCTTCCACCCTTACTACACGATTATGCTGGCACCCGCAATTGCGGCACTGACTGCTATCGGTGTGGTTGCGGCTAAGAAGATGCTCGGCGAGTCTAAGAAGGAGAACTACCTGGCCAAGGGTATGATTACCGTTGGTCTGGTGGGAACTTCAGCCTTGCAGGTATACTACGCCTGGTCATATTACCCAGTTTTGGCGGCTATCCTGGTTGTCATCGCTGTCGCCCTTTCAGTTTGGTGGTGGCTGCCTAAACCAGAAAAGCCTCAGCTACGCCTGTCACGGATGATTCTTTCAGCCCTGACGGTGCTGGTACTGCCAGCATGGTGGGCCCTGACGCCAACCATTGCTCACAGTTCAGCCCAGATTCCGTTTGCCGGACCTAGCCTATTGAGCCAGAAGAGCTCTGGTATGGCTGGCGGCATGGGATCAAGCGTTGATACTAAGCTCTTAGATTACACTGAAAAGCACCAGGGTAACGCCAAGTACCTCTTCGGTGTTAGTGATGCAAGTACGGCATCCGGATATATTATTAAGTCGGGTAAGGCCGTGATGGCCCTGGGTGGCTTTAACGGAACTGACCCAACCATGACCTTGAACCAGTTCAAGAAGCTGGTCGCTGAAGGACAGATTAAGTACTTCGTGATCGGCGGACGGGGCAAGTCTTCAACTGGTCAAATCGGTAAGATTTTGACCTGGGTTGAAGAAAACGGTAAGAAGGTTAACTACGACGGTTCAAGCACTAGTACCACCAGCACTACGACCAACAACACCCGTCAGGGTGGCGGTATGGGCATGATGGGTGGTAACCAGTCCTCGAGCCTTTACGACCTATCAAATGCCGATACTAGCAAGTAAGGAGGAACGTCTATGATTGTCAGGCAACACGTACCCAGGCTGGGACTGATTTTACCAGCCTACAACGAAGAAGAAGTCTTAAAGACCACCCTAACGAAGTTAAAAATTATTCGTTCAGAGATGATTAAGGCTGGTAAAATCACCGATGATAGCTTTATCATGTTTGTTGACGACGGTTCTAAGGACCGGACCTGGCCATTGATTCGCGAGGCTCAAAGCCGAGACCAGAACATCTTGGGGGTTAAGCTCTCCCGTAACTTTGGTCACCAGTCAGCGCTGCTAGCTGGGATGACTGAAGCCAACAAGCTCGCCGACGCTGTCATCACCCTGGATGCCGACTTGCAGGACAGTCCAAATGTGATTTCTGAAATGGTGGACCGCTACAATGAAGGTTACGACATTGTCTATGGCGTCCGTTCCAGCCGGAAAAAGGATACCTGGTTCAAGCGCAACACGGCCATGGCCTTCTATAAGTTGGCCGGTTTCCTCGGTGTTGAAATTATCCCTAACCACGCTGACTTTCGCTTAATGAGCAAGGTTTCAGTGGACGCCCTGTTAGCTTTACCCGAACGCAATGTCTTTTTGCGGGCGATGGTACCCCTCTTGGGTTACCCCTCTACTGAAGTCTTCTACGAGCGTGGTGTCCGTAACGGTGGTAAGACCAAGTATCCACTTAAGAAGATGCTTAGTTTCGCCGTTGATGGAATCACCAGCTTCAGTGTTAAGCCAATCCGTTTCCTCTTTGACCTCGGGGTCTTAGTAGTTGGGATTGCCGGTGTACAAATTTTGTACACCCTGGTTCAAAAAATGCTGGGCCACGCCCAGGCTGGTTGGTCATCTTTGATGATTTCCATCTGGCTGCTGGGTGGTTTGAATTTGGTCGCTATTGGCGTAGTTGGGATTTACATCGGTAAGATCTTTACCGAAGTTAAGCAACGTCCCCGTTTCCAAATTGAAAATGTGGCCGGTAATAAGGCTCCTAACATTCAAAAAGATGTTTCAATTTACGACGCTAGTACTGAAGGCCACTCGGCCGTTGGTAATTAACATTTTGGAAAAGTCACCGCTTCGCGGTGGCTTTTTTGCTGGTAAAAGGGGGACGATTTGGCTAAAATAAGCCCATCAACAATAGGAGCGCTGACCAATGACGAAACAACTAATCCTCACGCTGGCGGGCACTGCCTTGCTGGTGGCCATTTTGGGTGGAGGAGGTTTGTACCTAGCCACCCAGGCCCAGCCACCTAAGATTAATCCGGCAGAGACGACGCCGACCTTTTACCTACACGGCTATGGTGGCAGTGCTAATTCCACTAAGAATATGATTGCCTATGCCAGGAAACACTATGGGGCTACCCAGGTGATTGTGGCCCGGGTGGATGCCAAGGGCCAGGTTAGTTTTAACCATCCCTGGACGGCTAGTACCAAGCGCCCGATTATTCAGGTGGTTTATGAAAATAACCGGAATTCTGACTTTAAAACTGCGGGGACCTGGTTTAAGAACGTGGTGGCTAAGACTGCCGACGAGTATCATTTCAAAAAGTTCAACGTGGTCGCCCACTCGATGGGCAATCTCAGTCTGATGTACTATCTGGCGGATTATGGTCAGGACCAGCGCCTGCCCCAATTAGCTCGTTACGTGGCCCTGGCTGGGCATTTTGATGGCATTCGGGCCATTGATGATCCCGTCCATCAAAACTACCTGCTTCCTGATGGCCGGCCGGCCATTATTCATTCCTACTACCAGTACCTGTTGGACCACCAGGATCAGTTCCCTAAAAACCAGATTGATATCCTAAATATTTATGGTGATTTGGATGATGGCAGTGATTCTGATGGCTCGGTGACCAACGTTTCTAGTCAATCGCTGGCCTACCTAGTAGGGGACCGGGCCCGCTCTTACCAGGAAAAAGCAATTCATGGCGCAGATGGTCAGCACAGCCGCCTGCATGAGAATACTACGGTTGATCAATTTGTTGGTAACTTCTTGTGGCCTAATTAACCCTTGTCAGGCCGGTTGAATTCCAGTAAGATAGGGACGTTGTTAAATAAATAGATTATCTGGGGTACCGTTTGGTTGAGATTAAACCCATTGAACCTGTCAGGTTAATACCTGCGTAGGGAGATGAAACTGGTTTTAAGACTGACCTTGTACGCCAATATACAAGGTCAGTTTTTTTGATATCCGACGACCTCTAGGAGGTTAATGATGGAAACACAAACAACCGGAAGCAGTTGGCGCTGGTCACTGCGTGATGTTATTTTTTTGGCCCTGGTCGGCATTGCCTTTGGCCTAATATACTGGCTGATGGACTGGGTTTACCAGCTCAGTGGTGCTTTGCTCGGTGCGGTCGGCTTAAAGGCCCTTAATGATGAGGTGACCCTGGGCCCTTGGATGATGGCCGCGCCCTTGGCTTCCTTGCTGTTACGGCGGGTTGGTGCCGGCCTGATTGGTGAGTTACTGGCTGCTACTGGTGAAATGTTGCTGGGTAGTAGTTTTGGGGCTAGCAACCTGCTGTCTGGTCTGGTGCAAGGAATTGGTTCAGAATTGGGCTTTGCCCTGACTGGCTACCGGAACTGGCAGCTGGGCCTGTGGCTGTCAACTTTGACGGGTACGGTCGTGACCTTTGCCTGGTCCCTGATTGTGGCTGGTTACAGTCACTATCAACCCGGACTATTGGTGCTCTTATTTGTCGTCCGTTTTGCTTCAATCTTCTTGTTTGCTGGGGTCTTGGTCAAGGCAATTGTCGCCCTGTTGGCCAAGTCACAGCTGTTTAAACTGTAATCGGTGTAAAACGCGATGGCTTTAAGTGCACAGAACTTAACGGTCGGTTATCCGGACCGGCCGGTTTTAGAAAATGTTGACTTAACCTTAAAAAAAGGTGACTTGATGCTATTGATGGGACCTTCCGGTAGTGGTAAGTCGACTTTGTTGAAGGCCTTGGCCGGTCTTTATCCCCAGTATGGTGGACAGGTCAGTGGGGTGGTCACCGTTGACGGCCAGTCCGTGTCTGACCTGCCGGCTAATCAATGGGCGCAAGCGGTCACCATGCTTTTCCAACAGCCTGATCAACAATTTGCCATGCCGACGGTGAAGGAAGAATTAGTCTTTGCCCTAGAAAATATTGAGTATGCGCCTGAAAAAATGGCGGCCAGGATTGATTGGGCTTTAAAAACCGTTGGCTTACCCGACTTTGGTCCCCGGCAACTGGCTACTCTGTCCGGTGGGGAATTACAGAAGATTGCCCTGGCGGAAACGCTGGCCCTGGGGGCGGATTACTTAATCCTGGATGAGCCCTTTGCGGCAGTGGACGCCAAGAGCCGGCAAAGTCTGCAAGCCTTGCTAGGGGACCTGGTTAAGGCTGGCTTTGGTATTATCATCAGCGACCATGACTTTGACGGCTACCAGGAAATCATGACTGACTTTTACCAGGTTAAAGGGTCAGCGCTGGTGCTGGTGGAGCCGGGGGACTGGACTGACTATGCCAAACCAAGTCAGACCCATCCTGTCCCAGGCACGCTGCCAGTCCAGTCAACAATCTTTAAACAGGAACAGCTGAGCCTTAAAAACGGGGACCAGGTCATTTTGACTAACAGTGATTTATCCTGGGCCAAGAACCGGATCACCCTGATTACTGGTCCTAGCGGGGTGGGGAAGTCTAGCTTGTTACGAGTGTTGGCTAAACTGCAACCTTACCAGGGTCAGCTCAAGCTAGCTGGGCAGGAAGTTCAAAAAATTCGTTCTCGGATCTATTACCATCAGGTTGGCCTGGTTTTTCAAAATCCACGGGACCAGTTTTTAAACGTAACCGTTGAAGACGAACTGCAGCAAGTACAAAGGGCTAGTTACCAGGCTGACTACTGGGATGCCAAACGAATCCACCAAGCCGTTGGGCGGCTTGGCCTAGCGGATTGTGGTCAGCAGTCGGTTTATCAGCTGTCTGGTGGTCAACAGAAGAAATTACAATTACTGTTAATGTTGGTGATGGCCCCACCAGTCTTGCTCTTGGATGAACCCTTCGCGGGTTTGGACCAGGATAGTTTGGTGCAGGTACGTGACATCATCCAGGAAGTCCAGCAGGATTTGGGCCTCACCATCATTATAATTTCCCACCAAACTGAGGTCATCTGGTCCCTGGTGGACTACCACTTGGCCTTTAGTCGGGCTGGCCTGACCTATCAGGGGGAGGTGGTTTCATGAATGCCTCGCAAAAACTAATCTTGGTACTCCTACTTTCCCTGGAGTTGGCCTTTACCCAGTCGGCGACCTTGAACCTCATTGTCGTGGGGGTGTGTTTGGTGGCCATGGTGGTTGCCCGGGTTAGCTGGCGCCGGTTGCTCTTTTATCTGGGTGTGGCCGTGATCCCAGTTTTGGGAACGTTTTTATCCTTCTGGTTCTATGGCTCCGGCAACGCTGCCAGCAATGGGCACATTGCCTGGGTGATGAGCACCCGTTTACTGGCCTTCATCAGCCTGGGAGCCTGGTTTGCCCAGACCGTTAATCCCTACGTTTTGATGACGGCCCTGGAGCAAAATTTCAAGCTATCGCCAACCTTTGTATATGGCATTCTAGGGGCTTTGAATTTCCTGCCCAAGTTTAAAACCGCTTTGAAAAATGTCTTGGCGGTGGCCCAGATGCGTGGTCAGAGTTTGCACGTTTGGTCACCGACCCTCTATGCCAAGGCCTTGATTCAGTCCCTGGCCTGGTCGGAAAACCTGGCCCAGGCGATGACGGCCCATGGTTTTCAGGAGGGCGCACCACGAACGCATTACCGCCAAGACCGGTTACCACTGTTAGGTTGGTTGATTATGGCCTTGATTTTGGTCTTAGTCCAACTCGCTGTTTTCCAAGGTCACTGGTGGTGATCTTTAGAATATCGTCAAGTTTTTAAAAAGGCAGCCCGCATGGGCTGCCTTTTTATTGGCGTTTTAATGGGTTTAAAGCGTCGCTTTTAATTTGATTTTTAGGTTGTAATGAGACTACAATGAAAATATCACTAAGCGGCTTTGCCCGGCTTAAAAATAAAGCCCGTCTGGGTAAAAATTAGGAGTTAAGATGACAAAAAAAGGTTCTGAAATTATAATTGATACCTTAAATAACTATGGGGTTGACTACGTGTTTGGTATTCCAGGTGCCAAGGTCGATCAGTTGTTTGAAAGCTTGGAACACCCTGAAAATGGGCAGCCAACGCCCAAGTTAATTGTCATGCGTCATGAGCAGAATGCGGCCTTTATGGCCCAAGGAATGGCCCGTTTGACCGGTAAGCCTGGCGTGGTGATTACCACTTCTGGTCCGGGGGTCGGTAATCTGACCACGGCCTTGATGACGGCCAGTGCTGAGAATGATCCAGTGGTTGCCATTGGCGGTCAGGTTCCCCGTAAAGATTTGTACCGCTTGACCCACCAGAGTGTGCCTTCTAAGGAATTGTTGAAACCAGTTACTCGCTACAGTGCTGAAATTGAGGACCCTAACACGGTTTCTGAAATTCTAAACAATGCCTTTGTCGCAGCTTACGGTCCTAAGGCCGGTGCCAGCTTTGTTAGTCTGCCCCAAGACATCGATGAGGCCGAGGTAACTGTTCCGGCCCTGCCTAAGGTTCAGCCTGCTCAGATGGGTCCGGCCCCAATTGATGAAATCAACGACCTGGCACAGCGGATTAAAGATGCCAAGCTCCCAGTGATGTTGGTTGGGATGCGCGGTTCTAATCCAAAGGCTGCTGCAGCGCTGCACCACTTATTAGAGCACGTACCAATGCCTGTGGTTGAAACTTTCCAGGGTGCTGGGGTTATTTCTCGGGACCTGGCTGACCGGTCCTTCTTTGGCCGGGTCGGTCTCTTCCATAACCAGGTAGGGGACCGGATTTTGGCTGCCAGTGACTTGGTCATTACGGTTGGTTATGACCCAATCGAGTACGAGCCCCGTTTCTGGAATGCTGGCAAGGACCTTAAGATTGTTACCTTAGATACGGTACCAGCTCAGTTAGATAATAACTTCTTCCCAGAAAAGCAGTTGCTGGGGGATATCGGTGAAAGTCTGGACCACCTGGCTGAAACCCTGGGGGATGTCAGTGTTAGCCCTGACACCCAGGTAAAGTTGGATGAATTCCGTCAGCAGATGGCTGAAGCTGATAAGCCTAAGTACATTCCATCTGACAACCATCTGAGCCACCCACTTTCCATTATCAAGGCGACCCAGGATCATGTTGATGATGACATGACGGTTTCGCTGGATATTGGTTCCCACTACATCTGGATGGCCCGCCACTTCAGGAGTTACAAGCCCCGTCACTTGTTGATTAGTAATGGGATGCAGACGTTAGGTGTTGGCTTGCCTTGGGCGATGTCTGCGGCCTTGGTTCGTCCGGAATACAAGTCTGTTGCCGTGGTTGGGGACGGGGGCTTCTTCTTCTCAGCTGCTGAGTTGGAAACGGCCGTCCGTCAAAACATGAACCTGGTAGTCATCGTTTGGAATGATAACAGTTACTACAACATGGTCCAGTTCCAAGAAGAGCTGAAGTATAACAACCAGTCAGCCGGTGTTAAGTTCGGTAATATTGATTTGGTAAAGTTTGCTGAAGCTTGCGGGGCCAAGGGCTTCAAGGTTGAGGACAGCAGTCAGCTGGCTCAGACCTTTGACCAGGCCTTTGCTTACGAGGGTGTCTCGGTCATCGATGTGCCAGTTGATTACTCACGTAACCAAGAATTGGCTACCAACCTGATTGAAAGTGAATTAAATTAAAAAAAGACCAACCTCACGGTTGGTCTTTTTATGCGTCCGCATTTAAAATTTCATAGGCTAGGGATTCGTTGAGCACTAGGTCAGTGATCAGCTGGCCCTTGAGCGCACCGATGATTGCGGCCTTTTTATGGGGGTTGTGGACCAAACAAATCCGCTTTGGAACCTGCAGGATATTGGCCAGGCTGACACCGACGACCTTGTCGCTTTGGTCGTTTAGGAAGTGGCCGTTGATATCATAAGGCCGACCATAGATGAAACCGGCGACGTTATCAAAATCGACGGTGGGGAAGATTTGGCTCAGCTGTTTTTGCCAAACATCAATCGTGTACAGGGAATCCGCCGTGCCCACCGCCGTTAAAATGGTGTCCATTCGCTGAGCCAGGTTTAAGGTAGTGGATAGGGAATCATCCTGGTAAAGACCGGTGCGCACCTGATCGTTAGCGATGTACAGAGGCGCTGGCAAGGTGAGAAATTCCCCGGCCATTTTCTTAGCCGCCCGTTCGACAATTCGGACTGAGCCAGCGTTGGAATTGTAGCGCATGTTTTCGCCCAGAAACTGAGTGAACTTAATGTTGTTAATTGGGGGACAGCTGATACTGTCAACCATGCTGTAAACGGTGTCACCCCAGGTCATACCAACAATGTGGTTGCTGTCCTGGAGATGCTGGACCACTAGGTTAGCCGCATAGTTGGATAGGAGATCAGTCGTCCGCACCGGGGTGGCCGCGTCTTGGATAATGTAGGGCTGGACCCCATGAAACTGGTCTTTAAAAATTTGCTCGAGCTGGGCGTTACGGTCCGCGCTCGCAGCAATTTCAATTTTAACAATGCCATACTCAACCGCCTTGCTGAGATACTTATTAATCAGGTAACGGCTAAGTTGATATTTTTGAGCAATCTCACCAAACGATAATTTGTTGAGGTAGTAATCTTCGGCAATTTGAGACATCAAGGCATTATCTGTCATGGCATTATCTCCTAGGCTAAATTTTTTGACGGTCAGGTCGTAAATTTTAATCTAAGCATTTTGGTGCCAGCGATTGACTGGTAGGTCATTATTGCTCATTAATTAACTATAAAAATTATACGACCGACTTTTTGGAAATGCAAAGCCAATTTTTAACAAGCTGATGGGTTGTTTAGAATAATTTTAAATTATGAAGTCAAATGGTGATAGATATTAAAATGGTGCTTGGATTGCCAGCACTGACTTAAAACGGCTAAAATAGAATTTAATAGGAGTGCGATGATGCAATTTAAAACAAGTGACCAAGTGAACATTTCCTTTGATGATACCGGCGGGGAGGGACCAGTTGTGGTCTTGCTGACTGGTTATTCGGGTATCAAGGAGGAATGGGTGAACCAGCTTGAAGCCTTGACTGATCGAGGATTCCGGGTAATCCGTTTGGACTGGCGCAGCCATGGGCAGTCGGAGCGGACCGCCAGGAATCTCCGAATTAGCCGCTTGGCAGCGGACTTACATGAATTACTGCAAGGGCAATCGGTAGAGCGCTTTTCGATGGTGGCCCACTCGATGGGTGCTGCCGTTGCCTGGGCCTACCTATCCCTCTTTGGTCAAGAACCAGTCCGCAGTTTTGTGATTGTAGACGAGTCACCCAAATTGTTGAATGACCAGGACTGGACCAACGGTATTTATAACCTGGACTGGGATAACTTTTGGCAGGTTGGCCCCGAAGTCGTCCAGCATCGGATGACCGTTAGTCCGGTTGACCGCCATCTGAAGCGTTATTTAGCAGGGTTCAAGCAGGAAAATCCCTTTGATTCAGCTTTGGTAAGGCCATTATTGCTCGACCACCTGTTACAAGATTGGCGGGGAACTTGGCAGGATTTAACCATGCCGCAATTAATGATTGCCGGTGAACAGTCGCCGTTATGGCGACCAGGTTATGCCCAGTTCTGTGTACAGGATTTGAAATCACCGATTTCTCTGGAGATGGTCAAGGACAGTGGCCATTTGCCACAATTGGAGCAGCCAGAAGTTTTTAATTCAGTGGTGATTGATTTCTTGAAGAGTCACTAGACTAAAAAGGACAGTACCAGATGGTACTGTCCTTTTCTGTTGGTCTCATTAACGCGCTAGCCAGGCTTAGCTGGGTAGGATAATTTGTTGACCACTGCTGGTGTTATTAGTTGTTTGGCTTGCGGTAACTGTGCTGGAAGTGTTGCCGTATTGGTCTTGGTTACGCAGCAGAACCTGTTCTTGACCAGTCAGGATGACACCCTGCTGGTAAGTATGCCAACTTTGGCCCTGGTCCAGTGAGTACTGGGTTGTATCACTAGGATTTAGGACAGTCAAAGTTTGGCCGTTAATGACGTAGGTAGGGGCCGTAAGGTCGCGCTTCCAGTAGTTAACGATGATTTGTTTGGCCACCTGGTTACCCAACTGGTCAACAACTTTAACCGTTAAGATTTGTTGTGTTGGGCCAGTGGCATCGGTTGGCTGGCTTAATGGATAGTCCTCACTAAATTGATGGGCCGGGAAGGGGTTAACACTGCCAGTAGTCTGGTCATTGACCCCACTGATAGCGTTGTAGCCGCCGACCTTATATTCAGTGTAGATGTTGCTGCCATTCACAAAGAGGCGGTAACCATCGACATTGTCGTCAACCTGGCCTTTTAAGTTGAGGACAGGCTGGTTCGTGTTCACAATCAGACTATCGCCGGACACACTGGTTGAGCCGGTGCTGCTCAGTTGGCCCAAGGTTAAGGTTGGTAACTGGGTGTCAAGGAGAACCTGGAACATGCCCTGCTTTGTTTGGCCGGCCTTATTGGTCAAAATATAACTAACGCCCTTTAACTGGGTAGGGTCCAAGGGAAAGTCAAAGCTAAAGTGGTGGTTGCTATCTAATTGAACCTGGTTTGCTGGATCAGTTGGGTAGGAACTGTTTTTCAAGACTACCAAGCTGGTTACGTCATCGGCCACCTGGCCAGTAACCGTGAAACGACCGGTACTGGCATTGTAGTAACCCTGACTGATAGCAGATTGGTTGAATTTAGACAGTCCATTTGGCTGAACATTATCAAAGTAAACCCAGCTATTAGTCAAAGAAGTTGATCGGCTGGCCTTGGTGCTAGGCACTCGACCGGGTAGGGCTGGATCCTGGACAACCCAAGCACTGGTGGCCGTATTTTGACCGGCAGTATCGTTCGTCAAATCGGTCTCGGGATTAACGCCTGGGATAGAAATTGTGTTCAGACCAGAGTGGATACTGGTGCTGTCGTCTAGGAGAATCTTGGACCAGCCATCTAAGCTCAGGCGTCCATCGGCTGCTGGGCGAGGAAGGGTGAAGGTTACCTGGCCTGTTTGGCCATCCACGGTGCCCTCGTAAACCTGGTTGGTTTGGATGTCACGGGCAAAGGCCGTGGTTTGTGAATCAGTGGGGGCGTTGACCTGGGCCGTAACAATGATTTGGTTAGCATCAGCTGGGTCAACAACACTCTTTTCCCAGGCGAAACTAGGGGCGGGGTAGCCTAGGTTGAAATTAATCAAGGCTGGCTGATTGGCAGCGGTTTGAACCGTGAGCTGGGTGCTGTTGACCGAAATTGGGGCAGTAAAGTGCCCTTGTTGGTCGACTTCAACGAGCTGGTTGTTCAGGTAGAAACGCTTTAAGCTGCTAGAGCCCTGTACTAGGTAAGTGCCCGTCTTGGCATTGTAGCTGTCGGAACTTTGATCAAGTGGGACGTTTTCGATGACATTGTATAAGACCACTGGGGTATGACCAGTCACCGGATCAGTACTGATGGTCTTGACGCCGGTATTGTTGGCCACATCGCTGACTGCCACGCTAATCAAATTAGTGGCATCACCCAGTTCGCTCAAGTCATGATCAGTTAGGGTGTAGGTAATGTGTCCGGCCAGGCGCTGGTCATTTGTGAAAGTACCCTTGAGGGGCAAGGTAATCACCTGATTGTTAATCAGAATTTTGGCCAGGGAATAGTCAGTGAAACCAGAGCCACTGTCTTGATAACTGACGTCAACTTGGTGTTTGGTGGCATCATAACTCAGCTGAGTAATCTCAGGTGCAGTGGTGTCAATCACGATTGGGTAGTCAGCATTTTGAACCTGGGACTTACCCTGATTCCACAGCGTACCAACTAGGCGGTAGGTGTACTGACCGTCTGGTGCCACATAAGACTGGCCCGTTGTGGGGTTATAGAGGGTGCCATCCCAGTCCAACTGACTGTCACCGATGTTTAGGCCCAAATCGACGTTGGTGGTACCCAAAACATCAGCATTATAGCTAGATTTAGCCACGTTCCGGTTATCAGAGATAACCCGGACCACCTGGCCAGTCCGGTCAAGGATTTCGACCTTCAAATCTTCCAAGTTTTCCTTAATAAATTCGTAAGGACGTATTACCTTGGTTGGGTCAGTACTGTCTGGTGAAAAGGCAACCTTGCCGTCTTGCGCCAGCTTGGCTAGTTGCTGCCAATTGTAATTTTCGGAGTGGCTGAGTAGTGATTTTAGTGAGTAAGGATCACTAATTCCCAACGGAAAATTATGGTTATCGAGTAGGTAGTTACCACCAAAAAGGGAGCCGGTTTGGTTGGCTGGCGTATCGAAGACCTGTTCCGAAGTTGGGTCACCATAATAGCCATAATAAGGCACTGATAAATCGGGCTGCCCATCGAGGCTCTTGAATTGGAGGAAACCTTCTACGTTACCTGTCTGAGTGGTGTCAGGCAGGGATAGGGTAAAGGTTACGGTGCGACTACCATGGGCAGGAATCGTGATAGTGTCTTGATCAGCAGTTAGTTGGGCGCCGGGGATAGCTGCGTCATAACTCTGGTTATTGCGACTACTATCGATATGGTCAGTCATTGGTGAACCAAGGCTGCTGACCTGGTACTGGTGGTCCTGGTCACCATAATTGTCCAAGGTGAGGGTAAAGGTGGTCTTCTGACCGATTTGGTGGAGAGATTGACTACCCTGGTCATCGGCGCTGTGAACAACGACATCAGTTTGAACAGCTGCGGCCGCATTTAAGCCGCCAGCACCTTGGCGACGAGGGGAAATGTAATTGCCATAGTCAGGGTCAGTTTTGACAGTGGCGGTGTTCATTAGGGCTAATTTAGCAACCTGACCGCGTTGGTCGACTGCTAAGTCGGTCAAAGTTTTCAGGTGCTCAAGTACTAGAAGCCCAGCACCGGCAACATGGGGGGCCGCCATCGAGGTTCCGGTTCCAGTTTTAAACTGGCCCTGGTTCCAGGTAGACACGACTGAAACGCCTGGTGCCGATATATCAGGCTTCAGGGTTAAGTCGGGGAGGGGACCCCAGGAGGACTGGTCTAGCAT
The DNA here is from genome assembly GCA_029392055.1 of Leuconostocaceae bacterium ESL0723. Lineage (GTDB taxonomy): Bacteria > Bacillota > Bacilli > Lactobacillales > Lactobacillaceae > ESL0723. Next base: position 843,119 of record CP113928.1, on the reverse strand, counting down.
CTGGTCGCCACTGCCAGTCTGACTATTTTCAGCGGCAACGGTAATGGCACCAGCCGCTGTACCTGGGTCACCAATCGTGCCGGTGTTCAGCGGCTGATAAGCCAATTGGTTAGTACCGGCATCAGGGTTCGTATCACTGGCAATTGAGCCAGCATTACCACCGTTACCAGCTGAAACCACAACTAAGACGCCGTGGGCATTAGCGTAATCGACCACGCGCTGCTGGATGTTTTCTTTTTGTTGAGCACTGTAATTAGCACTGATGGAAATTTGAATCACGTCGGCGCCTAAGGTCACCGCATCATGGGCAGCCTGAACGATGGCGTCCAGATTATTACCATTGTCGGCTACTCGCATGGCCAAAATTTGGGCCTCTGGCGCAACCCCCTGGGTGTATTCTTGCTGCCCATCGCCAGCACCGTTCGCCGCTACCGTGCCGGCCACGTGCTGACCGTGGGGGTCGGCATCGTTGACAATCTTGGTTGAAGAGTTAGCTACATAGTTGTAGGCAAAGGGAATCTTGTCTGAAAGGTACTCGCCATACCCCAGAGACTTAATCTTAGCTTGGGCCTGACTTTGGCTGATGGCCGCCGTGGCTGGATTGGACAAACGCAGGGCCGGATGACTGGCATCGATACCAGTGTCAATCACAGCCACCACGGTCCCCTGACCACGGTAGCCATCCTGCCATGCCTGCTGAACGTTAATTTTGTTCAGATCGGTCTGGTTGGCTGGTTGTCCTTGACTGCTAGCGTTACTTTGGGCAGTTGTGCTAACCGCTGAGGTTGACGTAGCGGTTGTACTCGTGCTTGCTGCAGTGCTGGCTGGACTCGTGGATGCAGTCTGACTTTGGCTAGTACTGCTAGCCGAACTGGTTGTTGTAACCGTGTCAGCTTCAGCCTGGATATGGGAACCCATGATGATACCACCAGTCAGAGCAGCCAAGGTTGCTGCAGTCCGGTAGTGGGGATGGCCCTTTACTTCGATAGAAGAAAACTGATTGGTAAAAGTTTGAAATTGATCGGTCATGAATATGTTCCTAACAGGCCTAGGGGCCCATTCAACTAAATAGGTATTTACTGACACTCTTATCATATCAAAAAACAGTTTTAAAGGGGTGTTAGTGGCCTTTTAAGGCGGTATTCTTGGCATCTTTAACAAGAATAATTTTTCTCAAGCTTTTAGTTCTAATTATGAGAAAAATATTATTGAAGAACGAACACAAGTACCCCTGATTTTGTTATCATGGGTTCATAAAACGAACTATGTATTGCAATGAATTAATTTTCATGCGAAAAACACGAACATTAATGGAGGTTATCCGGAAATGACAGCACGTGTTGCCGTGGTGATGGGGTCAACCAGTGATTGGCCAGTCATGAAGAACTGCTTTGAATTATTGGCGGAATTGGGCATTACAGCCGATAAGCATGTAATTTCAGCCCACCGGATGCCCGCCCAATTGCAAGAATTTGGTCAAACTGCTCGTGACCAAGGCTTAAAGATTATTATCGCCGGGGCTGGTGGTGCGGCCCACTTACCTGGGATGTTAGCCGCTAACACGACCCTACCAGTAATTGGGGTACCCATGAAGTCCAGCAACTTAAATGGACTTGATTCATTATTGAGTATTGTACAAATGCCCGCGGGTGTGCCGGTTGGTACCATGGCAATCGGTCCCGCTGGTGCTAAAAATGCCGCCCTTTATGCCGCTTCAATCCTCGGACTTCAGGATGAAGGTGTCGCTCAGGCTTTGACGGACTACCGCCAGCGCCAAACCCAGGCCTCGATTGACAGCGAGGAGGACTTAGTATGACTCAAGCCGACACTTACATTGAACCGGGCAGCACGATTGGCATCATCGGTGGTGGTCAATTGGGGCAAATGATGGCCTTGTCAGCTAAGGCCATGGGCTACCGCATCTTGGTCTTAGATCCGACCCCTGACTGTCCGACTGGGCAGGTTGCCGATGAACAGATTGTCGCCGACTATGACGACCAAGCAGCCTTACAAGATTTAGCTACTCGTTCGGATGTTCTAACTTACGAGTTTGAAAACGTTAGCCAAACCGCTCTGGCACAGTTGCACGATGCCTACCTTCCACAGGGAATTGACTTACTCACGATTACTAGTAACCGGATTAAAGAAAAAACCTTCATTCGTGACCAGGCCCAGGTGCCAGTTGCCAAGTTTGCTACGGTTGAAAATCCAATGGATCTTTCTAAGGCCGTATCAACGGTAGGGTTCCCGGCCATTCTGAAAACAGTCAGTGGTGGCTATGATGGGCATGGCCAGTTTGACATTAATGGTGAAGATGACTTTGTCCAGATTATGGAAGACTTTCCCAGTGGTGAACTAATCTTGGAAGAAAAGATTGATTTTACCCAGGAGGTCAGCATCATGGTGACCCGTTCAGCTACTGGGGAACTGACTACCTGGCCAGTCGCTGAAAACGTGCACCGGCATCATATCTTACGAACCAGCACCGTACCAGCTAATATTTCACCTGAACTAGACCAGAAAATTCATGGCATTGCTAAAAAAATTGCTGAGACCTTGAATTTGAGAGGGGTGTTAGGGATTGAGCTCTTTGTCAACCGTGACACCCAGCAGGTGTGGGTGAACGAGCTAGCCCCCCGCCCTCATAATTCTGGCCATTACACAATTGAGGCCTGCAACGTTTCCCAGTTTGAAGGGCATATCCGCAGCATTGTCGGTTTGCCCCTGCCTAAAATTGAACTGATTGGGCCAGCTTTAATGACCAACTTACTAGGAGATGAACTGACCTTGGCCCGAGCTGACTTTCAAAAGGAGCCGGACTGGCACTTCCATGATTACGGCAAGGCCCAGATAAAGCCAGGACGTAAGATGGGCCACGTTACCGTGGTCGGTCAGGAGAACCAGCAGAAATTAAGTGAATACGCAAAGCATTTAAATGAAAGGGATAAGAAATGAGTGACAATCAGGTTGTCTACAACGGTGAAACGATTACCCGCGGCCCCTTGGCCTATGAGGGTAAGGCCAAGCAGGTCTTTGAGACCAACGACCCCGACATTCTCTGGCTCCACTACATGGACCAGGTAACGGCTTTAAACGGCAAGGTCAAAGAAGACTTTGCTGGTAAAGGTCACTTTAATAACATTATCTCGGATTTAATTTTTGCCTATCTCAGCCAGCAGGGGATTGCCCATCACTGGTTAACTGAAATCTCTGAAACCGACCAGCTGGTTCGGCGAGTGGAAATCATTCCGCTGGAAGTGGTAACGCGTAATTATAGTGCGGGACACTTCGTTAGTCGCTTTGATGTTAAGCCAATGATGCAGTTGTCACCACGGGTTCAAGAACTTTACTACAAGTCTGACCCCCTGGATGACCCCTTTATGAACAACTCTCAGGCCCTGTCTTTGAAAATCGCCGGACAGGCTGAATTAGACCAGATTTTTGCCATGGCTGACCAGGTGAATAACGCCCTGGTGAAGTTGTTTGATGAAGTTAAGATTACGCTGGTTGACTTTAAGTTGGAATTTGGCCGGTTAAAGGACGGTCAGATTATCCTGGCTGATGAGATTTCACCCGATACCATGCGCCTGGTTGACCAGGCTACTGGTAAGTCACTTGATAAGGATGTCTTCCGTAAAAAGGAAGGGGACCTGCGAGTCGGCTATGAGGATGTATTAAACCGTTTGCGCGAGCATGTGAAGTAAAGGAGCCCACCGGATGTATCTGGCCAAAGTGTATGTAACCTATAAACCTTCAATCTTGGATCCTCAGGGGGTCGTGATTAAGTCAGCCTTGGAGCGCCTGAATTACCAGGGCATCGAATCAGTGACCCAGGGGAAGTATTTCCAAATTAAGTTGGACGGGCCTAACCGCCAAGCGGTTGCTGATGAACTGGAATCATTGGTTGAAGCCCTCTTAATTAATCACAACACTGAAACTTACCGCTATGATCTCGATGAAATTAAAGGAGATGCGTAATGAAGGCAGCCGTAATCACCTTTCCCGGTTCCAACTGTGACCGGGACATGTACTACGCCCTGGAATCGTTTGATGTTGATGTCGACCTTTTAGATGACCAGGCTCAGGACCTATCACAGTATGATGCCATCTTTTTACCAGGCGGATTTTCATACGGTGATTACCTGCGCTCTGGCGCCGTGGCTAAGTTTTCACCAGCCATGGATGCGGTTAAGGCCGCGGCTGAAAATGGCCAACTAGTTATTGGCATTTGCAATGGTTTTCAGATTTTAACTGAGGCTGGTTTACTGCCCGGACAGTTACTTGTTAACGAGCAACCTGGCTTTATCTGTGACGAGGTCAACCTAGTGGTTGATAACGCCAACACGAGTTTTTCGGAAGCCTTTAACCAAGGGGATGTTGTCAAAATTCCAATTGCCCACGGTGAGGGAAATTATATTGCTGATGATGAGACGCTGACTGAGTTAGAAAACAACCACCAGATTGTCTTCCGCTACCAGGACAACGTCAACGGCTCCATGAACCAAATCGCCGGCATCATGAATGCCGCTGGCAATGTCTTTGGGATGATGCCTCATCCGGAGCGGGCCGTTGATCCTCTGACCGGTAATGATAGTGGCCGTCGCTTTTTTGAAAGTCTCTTAGCTGCTACCCAGCAAAAGGTATAAAACCGTTAGCTTTAAAGGAGAATTGGATGAGTACCCAAGCAAGTAATCCGATGGCCAATGAGCCCAGTCCAGAAACCATTGCTGCTGAAAAAATCTATGCAGACTGGGGTTTGACAGATCATGAATTTGACCTGATCGTTAAGCACCTGGGCCGCCTACCAAATTATACGGAGGCGGGTATCTTTTCTGGGATGTGGTCGGAACACTGTTCCTACAAAAAGTCTAAGCCAGCCCTGCGCAAGTTTTGGTCCCGGAATGACCGGGTTCTGCAAGGTCCCGGTGAAGGAGCCGGTATCTTAGACATCGGCGATGGCCAGGCAGTAGTCTTCAAGGCTGAAAGTCACAACCATCCTTCCTTTGTTGAACCCTATGAAGGAGCAGCCACCGGTGTTGGTGGCATCTTACGCGATATCTTCTCCATGGGTGCCCAGCCAATTGCCGTGCTCGATTCCCTTCGTTTTGGCGAACTAGACAACCCAAAGACCCGCCAAATCCTGGATGGGGTCATCGCTGGAATTGCCGGTTATGGTAATGCCATTGGCATTCCTAACCTAGGTGGTGAGATTGCCTTTGACGATAGTTATGCCGGGAATCCACTGGTGAACGTCATGTCAGTTGGCCTAGTTGACCAGGATGCCATGCAGGTTGGTCAGGCCAAGGGTAGTGGGAATACCATTATCTACGTCGGTGCTAAGACTGGCCGAGATGGTATCAACGGGGCCAGTTTTGCCAGTGCTGAATTCTCGACTGAAGAGGCGGCGGATCGTTCAGCCGTACAGGTGGGTGATCCCTTCCTGGAAAAGCTGGTTATGGATGCCACCATTGAAGCCATCAAGAAGTACGGCAGCAGTATCATTGGTATCCAAGACATGGGTGCCGCTGGTCTCCTGTCTTCGAGTTCTGAAATGGCTTCTAAGGCCGGGACTGGTATCCGCTTGGACTTAGACCAGGTTCCCCAACGTGAAGCGAACCTGACCCCTTATGAACTGATGCTGTCAGAATCACAGGAGCGGATGCTCCTGGTTGTGAAAAAGGGTGAAGAACAGCCAGTTATCGACCTCTTTAAGCAGGCTGGCCTGGATGCCGTAGCCGTTGGTCAGGTGACCGATGATGGCCGCTACCGTTTGGACTATCACGGTGAAACGGTGACCGACGTTGATATCGATTTCTTGACCCATGCGCCTGAGCCTAAGTTGGACCAGGAGATGCCTGAGCGCATCCTGAGAGCCAATCCCAACCAGTACCAGCCGGTAGTTGAAGACGGTACTAAGGTGTTAAAGGAACTCCTGGCGCAGCCAACGATTGCCTCAAAGGCCAGCCTGTTCCGGCACTTTGACACCCAGGTTCGCGCTGACACAGTCATTAAGCCGGGTGGTGATGCCGGCGTTACCCGGATTCGGGGAACGAAAAAGGCCCTGTCGATGACCACCGATGTCAACGCCCACTATCTTTACTTGGACCCCTACGTGGGGGCCCAGATGGCCGTGGCCGAAGCTTCACGGAACATCGTGGCGACTGGTGGCCTACCAATTGGCATGACTGACTGCCTAAACTTTGGTTCACCGGACAATCCCCAGGTTTATTACGAGTTGCACCAGGCCGTTGAAGGCATGACTAGCATGGCCAAGGAGCTTAACACGCCCGTAATTTCTGGGAACGTCAGTCTATACAATGAAACTGATAACCAGGCTATCGAACCAACCGCCATGGTGGGCATGGTAGGTCTGATTGAAGATAACCAAAATATTACCCGCTTTGACTTTAAGCAGCCCGGTGACCGCCTTTATCTGGTTGGTAAAACCGAAGACAGCTTTAACGGTAGTGAAATTCAAAAAATGCAAATTGGTAAGGTGTCGGGCCGTCTCTTTGACTTCGATGCCTTAGCCGAAGTTGCCAATCAGAAGTTTGTCCTAAAAGCCATCCAGGCTGGCCTAGTGGCCAGTGCCCACGATTTGAGTGAGGGTGGCCTGGGCGTGGCCTTGGCCGAGAGTGCCTTCCCTAACGAATTAGGAATCAAGGTTGGCATCAAGTCCCCAATGGCCCAGTTATTCTCAGAAACTTCTGGTCGCTTTGTTCTCAGTGTTCATCCTGATCAAGTTGATGCCTTTGACCAGTTCGTCGAAGCTGCCAATGTGCCGGTCACGGCTTTGGGCGAAGTGACTCAGGAACCTGAACTAAAAATTTTGGCCCAAGACGGTCAAATTGCCCTTAGCACGGCGGAAGCTAAGCAGATTTATCAAACGGCAATTCCTAAGCTAATGGCAGAGTAGGAGCATAATAATCATGAATACGAATATGCAGACAGATTTAATGGATGAAAACGTTTCTTCTTTGAATGAGGAATGTGGCATCTTTGGTATTTGGGGCCGTGAAGATGCGGCTGGGTTGACCTATTATGGCCTTCATGCCCTTCAGCACCGTGGTCAAGAAGGGGCCGGTATCGTTGCTAATAACGAGGGGCACCTCTGGCAGGAGCGCGGACTTGGCTTAGTAGCCGACGTCTTCCGCGATCCAACTAAGCTAGAGCACCTTAAGGGTGACGCTGCCATTGGTCACGTACGTTATGCCACTTCTGGCTCGCACGGGATTGAAAATATTCAGCCCTTGATGGCTAATTTTCACGATATGCAGTTGGCCTTAGCCCACAATGGAAATTTGACCAACGCCTTGACTCTGCGTAATGAGCTTGAGGAGCAGGGAGCAATTTTCCAGTCTTCATCAGATTCAGAGATTATCTTGCATCTAATCCGGCGCTCACATGCTGAGACCTTCGAGGGTAAGTTGAAGGAAGCCTTGAACCAGCTGCGGGGTGGCTTCGCCTTCTTGTTGATGACGCCTAATGCGCTTTATGCCATGTTAGATCCCCACGCCTTCCGTCCCTTTGTTTTGGGGCAGATGCCAAATGGTAGCTACGTGGTGACCTCAGAAACAGCGGCCCTCCACGTGGTGGGGGCCAAGTTTATCCGGGACGTACAGCCCGGTGAATTGATTAAGATTAACGATGATGGCTTATCAATTAGCCATTACACGGACAAGACCGATGTCAATATTGATGTCATGGAATATGTTTACTTCGCCCGGCCAGATTCTGACATCTATGGTGTCAATGTTCACCAGGCTCGCAAGAAGATGGGTGCTAACCTAGCCAAGGAGCAGCCGGTTCTAAACGCTGACATCGTGGTCGGTGTGCCAAATTCTAGTCTGAGTGCGGCGAGTGGTTACGCTGAAGCAGCTGGTCTGCCCAATGAAATGGGTCTGGTTAAAAACCAGTACATTGCCCGGACCTTTATCGAGGCCAGCCAGGAAAAGCGCGAACGCGCTGTGCGGATGAAGCTCAGTGCCGTTGAGTCAGTGGTTAAGGACAAGAATGTGGTCCTAGTCGATGATTCGCTGGTACGTGGTACGACTTCCATGTACATCGTGCGGATGCTAAAAGAGGCTGGCGCTAAGTCAGTCCACGTGCGGATTGCAAGTCCAATCTTCAAGTACCCAGCCTTTTATGGAATCGATGTTCAAACCCGGGAAGAGTTGATGGGGGCTAACCATACCTTACCTGAAATGACTCGTCTGATTGAGGCCGACTCCCTGGCCTTTCTCAGTACCGACGGTCTGGTGGAGGCTATTAACCTGAAGATGCCAGACGATCGGACCGGTTTGACGACCGCCTACTTTGATGGGCATTATCCAAGTCCAATTTATGACTACAGTCCCGAACTGGCCGATGCCTATCGTGCTGGGGAAGTGACCTTTGCCCCTGAACCAACGAGTTTCTACCAGGATGAAATGCTGGTTAAGCAGGAAGAGCAACTGGCAGAAGGAGTAAATTAATGGCAGACGAGCCCAAGGCCTACGAAGCGGCCGGTGTTGACATTGAGGCGGGTAATAAAGCCGTTGAAATGATGTCAAGTGCGGTTAAAGACACCTACACGCCCAATGTTTTGGGTGGGATTGGTGGTTTTGGTGCAGCCTATGCCCTTGACCCTAACCTAAAAGAACCGGTCCTAATTAGTGGGGCTGATGGCGTGGGGACGAAGCTACTCCTAGCCATTGCCGCTAACCGCCACGACACAATTGGCCAGGATTTGGTCGGCATGGTGGTTAACGACATTTTGGCCCAGGGGGCTAAGCCCGCCTTTATGCTGGACTATCTGGCTGTTGATAAGATGCGGCCAGCGGTTGCGGCTGAGATTGTGACCGGGATTGCCAAAGCTGCCAAGGAAGCTCAGATTGCCTTAATTGGTGGCGAAAGTGCTGAATTACCCGGTCTTTACCAGCCCCACCACTATGACCTAGCGGCCTTTGCGGTTGGGGTGGCTGATGCCAGTCAATTGCTCCATGCTAAGGACGTAGCCGTGGGGGATGTCCTCATTGGACTGCCTTCATCAGGTATCCACTCTAATGGTTACTCCCTAGTGCGCCACGTGCTGGGCATTAAGGATGATGCCACCGGCTTTAACAAGTTGGATCAGGCCACTCAAGATGCCTTGTTAACGCCAACTAAGCTCTACACCAAGGCGGTTTGGCCACTGGTTGAGCAGGGCTTAGTTAAGTCAGCGGCCCACATTACCGGTGGTGGCCTGGTGGAAAACCTACCACGGGCATTGCCGGAAGGGGTTAGCTCCCAGCTGAACTGGGGTTCTTGGCCAATTTTGCCGATCTTTAATCAGTTGCAAGCTGCTGGTGATCTGTCACTGGCTGACATGCTCTTAACCTTTAACAATGGTTTGGGCATGGTCTTAGCTGTCCGACCTGAGCAGGTCGAGCAGGTGATGCAGAGTTTGGCCGATAATCAACAACCTGCCTACCAGGTGGGTCGGATTATTCCTGGCCAGCCTGACCAAGCAGCAGTTGTCTTTGAAGGGGAGGCACCATGGCCAGTTTAAGTGAAAAAAAAGTCCGCCTGGCTGTCTTTGCCTCGGGAACTGGGACTAATTTTTCAGCCCTCCAGGAGGCGATTGTTGACCAGCACCTGCCAGCCAAAATTGTCTTGGTAGTCGTTGACCATGCTGATGCGCCGGTAATCGAACGGGCTAAGAAATGGGATATTCCAGTCTTCAAGGTGGCCTACCGGGATTACCCAAGTAAGTCAGCCGCCGAAGAAGCCATCGTGGCTGAGCTAAAAGCTCACCAGGTTGATGCCATTCTCCTGGCCGGCTACATGCGGATTATCACCCCCACCCTGTTGGCTGCCTTTCCCAAGCGGATTATTAACCTCCATCCAGCCCTCTTGCCGAAGTTTCCAGGACGTCACAGTATCGAAGACGCCTATGAGGCCGGGGTGCCAGTGACCGGGGTTACCGTCCACTACATCGATGACGGGATTGATACTGGGCCGGTGATTGCCCAGGCAGAAGTGCCAAGAAATCCCGATGATTCCTTGGCCGATTTAACTGAAAGAATTCATGAGGTCGAGCACCGGCTGTATCCAGCAGTCTTGGCCCAGCTATTAGAAAAGGGAGAATTACATTCATGAAGCGCGCTTTGCTTAGTGTTTCCGATAAGACCGATTTGGTGCCGTTTGCCCAGCAACTAGTTGACCTGGGTTTTGAGTTGGTTTCCACTGGTGGTACCCATAAAGTGCTGGAAGAAGCTGGCCTGCCGGTGATTGGCATTGAGTCAGTAACTGAATTTCCAGAAATGCTCGATGGTCGGGTTAAGACCCTCCACCCCCGTGTGCACGGCGCCCTCTTAGCTCGGCGTGATATCCCTGAGCACATGGCGACCCTTAAGGAACATAACATCACGCCAATCGATATGGTGGTCGTGAACTTGTACCCCTTCAAGGAAACAATTCAAAAGCCAGATGTAACTGACGAGCAAGCGATTGAAAACATTGATATCGGTGGTCCTTCCATGCTGCGTTCAGCGGCCAAGAATTTTGCGGCGGTCTTGCCTGTCGTTGATCCTAAGGACTATGCCGAGGTGATTAACCACCTGCAAAGTGATGATGCTGACCTGGCCTTCCGGCGTAACTTGGCCACCAAGGTTTTCCAGCACACGGCGGCCTACGATGCCATGATTGCTGATTACCTGACTGACCAGGAATTCCCAGATGAGCTGACTCTGGCCAACGATAAGGTGGCTGACATGCGTTATGGTGAAAACCCTGACCAGGAGGCCGCGGTTTACCAGTCAGCCCTGCCCGAAGATTACTCAGTATTGAGTGCTAAAATCTTGCACGGCAAGCAGCTCAGCTATAACAACATCCGCGATGCCGATGCAGCCCTGCGGATTATTGCTGAATACCCAGAGACTACTGTGGTAACGGTTAAGCATATGAACCCGGCTGGTATCGGCCAGGGTAAGACGATTGAGGCGGCCTGGGACCAGGCCTTTGCGGCTGATGATATTTCTATTTTCGGTGGAATTGTGGCCCTGAACCGGGAAGTTGATTTGGCTACGGCGGAAAAGATGCACGCCATCTTCTTGGAAATCATCATTGCACCTAGCTTCACCCCTGAGGCTTACGAAGTTTTGGCCAAGAAGAAAAACCTGCGCCTGCTGACGCTGCCATTTACCACTGATATTCCTAACCGTTTGGATGTCACCAGTGTTCTTGGTGGTCTAGTGGCCCAGGACCGGGACTTGCTCAGTGAAAATGCGACCGACTTTAGGGTGGTTTCTAAGGTGCAGCCTACTGAAGAGCAGTTAGAGGCGATGGTCTTTGCCCAAAAGGCAGTCAAGCACGTCAAGTCCAACGCCATCGTGGTTGCCCGCGCTGGTCAGACCCTCGGGGTTGGTGCTGGCCAGCCTAACCGGATTGATTCAGTGAAGATGGCCGTGACTAAGGCCCAGGATAAGCCTGGCTTTGACCAGGCGGTACTGGCCTCAGATGCCTTCTTCCCCATGGATGACTCGGTGGCTTATGCGGCTGAGCACGGCATTAAGGCAATTGTAGAACCCGGTGGCTCTATCAAGGATCAGGATTCCATTGACAAGGCCAACGAACTTGGTGTTGCCCTGGTATTTTCCGGTCGGCGTCACTTCAAGCATTAATAAGCATTAAGAGGAAGATAGGATGGCTAAGGTACTAGTAGTCGGATCAGGCGCCCGCGAGCACGCGCTGGCAAAAGCTTTCTTAAAAAGTCCCCAAGTTGACCAGGTCTTGGTGGCCCCAGGTAATGATGGCATGCAAGATGCCGGCCTTTCTCGGTTGCCGATTAAGGCCAATGACCTGCAGGGTCTAGCCCAAGCAGCGGAAGAGCAGGGGGTTGATTTAACCTTTGTTGGTAATGAAGATCCTCTGATTTTAGGAATTGTTGATGAATTTGAGGCCCGCGGATTAAAAATTTTTGGTCCCCGTGCCCAGCAGGCCCAGTTGGAGGGGTCCAAGACCTTTGCCAAGGAGGTCCTCACCGCTAACCAGATTCCAACCGCCCGGGCCATTACGGTGACCAGCCTGGTGGCAGCTGAGCGGGCTCTTGAAAAATTTGACCTACCAGTGGTCTTTAAATTGGATGGACTGGCTCTGGGTAAGGGCGTGACCATTATCCAAGATTTAGATAGTGCCCAACGCTATTTGGCCGACCTTTACCAACGTGACCCTGAGGCCAAGTTGGTGATGGAGGAATTCCTGTCCGGCGTAGAATTTTCGATTTTCTCCTTGGTTGGTAAGGATGGTCGGGTAGTTCACGCACCGATGGCCCAAGATCATAAGCGCCGTTTCGACCATGACCGTGGTCCGAATACTGGGGGCATGGGGGCTTATAGTCCCTTATCCTGGTTACCGGAAAAGGATGCCCAGCAGGCCATTAGTCAGCTGGTAGAACCTTTGCTCGCCGCCATGGCTGACCGGGGGCTGCCCTTTACCGGCGTTCTTTATACTGGGGTCATGCTCACTGACGCTGGTCCCAAGGTAATTGAGTTTAATGTTCGCTTTGGTGACCCTGAGGCCCAGGTCGTTTTGCCCCAGTTAAACAGTGATTTTTATCAGGTGATTGTCGACTTGCTGGCTGGTGAACAACCTCAGGTTGACTGGCAAAAGGGACAGGTTTATCTTGGCGTTGTCCTGGCATCACCGGGTTATCCGGAAGCCCCTCAACCGGGGGCAGTGGTGCCCAGTCCGGCCGACTTGCCTGGTTTGGCGGTTGATTATGCCAGTGTTAAGGCCGAAGATGGTCACTTAGTGGCCAGTGGCGGACGAGTGGCCACGGTCATCGCCCATGAAGCCGACACCCTCCTGGCCCAGGAAAAGGTTTACCAGGTCTTAGACCAGGCGAACTTGGATTTGGTCTACCGGCATGATATTGGCCACTGGGCCAAGGATTTGGCAGAATAAAGTAATAGGGGATTAGGTGAGGAGCGTACATGAAAACCGACATTGAAATTGCACAGGAAGCCCAGATTGAACCCATCAGTAAAATTGCTGAGCGGGCTGGCTTAACAGCCGATGAAATTGAGCCGATTGGCTATGATAAGGCTAAGATTAACCTGGATGCCCAGTTAAATGATCGAAATGACCTGGGTAAGTTAATTTTGGTGACCTCGATTAACCCGACCCCAGCTGGAGAAGGGAAGTCGACCGTTACCGTTGGTTTAGCCGATGGTCTTAACCAAATCGGTCAAAAGACCATGATTGCCCTCCGGGAACCTTCCCTGGGTCCAGTGATGGGCTTAAAGGGTGGTGCTACCGGTGGTGGTTATGCCCAGGTTGTACCGATGGCCGATATTAATTTGCACTTCACTGGCGATTTTCATGCCCTGACTAGTGCCCACGATACCCTGGCTGCCTTGGTTGATAATAGTATCTACCAGGGTAATCCCTTAAATATTGATCCCCGTCGGGTTCTCTGGAAGCGGGTCGTCGATATTAACGACCGGGCTCTGCGCCACGTTACGATTGGTCTGGGTGGTCCAACCTCTGGTGTGCCCCGGGAAGATGGCTTTGATATTACGGTGGCTTCCGAGTTGATGGCTATCTTGACCTTGTCGACTGATTTGATGGACCTAAAGCGGCGTATCAACCAGATTGTGGTTGCCTACACCTATGACAAGGAACCGGTAACCGTCGCTGACCTAGGCGTTGCGGGCGCACTGACCGTGCTCCTAAAGGATGCCATTAAGCCTAACCTGGTTCAGACCTTGGCCCACACGCCGGCCATTATCCACGGTGGTCCCTTTGCTAACATTGCCCAGGGGACGAACTCGGTTCTGGCTACTAAGACGGCCCTAAAGTTAGCTGATTACGTGGTCACTGAAGCTGGTTTTGGTGCTGATTTGGGTGGTGAAAAGTTCATGGACGTCAAGGTCCCTAAACTGGGTAAGCACCCGGATGCCGTGGTCGTCGTCGCTACTGTTCGGGCCCTGAAGCACCACGGTGGAGTGGCCTTGGCCGACCTTAACCAGGAGAACTTGGAAGCCCTGCAAACCGGCCTGGCTAACCTAGGTCAAAACATGGCGGCCATGCAACGCTACGGTGTACCGGTCTTAGTCGCCATTAACCGCTTTACGGCCGATACTGAGGCCGAACTTGATCTAGTTAAACGCTATGTAGCCGAACAGGGCGCCCAGGCCTACCTGGCTGACGTTTGGGCCAAGGGCGGCGCGGGTGCTACCGAGTTAGCCCAGGCCGCGGTCGCTGCCACTCAGGAGAGTAGCGATTTTCAGCCACTTTACCAGCCCGATGATTCGGCCCTAACCAAGCTGGAAAAGATTGTGACCCAGATTTATGGTGGTCACGGCGTTGTCCTGGCTGACAAGGCGAAGAAGCAGTTGGCTGAATTTGCTAAGCGCGGTTGGGACAAGCTGCCAATTATCATGGCTAAGACCCAGTATTCGCTTTCTGATAATCCCAAGCTCTTGGGCGCACCGCGTGACTTTGATATCCATATTCGTGAGTTCGTGCCTAAGTTGGGCGCTGGTTTCTTGGTGGCCCTAACTGGTTCAATTTTGACCATGCCTGGTCTGCCAAAGCATCCGGCTGCGCTTGACATTGACATTGATGAAAAGGGTAATATTACCGGCCTGTTCTAAACAATTTTTAAAAACACCGTCATGGTGTTTTTTATTTTATAAAAGTTTTGATTGACGCCCTTAAATTAAATGTTTATAATCAAAGCACTGATTAACAAATTTTTGGAATTGAGGTAAGCAAGATGACTAAATCAGTTTTTAATCACACTACTACCCATTCTCATAACGCCTTGTTGCGCAACTTGCTAAGCTAACCCTAGTAAGTTGATTTTTTGCAATGTCAGTTACTAGGAAATTTATTTCTTAGTAACTGCGTAGGTATAAAAGGTCCTAGCAGATTACTGCTAGGACCTTTTTGTTTGAGAATAAAACAATGGAGAAAAGAATATGGACGCCAGTCAAATTAAGAACAGCCGCCTAGCGCGGTTCCACCAAGCCGAAGATATCCAGGATTTCAAAGACGCTGAAGCGCGGGCCATGGCCAGTGATAATCGGAAGGAATCCGTCCGGGAGATGGTTTATAACGTCAGTGCCGCAGTTTCCAATGCCATCTTAGTCACCTTGGGCATGGGCCTGCTCTTACAAACAATTGCCGGTTTTATCCACTGGGCACCGATGGTCCAGCTGGGGGCGATTACTAAGATTATGTTACCGGCCGCCTTTGGAGCGGCGATTGCCTCTCAAATGAAGACCAACACGATGGTCATGTTTGCGGCCATGGCCGCTTCGACGGTTGGGGCTAACGCGGTTTTCTTTACCACTTCGGCCATGAAGCTGTCCACGGTCACTGGCTTTGCTAGTGCCCAGGCACCAGGAGCCGCAGTGATGACTACTGGTCAGCCCATTTCAGCTGTTCTGGCTGGCCTGGTGGCCGTGCTCTTTGGTAAGTGGCTCAGTGGTAAAACACCACTGGACATGATTATCGTGCCGGCTCTGACCACCATCGTCGGGACGGTGGCTGGTTACTACCTAGCGATTTGGACCACGCCAATCCTGGTTGCGATTGGCCAGTTCATTACCAGTAGTGTCGCCCTTAACCCAGTCATTGGAACAGCTTGCGTGGCCATGGCCTTCGGGGCGATGACGATGACACCGGCTTCAGCCGCTGCCATGGCAGTCGCCATTGGTGCTACTGGGGTAACTTCACCAGCCGCTGCTGGGGCAATGATTATCGGCACTACGGCCGTATTCGTGGCCTACCCAGCCATGTCCTTCCAGGAAAATAAGATTGGGGCCACAATTGCCCAGGGACTGGTAACGCCTAAGATTCAGTTCCCAAATATTATTAAAAACCCACTGCTGTTAATCCCGCCAATGATTGGGGCGGCCATTGCCGCACCAATCGCGACCTTAATCTTTAAGGTTAGTGTTTCCTTTGAATACGCCGGAATCGGCTTTAACTCCTTTATCGTACCGCTGGCCCTGCTGAAGAGTAACGTCGGTATCTTTGCCGCCTACATGGTCTTTGGGGTGGTAGTGCCGACTGCGGTTGCCTTCGTGGTTTACTGGATTATGCGACGGGCCGGCTGGATCAAGGCCGGACAGACCCACCTGGACATGATTTAAAATGAATGGATTTTAATTAAAATTTGCTAGTTGACTAATCTAATTCTAATCTATATAATTTTAAACATGCTTTAAGTAACTTTTGCCCGAAAGGGTAATGAGGGGGATTTCAAAATGAAAGCAGACATGTTGAACCACACCACTCATTTTCAAGCCGTCATTATTAGCTCGCCAAGTTAACTTCTTGTGAGCTAGTTTTAGGGGTGCCGCTTACTAGAAGGTTGATTTAGCAAGCGGCGTAGGAAGTCCTAACGCTGAGCGTTGGGGCTTTTTGTTTGAAAATGATTTCTATGAAAAGGATGGAATAGTGATATGGCAGAAGATAGTCGCGTAGCAAGGCTACATAAGGATGAAGATATTGCCGATTTCAAGAAGGCTGAAGAACGGGCGCTGGAATCGGGCACTGAAAAAGAGAGCGTTAAGGAGATTGCCTACAACATTAGTGCCGCAGTTTCTAACGCCATCTTGGTTACGATTGGAATTGGCCTGCTGATGCAGTCCTTCTCGACCTTTATTCACTGGGGACCCCTTAACCACTTAGGGGCCATCACCAAGGTCTTGATGCCAGCTGCCTTTGGGGCGGCGGTTGCCTCACAGTTAAAAACCAACACCATGGTTATGTTTTCGGCCATGGCCGCTTCCACGGTCGGGGCCAACGCCGTCTTCTTCACCACGGCGCCAGCCAAGCTAAGTACGGTTACTGGTTTTACTAGTCCCCAAGCGGCTGGTTCGACCATCATGACCACTGGTCAGCCAATCTCAGCCATCATGGCCGCGATTGTGGCCGTGCTCTTTGGAAAATGGCTGACGGGTAAGACACCCTTGGACATGATCATTGTCCCGGCCCTGACCACGGTCTTAGGAACGATTGCCGGTTACTATCTGGCCATCGGTACCACGCCAATTTTGGTGGGCATGGGTAAGCTGGTTGCTTCCAGTGTTGCCTGGAACCCCGTGATTGGAACGGCCTGCATCGCCATGCTCTTTGCCATCTTCTTGCTCACACCGGCTTCTTCCGCCGCGCTGGCCATCGCCATCGGTGCGACCGGCGTAACTTCGCCAGTTGGAGCCGGCGCGATGCTGATTGGGACTACGGCAGCCTTTGCTGCTTATCCAGCCATTTCTTGGCATGAAAACAAGATTGGGACCATCATCGCTGAAACCCTGGTGACCCCTAAGATTCAGTTCCCAAACATTATTAAGAACCCATGGTTGTTGGTACCACCACTGTTGGGATCAGCGATTGCAGCACCAATCGCCACTTTGATGTTCCACGTAACGGTGCCCTTTGAACTGGCCGGACTGGGACTGAACTCCCTGATTGTGCCAATCGATTTGGCCACTCATAAGCCCGCCATGTTCTGGTCTTATATGGCCTTCGGGGTGCTGCTACCAGCCGTAATTGCCTTTGTCACTTACCATGTCTTTAGGATGTTTGGCTGGATTAAGGCCGGTGAAACTCACTTGGATCTGATTTAAAAAAATGATAAATCGCTGTATTATCAGCATTTTGAACTACTCAAAATTTTTGAGTAGTTTTTTCTTGCCATAATATTGACACGTTGTCATAAAATGATATACTGTCATTAAGATGACATAGCGTCATAAAGGAGAAAGCAATGCCAAAGCAAACATTTTTAAACCTAAGCGCCCACAAACAGGACAATATTTCTAACATTCTATTTGAAGAATTTTCTAACTACTCCCTGCTAGAAGCCAACGTTGGCCGGATTGTTAAAGCAGCCGGGATTGCCCGCGGTTCCTTTTACACTTACTTCGCCGACATGGACGATGCTTACCTCTGGTCATTAAAAGAGGTTTTCGGACAGATTCATGAAAGCTTAGCAGGGGACGACCCGGTGCAAGCCAGCATTGATTTTGTTAACCACGTTGAAGGTCAAAAGTATTACAACTTTTTGAGCAACTACTACGTGATTAACCAGGCGATTTTGGAAGCCCACCACCAAGGTGATGTGGCTGCCAGTCTGAACCTGGCTTTAGCCAAGCGGGACCTACCAGCCTGGCTGGGGGAAGTTGCGATTCATCAACTCGTGCGGGCTTACTTCTTAGCCCCGGACAACAAGGCCGATATCATGGCCGTATTAAAGCAATTAGACAAGTGGTACAAGAAAGAAAAGTAAGATGTTTTTAGCAATAAATGAAATTAAAAAAGAAAAGTTGCGTTACGGCCTGATTATCGCTGTAATCATGATGATTGCCTACCTGATTTTCATTCTGAGTTCCCTGGCTTTGGGGCTTTCCAATGAAAATACGACGGCCGTTAAAAGCTGGCAGGTGCAGTCAGTGGCGATGAGCAAGGATGCTGATGGAAATCTGACCCAGTCCATGCTAACCAGCCAGGATTACCAGCAGGCTAAGCAAAGTGATAATGACGTCGTTGCCCTGGCCCAGGGAATTCTAAAAAACAATAGCAGCCACGAAGCGGCCACCTTTATTGGCATTGACGCTGGCAGTCGGATTGATCGTAAGATTCAAATCACTCAGGGGCGCAACTGGAAAACCAGTAATGAGGTGGTTCTGTCCAACAAGTTAGCCGACAAGGGCTTTAAGCTGGGACAGACCGTCAAGATGGGCATGGGTAGCCAAAACTATACGGTGGTTGGTTTTGCCAAGAATGCCGAATATAATATGGCCCCCGTTGTTTACGGCGACCGGAGTCAATGGAACAGCATCAAGGGTGTTAACAGTAACTTTGTTGCTAGTGGTCTAGTAGCTAAGCAGACGATTCATACTAAGTACAGCAACCTGCAGGTCCTGAATTTAAGCCAACTCTTCAACAAGATGCCCGGCTATAGTGCTCAAAATAGTACCTTCACCTTCATGATTGCCTTCTTGGTTATCATTTCAGTGGTGATTGTCGCCATTTTCTTGTACATCCTGACCGTCCAGAAGCTGCAAAACTTCGCCGTCCTGCGCGCCCAAGGCGTGCCAAGTCGCTACCTAATTCAGAATACTTTAGCGGAAACGATTCTGATTATGCTAATTGCAGTGGTTGCTAGCATGATTTTGGCCCTGTTGACCAGCCTGGTGATTCCAAGTGCCGTGCCAATGTACTTCGACTTTAACCTAATCGGCTTAACTGGTTTGGGGTTGACGGTAATGGGTATCTTAGGGGCCATCATCCCAATTCGCATCATTGCCAAGATTGATCCGGTAACGGTGATTGGAGGATAAAAATAATGGAAACTTTGACTTTAAAAAATGTGACCAAGCAGTTCGGCCACGACACCAACCAGGTTACGGCCTTGGACCAGGTCAACTTTGAAGCCCGGAGTGGGGAATTGACCCTGATTTTGGGACCTTCTGGTTCTGGTAAGAGTACCTTGTTAACAATTCTAGGTGGCCTGCAAACACCGACTAAGGGTGGGGTGGTTATCAATAACCAAAATATTAACCACCTGGCTGGTGAGGCAGCCGACGACTTCCGTCTTAAGCACATCGGCTTTGTCCTCCAATCCTATAACCTGGTGCCCTACCTGACGGTCCGGGACCAGTTCAAGTTGGTTGATAAGGTCAAGCCAGCCGGTAACCTTGATCCTAAGCGTTTTGACCAGTACCTTGATCGGTTGGGTATCCGCCAGTTACTTAATAAGTTTCCCAACCAGCTATCTGGTGGACAGACCCAGCGAGTCGCAATCGCCCGGGCTCTCTATACTAACCCAGACTTTATCCTGGCTGATGAACCAACGGCAGCCTTGGACAGCCACCGGGTAACTGAAGTTGGTCAACTCTTTAAAGACATTGCGGTTAAGGAGGACAAGGCCGTGGTCGTGGTCACGCACGACCTGCGGTTAAAGGAGTATGCTGACCGGATTTATAACCTGGTTGACGGTAAGATTACCCTGGAAAAAGAATGAAAAGACAACTACCCGCAAGGGTAGTTTTTCTATGTTGTTTTTTGTGAAATAGATAATTTTAAGGCTTTATTTTTGAATTTTTAAAACCAGTAAAATAATAAAAACCGCTTAATAACAATCTTTTAAACTTTTCCTTGACTTAGTTAAAAACATCACATATACTAAGTGCATAAAGTAATGAAGTAAAAAACGAGGTGGCAGATATGACGAATGAGCAAGCCTTAAAATTTGAAAAAACAATTAAGTATGTGAGCTGGGTGGCAACGGTCCTGGCCGTGTTGATGTATGTCTCTTATATTCCGCAGATTCAGGCCAACTTAGCCGGTAACAAGGGCGTCCCAGCCCAGCCCTTAGTGGCCGCTCTGAACTGCACGCTGTGGACAATTTATGCACTCTTTAAGCGGGACCGGGATTATACGATTGCGCTGGCTAATTTCCCAGGCATTATCTTCGGCCTGATTGCCTTCTTCACGGCCCTGTAAGAATCGGGGACCGGGCAAATAAGGATGGGAGACAAATTAGTTAAAGAATTTTAACGAAAACCGTTGCATTCTTAAAAACAGGTGCTATACTTGCATTAACAATTAATGATTTCTAAAACGTGTTTAGGAAGTAGTAGTTCGGGTCGCTGTATTTCAGTGAAGTGCTGGTTGGTGTGAAGCACATGCAGTCCGGAACGAACGTCACCTAAAAGTGTATGCGACCAAAACCATACTGGGTGCTCCCATTATCGAGCTGACAATTCGAAGTTTGGATTGAACATTGAGATATGCTATTTTTAGCATCAAGTAAGGTGGTACCGCGTCACAGAGCGCCCTTCAGTCGAAAGACTGAGGGGCGCTTTTATTGTTAATTGGAAAATTTTAGGATGATTTTAAAAAAGGAGCAGATACATGACGAAGAAAATTGTGTTAGCTTATTCGGGCGGTTTGGATACTTCAGTGGCCATTCCCTGGTTGATTGATAAGGGCTACGAGGTCATTGCGGTGGTCTTGGACGTTGGTCAGGGTGGCCGCGACTTGCAGGCCATTCAAAAGAAGGGGCTCCAGGTTGGGGCTACTCAGTCAATTGTGATTGATGCCAAGGACGAATTTGCGGACGAATACGTTGCGCCGGTCATTAAGGCCAACGCCCTTTACGAGGGTAGTTACCCATTGGTTTCAGCCCTGTCACGGCCTTTGATTATTAAGAAGTTAGTGGAAGTTGCCCACGAAAATGGCGCTCATGCCATCGCCCACGGTTCAACCGGTAAGGGTAATGACCAGGTCCGGTTTGAAGCGGCCATCCACGCCTTGGATCCTAAGTTGGATATCGAAGCCCCAATCCGGGACTTCCACTGGTCACGGGAAGAAGAAATTGACTACGCCAAGGAGCACAACGTGCCCGTTCCAATCGGTAAGGAATCTCCTTACTCAATTGATGAAAACCTCTGGGGCCGGGCCAACGAAGCCGGTATCCTGGAAAACCCATGGAACCAAGCCCCTGAAGATGCTTGGGGTATGACTGTTGATCCAGAAAAGGCACCGGAAAAGCCAGAATTCCTCGACTTGGAGTTCAAGGATGGCCTGCCAGTGGCCCTGAACGGGGAACCAATGAAGCTGTCTGAGCTGATTATCAAGCTCAACAAGATTGCTGGGGACCACGGCATTGGCCGGATTGATAAGATTGAAAACCGGTTGGTTGGTATCAAGTCCCGGGAAGTCTATGAGGCTCCCGCTGCGGCAGTTATCATGACCGCCCACAAGGATTTGGAAGACCTGACCTTGGAGCGGGACGTTGCCCACTTCAAGCCCGTCATTGAGCAGAAGTTAACTGATTTGATTTACAACGCGATGTGGATTTCACCGCTCTTTGACGCCCTGATGGCCTTCATTAACCAGACCCAAAAGGTAGTTAACGGTACGGTCAAGATGAAGCTTTACAAGGGTCAGACCAAGGCAGTGGCCCGGAAGTCAGAGAAGAACTCACTGTATAGTGAAGAACTGGCCACTTACACGGCCGCTGACAGCTTTGATCAGGTGGCTGCTTCTGGCTTTATCAAGCTTTGGAGCTTGCCAACCATGGTCTTTGAAGAGGTGAACCACGTTCACTCAGACGACGATAAGTAATAAAAGGAGCACGGCATGACAGATAAATTATGGGGTGGCCGGTTTACGGGTAAAGCCCAGGACTGGGTTGATGAGTTTGGGGCCTCAATTGGCTTTGACTACCAACTGGCCGCTGAAGATTTGGAAGGCTCACTGGCCCACGTAAAAATGCTGGGCCAGCAGGGAATTATTAGCCCTGACGAGGCCCACCAAATCGAGGCCGGCCTGCAAGATATCCAAGATGACCTGGCCCAGGGGAAGGTAGAATTCTCTGTTGCTAACGAGGATATCCACCTCAACATTGAGTCCCTGCTGACCAAGAAGATTGGTCCAGTTGCAGGTAAGCTCCACACCGGCCGTTCCCGTAATGATCAGGTTGCCACCGACTTTCACCTCTGGTTAAAGCACCGCCTGCCCCAGGTTTTGACTGAGTTAACTGACTTGCAGCAGACCCTGCTAAAGTTGGCCCAGGAAAATGCCGAAGTGGTCATGCCCGGTTATACCCACATGCAGCACGCCCAACCGATTAGTTATGGCCACTATCTGCTAGCCTACTTTGAGATGCTGCAGCGGGACTATGAGCGCTTTGAGTTTAACCAAAAGCACACCGATATCCTGCCCCTGGGGGCCGCTGCCCTGGCTGGTACGACCTTCCCAATTGATCGTTCGGCCGTAGCCAAAGATTTGGGCTTTGATGATCTCTACCACAACAGCCTGGATGCCGTCTCGGACCGGGATTTTGCCCTGGAATTCTTGAGCAATGCCTCGATTTTGATGATGCACCTTTCCCGGCTGGCTGAAGAGCTGATTTTGTGGGGAACTTACGAGTTTAATTACATTGAACTGGCTGATTCATTTTCAACTGGTTCCTCGATTATGCCCCAGAAGAAGAACGCCGACTTTGCCGAGCTGGTCCGCGGTAAAACCGGCCGGGTCTTTGGCGGTCTGATGGGTCTGCTGACGGTGATGAAGGGTCTGCCTTTGGCCTATAACAAGGACATGCAGGAAGATAAGGAAGCGACCTTTGACACCATGGATACTATCCTGGCCTCGATTAAGGTCTTCAACGGCATGCTCAGCACCCTGACGGTCCATGCCGACCGGATGGCCAAGGCTACCGAAAATGATTTCTCCAATGCCACTGAATTGGCTGATTACCTGGCCCAAAAGGGTCTGCCTTTCCGTCAGGCTCACGCGGTGGTCGGTCAACTGGTGCTAAAGGGTATCAAGGAGGGTAAGGCCCTTAACCAGATGCCTTTGTCTGAGCTCCAGGCGGCTTCACCCGCCATTGAAGATGACATTTATGAAGAATTAAAGTCCAAGACGGCGGTTAACCGGCGGACACCGGTCGGCGGCACCGCGGTTAAGAATGTCTTGAACGAAGTCAAGCGGGGCGAAGCAATGTTGTCCCAGCGGAAAGGAGGGGCCGATGGTCAGTAAAGCAGCGGTAGCCGCCCTACAGGGACGGTCCTACTTAAAGGAAGTTGATTTTTCACCGACCGAGTTAAAAACTTTGGTTGATTTGGCGGCTGAACTTAAGGCGGCTAAGAAGGCCAGTGGCAAGGTACCCAAGTACCTCCACGACAAGAACTTAATCCTGCTCTTTGCTAAGACCTCGACTAGGACCCGGCTTTCCTTTGAAATTGGTGGTGATGAGCTGGGGGCCAACACGGTTTACATTGATCCTAGTGCCAGCCAGTTTGGTCAAAAAGAGTCAGTGGCCGATACGGCCCACGTCTTTGCCGGCATGGCCGATGCCATTGAGTACCGGGGCTACTCCCAGGATGACATGGAATCGATGGCGGCTAATGCCGTGAACAACGAAGGTCACCGGATTCCAGTCTGGAATGGCCTGTCCGACCAGTGGCACCCAACCCAGATGATTGCCGATTTCTTAACTATCCAGGAAGAATTTGGCAAGATTGACAACCAGGTTACCTTGGCCTTTGTTGGTGATGGCCGCAACA
Organism: Leuconostocaceae bacterium ESL0723; assembly: GCA_029392055.1. Lineage (GTDB taxonomy): Bacteria > Bacillota > Bacilli > Lactobacillales > Lactobacillaceae > ESL0723. Next base: position 819,063 of record CP113928.1, on the reverse strand, counting down.
ACATGGCCAATTCTTTGCTAGTGACCGGGGCCATGCTAGGCATTAACGTCAATATCGTGGCGCCTAAATCGCTGCAGCCGGCTCCAGATGTGGTTGGGATTGCCGAACGCTACGCCCGGATGTCTGGTAGCCAATTGCTGATTACCGACGACGTGGCGGCCGGCGTGGCCGACGCCAATGTCATTTACAGTGATGTCTTTGTCAGCATGGGTGAGCATAACTGGGCTGAGCGTTTGCAACTGCTCAAGCCCTACCAGGTGAACCAGGAAGTCTTAAAGCTCTCTAAGCACTATGGCAAGGATTTGATTACTCTGCACTGCCTGCCGGCCTTCCACGATTTGAAGACCACAGTCGCGCAGGAACTCCATGAAAAGTACCCTGATTTGGTTGGTACGGACGGAATTGAAGTCACCAACCAGGTCTTTAATGGTCCCCAGGCCCGGCACTTTGTCGAGGCTGAGAACCGGAAACACGCCATCATGGCCATCATGGTCGCGACCCTGGGTGATTTAAGTTTAATGGCATAATAAAAAAGCTGACGGTTGGTCAGCTTTTTTTACTGGGTTAATTAGGATATGGGCCAGTAAAAATTAAATTCTTTGTCCGTAGCGACCAACCTTGTCGAGGAATTTTTCCCGTTTGTCTGGGGTAGATCGACAAAGAAAGTTTAAGCGGCTGTGGCGTTGAACTTTGACACCACACATTTTTAAGATTTGCTTCTTTAAGACCTGGCCGTAGTCCTGCTGGAGGAAATTAGCGGAGAAGTTGGTGGAATCACTGGTATTGATAATCCACGCGCCCTTGCCCTTAAGCAGGCCGATTGAATGGCCACCAATATACTTGTAGGCGAAGTCCTTGGAGAAGATGCGGTCGATAAAGCCCTTTAAGATGGCTGGCATACCACTCCACCAGATTGGGTAGATAAAGACCAGAAAATCGGCTTGGCTAATCATGTCGCGGTAAATGGCGGTTTCCTCATTTTGGTTGAGGTTGTGACGCCGGTGTTCTTGGTCAAAGAAAAGGGTAGGGTTAAAGTCTTCTTCATAAAGGTCTAAGACTTGGACCTCGTGATGAATGCCCAAGCTCTTCTTAACCTGGTCTAAAATTGCATAGTTATAACTGGTATGGTTAGGGTAAGCATAGATGACTAATACTTTCATGTCGAGATCCTCCTCGTTAGATTATAGTAGCCATTATACACATAATTAGAATTTGTGGTGAAAATTCTCATAAAATAACTGAAATAATTCAGAATTTTTGACTAAAAAGAGCTAAAAAATGCCGATTTGCCGGTTTTTTAGCTCTTTTTAATCTAGATTATCGTTTCTAATTTAGACTGTTTCTAGTTTAGAATGATTTGGCATATTTAACGTGCAGTCCTCGCCCTTGAAATGGTCTACCTAATTTTCGAGTCCATCTGCATAAAAAAGAGCCCTGAATTCAGAGCTTTTTTTGTTAAATTTCACGGGCGTAGTTGCCAACCTTGTCCAGGAACTTTTCCCGCTTAGCGAGTGAAGAGCGGCGGACAAAGTTCAGGCGGCTGTGCTTTTGCACGCGGATGCCACACATCTTTAAGACCTGGCGCTTTAAGATTCGGCCGTAGTCTTCCTGGAAGAGCTTAATATAGAAGCCAGGGGTGTCACAGGTATTGACAATCCAGGCGGACTTACCTGGCAGGAGTCCTTCCGGTCGGAGGCCACCGTTGGGATAATGGTAGGCAAAGCCCTTCACAAAGACCCGGTCAATAAAGCCCTTCAAAATGGCCGGCATGCCACCCCACCAAATGGGATAAACGAAAATGAGAAAATCGGCCTCCTGAACCATTTTACGGTAGGGGGCCATGGCCGGTTCCTGGTCCAAGTCACGGCGCCGGTGGGCTTGATTGAAGACCAGAATCGGGTTAAAGTCATCTTCATACAGGTCTAAAATTTTAACTTTATGCCTTGAATTTAAATTTTTTCGAATTCGATTCAAGATGGCATAGTTCAAACCGGTGTGATTGGGGTAGGCATAGATAACCAAGATGTTCATGCGGGCAGCTCCTTTGAGAATGTTTTTACAAGCTAAGGATACACCTATTTGGACCAGCTAGTAGGGGAGACAGGCAGATGCAGGGATTTTTAAACTTTATTACGGATCTGGGTGAAAATGTCCTAGTTCCAATCATGATTTTTTTGGTGGCCTTAGGACTGCGGGTGCGGGTGACAACGGCGGTCCGCAGTGCCATCTTGGTTGGTGTCGCCCTGGCTGGTTTTGCCTGGATTATCACTGACTTCACGCCAATCGTTACCAAGGTCATCCACCAGGTCGTAACCATGACCGGGCTGCACCGGTCGATTGTGGATACCGGTTGGCAGTCTGCCGCCATCGTGGCCTTTGATTCTCCAGTTGGCATTAGCTTTTTCATGGTCGGCCTGATTTTGGAAATCCTGCTCTTCTTGGTTGGTTACACTAAGGTCTTTTTTGCCACCAACCTTTGGCAAAACTGGGGCTTTATGATTTGGGGGACGATTGCCTACGTGGCTACCCATAATTTCTGGCTGTCCTTTAGTCTAACGGTCTTTATGATGCTGATTACGCTCTGGCTGGCCGAGGTCCAAGCTGACCGCTATGCCAACTATTTTAAGATTCCAAACAGCACCGTGGCCGCCCTCCATAACATTGAAAATGTGGTGCCAGCTATTCTGCTTGATCCACTGTGGAACCTGATTGGCTTAAACCGGGTGCACTTAACTCCAGCCAATTTGAAAAAAAAGTTGGGCCTCCTTGGTGAGCCAATGGTTATCGGCGCTATTTTGGGGCTGGTTTTGGGTCTATTAGCTCATCTGAACCAGCTGGGTTCGGTCAAGGCCTGGGGCCAGGTTTTGCTCTTTGCCATTCAGCTGGGCGCAGTGATGACCATCTTTCCGATGATTGCCTCGCTCTTTGGTCAGGCTTTCACGCCAATTACCGGTGAAATCACCGACCGCCAGCAACATGGGGCCGGCCGGACGATTTTCACCAAGAAACGTTGGTTTGTGGCCTTAGATGATGGCATTGGCTACGGTGAACCGGCTAGCTTGATGCTGGGGATGCTGTTAATTCCGATTATGTTGGTGCTGGCAGTCATCCTACCCGGTAACCGGATGCTGCCGGTGGTGGACCTGATTGCCTTGCCCTTTATGATGGAGTCGGTCATGGCCGTTTACCGGGGGAATCTAGTCAAGGGACTGGCGACCGCGGTGATTTGGCTGAGCCTGGGCCTGTACGCCGGCAGTTACATGGCGCCTTTTTATACGGCGACGCTGGCGCATTATGGTGTAATCGCAGCCACTGGTGCCAGTTTGGTGGTTAGCTTCAATATCATGGCCCGTCCCTTAAATACCCTGATTTTCATGGTTTGGATGACGGGTAATCTCTACCTGATTGGAATCCTAGTGGTGTTGTACTTGGTTGCCCAATTTATGTTGCGGCGTCATCAAGGCGCAATTTGGCACTACTTAGAAACCATGGCGGCCAAGAACTGGTCAGAAAAGGGATAAATAATTTGGAGCCTGCGGGCTCTTTTTTAGCTTGTTTGTCATATATATTTGACATAATTTATTAGGACCGATACCATAGCAGATAAGGGGGACCGGACATGAATCGAGTGCGTGAGTACCGCAAGTTAGCGGGGATTACCCAGGCAGATTTGGCCCAGTCAGTTGGCATTGCCCGCCAAACGGTCAACCTGATTGAAAATGGCAAGTATAATCCCAGCCTAAGCCTCTGCATTGGGATTTGTCACTGTCTGGGAACTGATTTAAACACGCTGTTTTGGGAGGAGAATCAAAATGAAAATTTATAACTGGTTAGTCAGCCACTTTTACGGTGTGGACGGTGTTTTAGACGAATATAAGGAGCAGGGACTGGGCCGGATTGGTAACGTGGCCTTTATTTTCCTGTCAGTTTACTCTTTCCTGTCGAGCTTGATTGGGATGATTTTGGCCCTGAACTTTGGTACTGGTGTCTTGCTCTGGCTGATCTGGTTAGACTTGTTGGTTTTGAGTCTGACACTAATCGCAGTGTTCCGGATAGTGACAGACCGGAACCTGGATCAGGCTTACGTTTCTGACAAAATAGCTAGCAAGAAAGTGGCCTTTAACCGCGCATTGCGTGGTAGCCTTCTTGGCTGCTTTGCCTTCTTGTTACTTATGCCTGTCCTTACGTTCTGGGGAGATGGGGCTAGCGTACGCTTTGGGCACATTTTCTCCTGGCGGGCCCTGTTAACTTGGCTAGTAATCAGTCTCCTGCTGACTGGTTTAATGTACGGTGTCTTTCGCTATCCAGTTCCCGGTCAAACTCCAGGCTATCCAAAAGAAGATGACCAGCAGGACTAAGATTCGTGACAATTTCAAAGAGTAAACAAAAAGGATTCTAATCGAATCCTTTTTTATTTTTGAAATTTATGTGTAACATATTATTAACATTTGAAATATTTTAGTAACAAATGTAGAATACCCAGGTAAGTTCAGAACTAAAAAATATTAGAAGCGAGGCACACGATGTACACAACGAAGTTGGCAAGTATGGGCACTGCTGAACCGGACCACGTGGTTTTGACCAGTGATTTAGCAAAGGAAATGAACGTTGACCCAGTCTGGGCTGAGCGCGTAACTGGGATTCATTCCCGGCGCTACGCCGAAGTAGAAGGCGTTAACGATGAAGGTATTCAACTAGCTAAGGCGGCCTTGGACAAGGCCTTAGACCGGGCTGGTTTGAAGGTGACCGACCTAGATCAGATTATCTGTGCCTCAGCGGTACCAAGCCAGGCCATTCCGGCAACGGCGCCTTTACTGCAGGCAGCCTACGGTGAAGAAGCAGCCGGCATTCCAGCCTATGATGTCAATGCGACCTGCATTAGCTTTGCGACCGCCTTTGACCTGATGACGAACATGATTAACCTGGGCAAGTACCAGCGGGTAGCCGTCGTTAGCACAGATCTCCCATCTCTGTCATTGAACTATGACGAGCCTAAGAACGCGCTTTTGTTTGGTGATGGATCGGCAGCCGCTATCCTGGAACGGGACGGAGAAGGTCCGGCAAAGATTTATGCCAACAAGATGGCTACTTATGGCATGGGCGCTCACGACACGGAAATTCGTGGTGGTGGTTCTGCCATCCCACCTAAGACCTACCCAGACCGTCCTAAGACCGACTTTATGTTCCACATGGATGGTCAGGCGACTTTCCGCCTGGCCATGCGGAAGGTGCCAGCCTTTGTAGAAAACCTCTTGGACGAAGCTGGTTTGAAGATGGACGACATCGACATGGTGATTCCTCACCAGGCGAGTGGTTTGGCCATGAAAATCATGAAAAAGCATCTGGATATCCCGGATGAAAAGTTCTATAACATCATCAACGACCACGGCAACATGGTTTCAGCTTCAATTCCAACTGCCCTGAGTTTGGCTATTGACCGCGGCGACATTAAGCGCGGTGACAAGGTTCTGATGATTGGAACTGCGGCCGGCTTGACGATGCAAGGATTGGTTTTTGAATACTAATGAAAATACTACTAACCGGCGCAACCGGTCTGCTAGGCCGGCAATTTATTGCCAACCTGTCCTCACAATATGAAATATACGGGATTGGCCGTAACCAGAAAATTGGGCAGGAACTAACGGAAAAGTACCCGGTTCACTTTATTGCCATGGACTTGGCTAAAATGACCCCGGCTGACCAAAAAAAGCTAGTCGACCTGGCCCCAGATATGATTATCCATGCGGCCGCCCGGTCAGAGTACTGGGGACCCAAGGAGTGGTTTGAAGAGGCCAATGTGGTTGGTACGAAGAACATGCTGGCCGTTGGTCAGCAGGCCGACGTGCAACGCTTCATTCAGATTTCTTCTCCTTCGATTTACTTCCGCTACGAAACGGCGCAAAACGTGACCGAAACCTACCCACTACCAACGGTCTTTGCCAATGAGTACGCGCGAACCAAGGCTGAAGCCGATGAATTAGTCCGACAGAGTGGTTTACCCTATATTATTCTGCGTCCCCGGGCAATTTTTGGGCCCCATGACGAGACCATTTTAAAGCCGCTCTTGGAACGGAATGCCCAGGGTGGGATTCCGATGCCAACTAAGGGTAAGCAGCAGTGGGTTGATGTCACTAATGTTGATAATGTCGTTGAGGCCATCCGCCTCTCGGTGGAAACCAACAACCCGGACGCCATTAACCAGGCCTATAACATCACCAACGGTGATCCGCGCCGGATGTATGACCTGCTGGAATCTCTGACCCAGCAGTTGGGGGTGCCCTTGAAATTTAAGGCCATTCCGTTTCGGCTTTTGTACTGGGTTGGCTACTTGGATGAAGTTTTCCACCGGCACTTTAAAAAGGACCAGGAGCCACTGCTGACGCGTTACGTGGCCAGTGTCCTAGGTCGGACCCAGACCCTGTCGATTAAAAAAGCCCAAGATTTGCTCCACTACCAGCCAGTGAAAACGGTGGAAGAGGGGATTAAGGAGTTTGTGGATGCCAACCAGCAAGGTTAGACTGAAAGCCATCTTAGATACCGGGCACACCTTTGCGCCCGGACGTTTAATGAATAAAAAGCACGGCCAGCTGGGCATTCAAAAGATTCCAGCCCTGGCTTTTTTGCTATGGCATGATGACTACGGTTACATTCTCTTTGATACGGGCTACAGCCGACAGTTTTTCGAAGCCAGCCGGGCCTTTCCCCAACATTTTTACCGCTGGGGGACCCCGGTTAGCACTAAACCCGAACAGGCGGTCTTAAAGCAGCTCAATCAGCACGATATCAGTCTGGCCGATGTTAAGATGGTGATTTTGTCCCACCTGCACGCTGACCACGTCGGCGGCCTTGGGCCCCTAATGGACCAGGAGCTGGTCGGACACCTGTCAGAATACGAGTTTGTGCAATCCCTAGCTGGTTTTAACCAGGTTCGTCATGGCTATTTGAAGGATTTGATTGAACCTCTGGATGGACGCTTCCAAGAAATCGACGACCGGTCTGGTCAGGTACCCTTTGAGGAGGGGGGACTGACCGTGGTTGACCTACCTGGTCATAGTCAGGGTATGTTTGGCCTGGCCTTTGTTGACCAGCGGACCGGCAAACCGACCTTACTGGGGGCTGATGCCTCTTGGACTCAGGAAGCCATTGATGATCCGGCTGACGGACCAATTCGGGCCGCCGGCATTATCATGCATTCCTGGGATGATTACCTGGCCAGCATGGAAAAGCTACGTCAGTACCGCAAAGACGGCTACGATATCATACTTTCACATGAAAAGAGGAGCAGCCAATGGTTCAATTAGCCACCTTGGCCGGGTCGTATCTTAAGACCCGCTGGGACGCCACCTTTATCAAAAAGCGCAAGCACTTACAGCGTGTTCAAAAGCGCCGCCTACAGCGGTTGTTAAACTGGTTACCGGCTGGTAACTACTACGCCCGCTATAAAAACCAGCCCTGGAATACCGTTCCCTACAGTGACAAGTCGGTTTGGATGGGGAACTTTAACCGGATTAATACCCTGGGACTGGACTTTGACCAGGCCCGAGATTTTGCCCGTTACCAGGAGAATACCCGCGACTTTAGCGAGGAAATCAAGCCGGGTGTCAGTGTTGGTCTGTCTTCTGGAACCTCGGGGAACCAGGGCGTCTTTGTGACCACCCAGCGCGAACAGAGCCTCTGGGCTGGCGCAGTTTTGGGAAAGCTCTTACCCGGCCTGCCGAAGGGTCACCAAAAAATTGCCTTTTTCATGCGGGCTAATAATAACCTCTATGAGTCCACGAGTTCGGCTAAATTAACCTTTAAGTTCTTTGATTTAATGGCCCCAATGGCCGAGAATCTAGCGGCCTTACGCGACTTTGAAGCGACGGTCTTGGTCGGGCCACCAGCCATGCTCCTAGAAATCGTGCGCTACTACCAAGATCAGAACTTGGAATTGCCTTTTAAAAAGATTATTTCGGTGGCGGAGACCCTCGAACCGGAAGACCAGGACTGGCTATCTCAGGCGACCAATCAACCCATTCACCAGGTTTACCAGGCGACTGAAGGTTTTTTGGCGACAACCTGCGCTTATGGGACCCTGCACATGAATGAGGATAATCTCTTAGTGGAAAAGGATGTTTTGGATGGAGAACAGCGCCTCTTTGCGCCAGTGATTACTGATTTTTACCGGCATTCACAGCCCCTAATCCGTTACCGGCTCAATGATGTCTTGCAGGAACGGGCTACCCCCTGTCCTTGTGGGTCACCTTATTTGGCCCTAGACCGGATTATTGGCCGAGAAGATGACGTTCTAGAATTCACCACTGTAAATGGCGACCGGCGCCAGGTCTTCCCCGACTTCTTGCGTAAGGTGGTGTTGGAAGCCGACAACCGGATTCAAAATTATCAAATCTTACAGAAGCAGGACCGGAGTCTCCAAGTAGCCCTAGACGATGCGGCCTACCAGGACGCGGTGGCGCAAAGTTTCGCAGACTTCTTTGAAAAGCAGGGATTAGAGCCACTGCCGGTTAGCTATGTGCCTTACCACTACGACTTTAAAATGGGAAAGCGGCGTAAGATTGTACGAGAAAGGTAGGATTAGCATGGATTTACGTGGGAAACGAGTCTTAGTAACCGGGGCACGTTCACCGATTGCTCTAGCCCTGATGCAGGAATTTATTAATGCCGGCGTGCAGGTCTGGACCACTGACAGTGTTGATTTTGCCCTTGGCAAGTCTCTAAAAGGAATTCAGGCCTTTACCCTAACAGCTTCCTGCCGCTATGATAATCAAACCTACCTGGATCAGATTAACCAGCAGGTTGCCGATTTTAAGATTGACCTAATTGTGCCAACTAACGAAGAGACGTTCTGGTTGAGTCGCGGTCGTGACCAGCTCAAGGCACCCTTGTTTGCGGCTGACTTTGCGACCATGGCCCAGTTACACCACAAGGAACACTACGCCCAGGTTTTGCAAGACGCTGGTTTGTTAGCACCACATGCCTATAATGAACCTGGTCCGGATCGAATTTTAAAGAACGATTACTCCCGTTTTACCAGCGTGGGAGATGCCAACCTGGACCAGCCCCATTTTTACCAGGAAAAAATTACGGGTAAGGAGTGGTGTCTGAGCCTGGTGGCCGAAAAGGGCGAAGTTCTCGGCGCCGTGGTCTATGACAAGGCCTTTAACTTCCAAGGTTCGTCCAGCGTGCTGATTAAAAATCACCACCGACCTGACATCGTTAACGCGGCTGCCCGTCTGATTGAGCACACTAATTACACCGGCTTTTTTGGGGCCGATATAATGGAAAGCGCTAAGACTGGCGGTCTGTACTTTATTGATATTAACCCCCGGGCTACCAGTGGCTTAGTGCTGTTTAATGCTGATTTCTGGGATGGCCAACCATTACGAGTGAAGACGCCGCGGCGGACCGATTTGGCTCTGGTGCCGGATTTCTTCCGCCACCCGCTTAAAACCTGGCAGGCCTGGCGGGAATCAAAGTCTTTCTTTTCTGATATCAGCGTTAGCTGGCCGACCTGGTTGCAGATTGACCAGGTCTGGCACTGGTACCGTTACGGCAAGCAGCACCACGTTAATCTGCGTCAGGCCAGTGTCGATGACATTGCCTGGGATGGTGAATTTAACTAATTTTCCTTTACTGCACAGTTGATACATAATTTATTAGCAAATAATTAGAATTGACACAGAATTTTTCTCATGCTAAACTGCACCTATCCTAAACGTTGATGAGATGAGTAGGTGTCACAATCCTGATAGAGAGCCAATGTGTGGTGGAAATTGGCAGGGAAGGGGCAGCGAAGATGGTCTCGGAGTTTTAAATTGGTGAACCCTGGTGGGTTAGCCGGTTTCGGGTGCGCCCGTTATCGCGTCAGAGTATCTCGGCCATTTAGTTGACGTACTTGTCGAGTAGGCGGTAGTGATGCCGGCTAGAACCAGGGTGGTAACACGTTTTTGAGCGTCCCGTAGTCTAAATTTTTAGACTGCGGGATTTTTTATTGGCATAAAAAAGGAGTAAATTATGACCGGATTTAACACGAAATTAGTTTTTGGTAAGGGACTGAACCAGCTGCATGATAACAATACTGGGGCCGTTAACGTGCCCATCTACCAGTCGACTACCTTTGCCTTTGATGACATAGATGCAGAAAATAAGTACGACTATTCCCGTTCGTTAAACCCAACTCGGGAGTACTTGGAAGATCAAATCGCAGTCCTAGAAGAGGCCAAGCATGGTTACGCCTTTGCTTCTGGGAGTGCAGCCATCCACGCCGTCTTTACTAATTTCAAGCCCGGTGACCATATCGTTGTCAGTCAAAATATTTATGGGGGCACTTTCCGCCTGATTAATGACTATCTCAAGAAGTTAGACATTGAATTTACACAGGTGGATACCCAGGATTTGGACGCGGTCGAAGCCGCCATTCAGGACAATACCAAGGCGATTTACTTCGAACCAATTGACAACCCCTTCATGAAGGTGACTAGTATTAAGGGCGTATCGGCCATTGCTAAAAAGCACGGCGTTCTGACGATTGTGGATAATACCTTCCTGACGCCGTATTTTCAGCAGCCGCTGACCTTGGGGGCCGATGTGGTTATCCATTCAGCGACCAAGTATCTGGGTGGTCATTCCGATGTCATTGCTGGTTTAGTTGTAACCAATGACGACGCAATCGGCGATCAGCTCTACTTTTGTCAAAACGCAGTTGGTGGTATCTTAGCGCCGGAAGACTGTATGCTGGTTATTCGTGGCATTAAGACTTTGTCGGTGCGCTTGGACCGTCACGTGCAAAATGCCAAGAAGGTGCTCGACTACTTGGAGACCAAGTCGGATTTCATTAACCGAATTTACTATCCCGGCCGCTTTGGGGATGCCGACGTTGCCAAAGATGAGCTCAAGGGCTCGGGTGGCGTGATTAGCTTTGAAGTTAACGACCGGATTGATCCCAAGAAGTTGGTCAACAACACCAAGTTGATTTGGCTGGCTGTGAGCCTTGGTTCAGTTGAAAGTTTGATTGAGCTGCCATACTTTATGACCCACGTCGAACTGCCAGTGGCCGAGCGGGAAAAGGTGGGGATTACACCTAGCCTGGTTCGCCTGTCAGTTGGCTTAGAAGATCCCGAAGACTTGATTGCGGATTTGGAACAGGCCTTCCAGATTGCTGAAAAATGATTCATAAAAAAGCCACCCGTTAGTCGCGGGTGGCTTTTATTTATGTCCTTTGACGGGCCCGTTTCTGGTCACGGGCTTCCTTAATCGTGATGTAAATCAGCAGGAGGACGGACAGACCAGCGGCCGAGTAGAGGACAATGTCACTGGCAATCCAGCCGTAGTGGTGTACCAGGATGCCAATCAGAGCCGTTGCCAGGGTTTCACCAAAAATATACTGGAAGAAACCAGTAAAACCAGTCGAGGTGCCTACGGCAAACTTAGGCACGGCCTCGTTAACCATCAGGCCGACCAGGGCCAGGGGCGCATAGATGAGTGTACCCATGATAAAGAGGGTGACGACGATGAGACCATGGTTCGTACTGGTGAAGTAGGTCATTAGGCAACCAATTAGGCCAATGACTGAGACCAGGCAAACCAGCCCCCGACGGTCCTTGAGCAGGTCTGAAATCAGGCCAATCAAAATTACACCGGGTACGGCCGCTAGTTCGAAAATACCAATCAACCACTTAGCAAAATCAGCCGAGAAGCCCTTGTTTTCAACTAGGTAGCTGGGAATCCAGCTCATAATCCCGTAACGAACAATGTACAGGGACATCGAGGTCAGGGCAATCGCCCAGACCATCGGGTTCTTAAGGATGTACTGGATAAAGACGGCCATCATTGGCTGGTCAGTCTGATCATCTTCACTGAGCTGACCATCACTCAAAACTACCTTATCACCGGTGTACTTAGCCACGTTGGGTAGGCCGACCGCTTCCGGCCGGTCGGTCCCTAAAATCAGAACCAAGATGGCAATCAAGATTGAGACCGCGGAGGCCGTGTAGAAGACGGCTGCAATCGACCCGGTGAAAAAGAAGGTAGCGATTTGGACCACGGCCACGCAGGCAAAGGCACCGGCATTGTGGGCCGAAGCCCAGATGGCATAGATGGTACCACGCCACTTTTTACCCCACCAAAGCTGAATGCCCCGTTGGCAGGCCGCGCCGCCCATGCCCTGGGCTACCGACATAATCAGCATCAGGAGCATCATCAGGTACAGGTTCTTAGTTGAACCCAGGCCGATGTTTAAGATGGCTGAAATAATCAGCCCGGTTGCTAGATATCTAGTCGTGTGACTCTTATCAGCTAAAGCACCCATCAGTAACTTAGACGTGCCGTAACCAATCCCAAAGCAGGAGAGGACCAGGCCGATTTCAGCGGTAGTAAAACCGTACTGGGCCATGATGTCATTTTGTTCGGTAGCAAAAATCAGGCGGATAATGTAGTAGCCAATATAGCCTAAGGACAAAGAAATTAGGACTCCAACCTGGTGCAGGCGGTAACTGCTAGCAACTTGACTCGGGGGAACCTTTCGGGCCGCAGGGGCGGCCGGCTGCAAAAATGAAAACATTGGAATGAACCTCCAGAAATAAATTTTTAATTGAAACATCGCGCTATTTCTTTTTTAGTTTAGCAAAATTTTTCTGTTTTGCAAGCGCTTACATTTAGGAATATTTGAGCAAACTGATTAGCGATTCTAGTTAACATAATCCAGGGCAGCATAAAAATGAAATTGTTAAAGGGCCTGTTCTTGAGCGATTTTAAACTGCAGGCACCCCTTGACAAAATTGCCCCAAAAACGTATCATATAGTGTAGTTAATTCGTCAATAGTCGCAACGCTGGGTTTGCGACTTTTCTTGTTTTGAAGGGAAGGTGGCATGGCCCAACGAATTCCGCAAGCCTTCATTGATGAAGTCCGTCAAAAAGTAAATATTGTGGATGTGATTGGGCAGTACACGCAGCTGGTTAAGCGGGGCCGGCAGTGGAATGGCTCCTGTCCCTTCCACGAGGACCGCCACCCGTCACTCTTCGTTAACGAGGAGAAGCAGGTCTTTCACTGTTTCTCCTGTGGCCGTTCCGGGACCGTCTTTTCCTTTATCATGGACAAGGAGGGGCTGACTTATCCGCAAGCCATCTTGAACCTGGCCGAGAGTGCTGGACTCAGTGTTGATCCGAGTTATGAGAACGCCGGCCGCAGCCGGGCCGACCAACGCTTCCAGGCGGTTTACCAGTTGCATACTGACGCCCAACGGCTCTATCAGCACATTCTCTTGCACACGACAGCGGGGGAGAAGGCCCTTCACTATCTGACCGAAGAACGCCAGCTAGACCCGGCCGTGATTGAGGAGTATGGCATTGGCTTTGCCCCGACCGATAATGCGCTTTGGCGTTATGCCCAGGAGCAAAAGGTCGATAGCAAGGTCATTGATACCAGTAACCTGTTCATCAAAAACGAGGCTGGTCAGGACCGGGACCGCTTCGGTGGTCGGGTGGTGTGGCCCATTAAGAATGAAAATGGCCAGGTCGTTGGCTTTTCTGGTCGTTCCCTTGACCCGGATAATCGGATTAAGTACATGAACAGTCCTGAGAGTCCTTTCTTTGATAAGGGGAAGCTGCTCTATAACTTAGATTTGGCTAAGTCCAGTATCCGCCAGGCCCGGACCGCCATGATTTTTGAAGGTTTCATGGATGTGATTTCGGCTAACATGGCCGGTGATCACTTAGGGGTCGCCACTATGGGAACCGCTTTGACCCAGGACCATGTCCGCCGGCTTAGTAAGATGGCCGACCGCATTCTACTGGCTTACGATGGCGATGAAGCCGGTCAAAATGCAACCAAGCGCAGCATCGAGTTAATTCGGGAACGGGCGCCCCAGTTAGAAATTGGGATAATTAGCCTGCCCGATAATTTGGACCCGGACGAGATGCGGCGGGAGCGCGGCCTGCCAGCCCTGAAAAAGGCGCTGGAGCAGGGAATTTTGACCCCGGTTGAGTTCTTGGTCAACCAGGCCCGTTCTGGTAAGAACCTATCTAATCAGGCACAGTATCTGGACTTCTTACGCGCAGTCATGCCGATTTTAAAGGCGGCTGGTCCGGTTGAGCAGGACGCCCAGCTGAGTCAGCTGAGTGCCGAGTTTGGCACCGACAAGACCGCCTTGAAGCAGCAGCTGGACCAGACCCAGCTGCCGTCGACTAAGGCTAGCCGTCCCAAGCGCCCCAAGTCCGAGTACCAACCGCGGGTCAGTGATGACCCCCTGGCGCCGATTGATGAGCCGGTGCCCGACCCCTTTGGTGATGCGGCGTCCAATCCGCCGGTTATCAGTCGGGTTGAACGGGCTGAGCGGGGTCTGTTGATGGCGATGATTAAGTCGCCGGCCGTGATGAACCAGGTCAAGTCAATTGCTGGCTTTGCCTTTGTTCATCCCGATTATCAGCTCTTGCTGATGCTGGTGGATGTTTACCAGGCGGAGTATGGTGCTGACTTTGACTTAGCCCAGTTCATGGACTTCATTCAAAAGCCAGAACTCAACCAGAAACTGCTGGCCATGGACCAGGAGTTTGGCGGTTTCACCATCGCCCAGGAGGCCATTCAGGATTATCTACGCATCATTATGACTGAAGCGCCCCTGGATGCCGCTGTTGACCGGCTCACTCAGGCCATTCGCCTGGCCAAGCAGCAACACGACGACCGTAAGTTGGTCGAACTCACCACTGAATTAATTAATCTCAAACGTCAAATGCAAACCAAATAGGAGAACTTTATGGCAACCATTACCAGTTCTAGTAAAATTGCAGAAATCAAAGCCTATCTAGACGACCAGCACATCGCTTATAATGGCCGAGCTAAGAAGGCTGAATTGCTCGCCCTGGCTGAGGGGAAGACGCCGGAAGAAGCGGCGGCTGCTGGACGGGCTTCAACCCACCGCGCGGCGAAAAAGTCTGGACCAATGAAGAGCCCAGCCTATGACAAGTCGGTCCGTGAGCTGATTAAGGAATTTAAACCTGCCAAGCAGATTAAGTACAGCGAGCTTTCCGAACGGATTGCTGAGCCGTACCACCTTGACGAGGAAAACATCGAACGGCTGATGGAAAAGGTTGAAGATGCCGGCATCGCCATTGTGGACGAGTCCGGTGAACCAGCTCCTGAAGTTTTAAAGGCTAAGCAGAACAAGCCTTCTAAGGAAGAGTTGGACAACGCCGAAGATACGGCCGGGATTAAGATTAATGATCCAGTCCGCATGTACCTGAAGGAAATTGGCCGGGTTAACCTGCTGAAGGGCGACGAGGAAATCGAGATTTCTAAGCGCATCGAGCAGGGAGATGAAGAAGCCAAGCAGGAATTGGCCGAGGCCAACCTCCGGCTGGTGGTTTCAATCGCTAAGCGCTATGTTGGTCGTGGTATGCAGTTCTTGGATCTGATTCAAGAAGGAAACATGGGTCTGATGAAGGCCGTGGATAAGTTTGACTACACCAAGGGCTTCAAGTTCTCAACTTATGCCACCTGGTGGATTCGTCAGGCGATTACACGCGCCATCGCCGACCAGGCCCGGACCATCCGTGTGCCAGTCCACATGGTTGAAACTATTAACAAGTTAATCCGGATTCAGCGCCAGTTACTCCAGGATTTGGGTCGTGAACCTATTCCAGAAGAAATTGGGGCCGAGATGAACCTGACCTCTGAAAAAGTTCGTGAAATCCTCAAGATTGCCCAGGAGCCAGTTTCACTGGAAACGCCAATTGGGGAAGAGGATGACTCTCACCTGGGTGACTTCATCGAGGATAACGAGGCCATTTCACCGGCTGATTCAGCCGCTTATGAGATGCTCCGTGAGCAGCTCGAATCTGTGCTGGACACGTTGACTGACCGGGAAGAAAACGTTCTGCGTTTGCGCTTTGGCTTGGAAGACGGCCGGACGCGGACCTTGGAAGAGGTGGGTCGCGTCTTTGGCGTTACCCGGGAACGGATCCGTCAAATCGAAGCTAAGGCCCTGCGTAAGCTACGCCACCCAAGCCGTTCTAAGCACCTAAAGGACTTCATGGATGAGGGCTGAGACTGAACCACGCTTGCGTGGTTTTTTGTTTGCCCCTGTGCTAAACTAACTGCTAGCGGTTCATCAACCATCCCGCTTTAACAAAACTAGGAGTAAATTATGAATCAAAGTAAAACGGCCCCTAGTCGGGCCTACAGCCTGGCCCTGACCGCCATTGTGGCCGCCCTCTATGTGGTCATTACGACCGCAGTGGCACCCTTTAGCTTTGGACCAGTCCAACTACGCCTGTCAGAAGGACTTAATCACCTGGCAGCCTGGAACAAGCGCTACGTTGTGGCCCTGAGTTTAGGGGTTTTGCTAGCGAATTTCTTATCGCCATTGGGTTGGATTGACTGGGTTTTTGGGACGCTGGGCACCCTGATTATGACCACGATTACCTACCTGCTGACCCGCAAGGTGACCGAGGCTTGGTTAAAAATTGTAATCAGTACGGTGGTGGTTTCGACGATTGGGATGGCGATTTTGGCGGCTGAGTTCACCTTTGCCTTCCAAATCCACGCGGCCGGTTCCTTTTCATCGGGAACCAAGGCCAGCAGCATTTTTGCACAGTGGTTGGCCTACTACGTATCAGTGGCTCCTGGAGAATTAGTTTCCCTGATTGTCGGTGGGATTGTGATTTTTGCCCTGAGTAAGGTTGTTAACTTAAGTAAATGATTAACCAAGATTACACGAATCAAAACATTTTGCTAACCGGTGCCGCTTCAGGCATCGGTTTTTGTCAGGCCCAAACCTACCTGGCGGCCGGTGCTAGGGTCTGGGGGATTGATCAGGCCCCGATTGCCATTGACCATCCGAATTTTACAGCTATCCAGCAGGACCTGAGAAGGACGGACGAAGTCAGTCGGCTAGGGGAGGGACTGGCTGCTGACCAGACTTTTGACATCCTGCTCAATACAGCCGGGGTCTTAGATGGTTTCCAACCGACCCTGGCCCAGTCCCTGGCCGATTTCGAACAGATTCTATCCGTGGATTTACTGGCAGCAGTGGCCCTGACTAATGCAGTTTTGCCGGGCATGCTTGCCCGTAAAAGTGGACAGGTTGTTAATATGACTTCAATTGCTGGTTTCTCTGCTGGGGGTGGTGGCGCGGCCTATACGGCCAGTAAACACGCCCTAATCGGCTACACCAAGCAACTGGCCTTTGACTATGCTAGCCAGGGAATCCGGGCCAATGCCATTGCCCCGGGGGCAGTGCAGACCCCGATGAATGCGGCGGACTTTGCCGGTGATGGGCAAATGGCGAAATCGGTGGCTGAAAATACGCCAGCCAAACGTTGGGCCCAGCCCCAGGAAGTTGCTGATTTAACCCTTTATGTCACCAGTCCCCAGGCCAGTTATATCAACGGCGCCGTCCTGACGATGGACGGTGGCTGGACCCTGGGACACTAGTCCCAGTTTGGTTTGAGTATCTTTAATCTATGCTTTAAAATGGGGGCGTAGCTTAGTTGTATGAAAGGAAGTAATTATTGATGACTGAAAGAATTTTAGATCAAGACACGACCTTGAGTAACGGTGTTCAAATCCCTAAGTTGGGGATGGGTGTTTGGAAGAGTTCCAACGCTCAGGCTGACCAGGCGGTTCAGACCGCACTGGCCAACGGATACCGCCTGATTGATACGGCCAAGCAGTATGGTAATCAGTTGGGGGTTGGTGCCGGCCTGAAGAAGGCTTTCGCTAATTCAACGCTAAACCGAAAAGACATTTTCGTAACGACCAAGGTCTTCAACGGGGACCAAGGATACGACTCAACCCTGCATGCCTTTGAGCAACAGCTAAAGGACTTGCAGCTGCAATACGTTGACATGTACCTGATTCACTGGCCAGTTGACGGCAAGTACCTAGATACTTGGAAGGCCATGGAGCGCCTTTATAAGGATGGTAAGATTCGCGCCATTGGGATTTCGAACTTTGACATTGAGCGGATGCAAGATGTCTTGGACCACGCTGAGATTATGCCCCAGGTTAACCAGATGGAGTTTAATCCACTCGTTCAGGAAAAAGACATCTACCAGTTCATGCGTGAAGTTGGTATGACCATGGAAGCCTGGGGACCTCTTGGTGGTGGACAAGCCATCAATGACCCAGTTATCCAGGAGTTGGCCAAGAAGCACCAGAAGACGCCGGCTCAGATTATTCTGCGCTTTGACATCCAGATGGGCGTGGTTACTATTCCTAAGTCAGTCCATGAGGAACGGATTATTGCCAACAGTCAGTTAGACGGCTTTGAGCTTAGTCCGGAAGACATGGCAGCCATCCAAAAGTTGGACCAGAACAAGCGTACTATCTGGTACGAGGACTTCACTTGGCACACCCCTCATAAGGATAGTGCAGCCCCAGATGAAGTTTCTCAGTGGGATGATAACCAGGAATACCAGGTTTAATTAAAATTTATAATATTACGGCTTTGTAACTTTTGACCGGCCTAATTCTTCGATTGTAAGAAATACGTAAAAAACATGAAACATTTCTATTTTTGTGTTACACTTACGTCATTGAATGGTTATGAAAGAAATTTTTAACTGACTCGTAGGATTAAGCGAAAGGAGCCCATCAAATGTTGTTACAAGTAGTTACTGGTATTGCCTTAATAAGCCTTGGTAGCATTGGCACGATGCTCCTTTTGTTAATCTTTAGTGCTAACCGCGTTAGCGATGACGAGAGTCAACTAACGGTTAGTCACCAAAGTGAGCAGTAATATTATGACAGCCAGCCCGTTTGGGCTGGCTTTTTTTGTGCCCGTCGTTTGACTTTTTTTAACCTTGTCGGTAGAGTTGAGCTTGTATGTATACGCACAAATTATGACCGGTTAACTAGTAGGATTTGTTAGTCGGTTAGTAGAGAGGTAGGTCTCCATGGCGTTTTTGGAACTTAGTAATATCTTTAAGTCTTACTTTCTTAATAAGCAAGAGTTTCCGGTCCTAAAGGGTATCAATCTTTCCTTTGATAAGGGGGAGTTTGTTTCGATTTTAGGTGAGTCCGGTGGCGGTAAGACGACCCTGATGAATATCATTGGTGGTTTGGACCGTAATTTTGAAGGAACGGTTACCGTTGATGGACAGGTGATTGACCATCGTAATGCCCGCCAACTCGACATTTACCGGCGTAAGACGGTTGGCTACATTTTCCAAAGTTTTAACCTGATTAACTATCAGACTAACTTGGAAAACGTGGAAACCTCGCTGAACATGACCACTTTAAACCGGAGCCAGCGTAAGAAGCGGGCCAAGGAATTACTGGACAAGGTCGGTTTGGGCGAGCACGTTAACAAGTATCCATCTCAGCTGTCTGGTGGTCAAAAGCAGCGGGTGGCCATTGCCCGGGCCTTGGCTGGCAACCCCGATATCATGATTGCTGATGAGCCAACCGGTGCCCTGGATTCTGGTAACACCAAGGAAGTCCTCGAACTCTTGGATCAGATTGCCCAAGAAGGTAAATTGGTCATTGTCGTGACCCACTCTCAAGAAGTGGCCAATTTCGGTACCCGGATTGTCCACATGGAAGACGGTAAGATTGGTAAGCAGGAAGTCCTAAAGGACAAGTATCCAGTTCCCCGCTTTTCAACCCGGGACCGCTTCAAGTCAAAGCCTTTGTCGGCTGGTACGATTTGGAGCATGGCCTATGACCACATGAAGTTCAAGAAACTGCAGAGCTTCCTGGTTATTCTTGGTTCAGCGATTGGACTAGGAGCCGTAATTCTCTTCCTCGGCCTAGGTAACGGGATTAAGGGTTACATTACCGAGCAGACGACCAGCTTGGTTAACCCTAACTACCCAACTGTTACTAAGAATGTGGACAAGGACAGTTCAGCGTCTGATGATGACAAACAGGATGCCTATTCCCAGGCCCTGATGTCCAACTATGCCTCGGTCACCATTGGCGATAATGCCCTGAATAAGCTGGGTAAGATTAAGCACGTTGACAAGGTTTATCCGGGCTACCAGTTTAGCGGCGCTAGCTTCACCATCGGTGACCAGACCAAGTCAGGTGCATACTTGACTTGGACCCCTCAGTTTACCAGCAAGACCCTGAGTGCTGGCTCAGCCCCAACTCAGGCCGGTGAAATTGTGGTTTCAAAGGACTTCGCCCAGAAGATTAATAAGAATAACTGGAAGTCAGTCATTGGTCAGACCGTAACGGTGACCTTTACGACCTTTGATGCAGAGAATAACCAGGTCCAGGTAACGGCTACCCCTAAGGTTAGTGGAATCAGTGGTACTGGTAATACTGCCATCTTTGCTGGTTCTTACGCCGGTATGAAGGCGGCCCTGACCAAGGCCGGTGCGGTGACCAATGCTAACACTGTCCAAGTCGGCGTCGATAAGACGGCCAACGTTAAGCAGGTAGCGAACGACATCAAGGCCCTTAAGGACAGTGATGGTAAGCAGAGTTACAACGTTCAGACCGTTGGTGATACGCTGTCAACCATTAACACCATTACTACGCTGGCCTCCCGGGTGGTAGCGGCCATTGCGGGTATTTCCCTGGTCGTTTCTGCGATTATGATTATCGTGACGACCTACATGTCGGTTAGTGAACGGACTCAGGAAATCGGCGTCTTGCGGGCGCTTGGTGCCCGGGCCAAGGATATTGGCTCTCTCTTCACTTATGAGGCCCTCCTGGTCGGTTTGATTTCGGCTGGCCTAGCCATTGTGGCGGCCTTTGCCTTGCAACTCCTAATGAACGGTGCTTTGCACAGTCTCATTAAGTACAATATCGTACAAATTTCATTTGGTGACGTAATCTTTGCCGTCGTTATCAGTGTCTTCATTGCCTGGGTGGCAAGCTTCGTGCCATCACGGCGAGCTGCACACCTGAATACGATTGATGCCCTGGCTGCTAGCTAAGGTAAAATCAAAAGCCCCTCTTAAGAGGGGCTTTTTTTTGTGCGCAAGTAATCGATAACGACCTGCTTAAAGGCGGCGACGGCTGGGACAGCCATCTGACTGGAATTCGTAATCAGCGCAATTTCTCGGTAGAAGGGGTGGTCAAAGGGGTAGACCTTGACCTCACCGAACAGTTTTTTCAGGGCCAGGTTTGGCAAAATGCCAAGGCCAAAACCGCCTTCAACCAGGGCAATGATTGATTGGTCATCGATGGAGAAGTTCAGCGTTTGCGGTTGAACCCGGTAGTGGTCCAGGGCTGCCTTAGTCTCTTGGTCATAGTCGTTCTTTTGCAGGATAAAGTGCTGGTCACTTAGATCTTCGTGGGTGATGCTGTGTCCGTTTTTAGGGGTGAAGTCGGTTGGGACCACACACATGATTTCATCTTTTAGTAGGGGAGTAGTGACAAAGCGAGGATCGGTCGGCAGGGTGGTAAAGCCGATATCAATCTTCCCGGACTTAATCCCCTGGTTAATTTCATCGAAGGTACTAACCTGGGTAATGCCGACTTGGATATTAGGATGTTGCTGCTTAAAGGCTTTAATCATGCCTGGTAGCCAGTTGATGCAGACACTGCTGAAGGCACCAATTTGGAGGGTACCAGCCTGCAAGCCGGTCAGGTTATTAACCAGGTGGCGGAGATGACGTTCGGCACTTAAGACGTCCTCGGCCGCTGGTAAGACCTGTTCGCCGTCCGGCGTCAAGGTGATTTCTGACCGGTTACGGATAAAGAGGCGCAGACCGAGTTGCTTTTCCAGTTGGGAGATGGCGTGACTAACGGCACTGGGCGTGATGTGGAGGCGGTCAGCCGTTTTTTTAAAGGACCGAGTTTCAGCCGCAATCATAAAAATTTGATAGGTAAAGGTTTTCATTAATTTCCTCACATGAGTAAAATTCATCTAACATTGAAAATTATGAGTTTTACTTATCATATAACAAAGACTAACATTGATAAAGAAACCTGACACCATCAGTTAGGAATTTTTAGGTTAGAGGAGAAGTTATATTCATGGAAAAGACTGAAGAAACCCAGTTATCCCGGAATCTGTCACGCCGGCAGGTGAACATGATTGCCCTGGGTGGCACGATTGGAACCGGGCTTTTCCTGGGGGCTGGTGAGTCGATTCAAAAGGCTGGCCCTAGTATCCTGTTAGTTTATATCATCACTGGTCTCTTTATCTTTGCCATGATGCGGGCGCTAGGGGAGCTGCTCATTTCCGATGACAGCAAGCCGGTCTTCATTGACTTCATGGAAAAGTACTTGGGCCCCCGGGCCGGCTTTATCCTGGGCTGGACCTATTGGATGAGCTGGATTGTAATTGCCATGGCCGAACTGACCGCCGTGGGTAACTACATGCATTTCTGGTTCCCCCACGTGCCAACCTGGCCCTGGGAGGTCGGTTTCCTGGTCGTTCTCTACGTTGTGAACATCGTGGCCGTCCAGGCCTTTGGTGAAACCGAGTTCTGGTTTGCCATGATTAAGATTTTAGCCATCCTGGCCATGATTGCGACCGGGATTATGATGGCCATCTTGCATGTGAAGACTTCAGTGGGCGTGACCCGCTTTTCAACCCTGTGGTCCCACGGTCTGGTAGCCAACCACGGCCATGATATCTTGTCGGCCTTCCAGATGGTCTTCTTCGCCTTTCTGGGGGTTGAATTCGTTGGTATCACTGCGGCTGAGACCCGTGATCCGGTTCACACTATTCCGCATGCCATTAATTCAATTGTCGTCCGGATTTTGATCTTCTACGTCGGCGCCCTCGCAGCGATTATGACCATCCAACCTTGGACCGACTACAGCGGCAACATGTCGCCCTTTGTCCAGGTCTTCTCGGGCATCGGCATTACCGGGGCTGCCGGCATTGTTAACTTCGTGGTTTTGACCGCGGCCGCTTCATCGCTGAACAGTTCACTCTTTACCACTGGCCGGATGCTCTATTCGCTGTCGAATGGCCACGGCTACTTCTCGCACTTGAACCATCGCGCAGTGCCAATGCGGGCCGTTAACCTGTCCACGCTCCTAGTAGGTGGTACGGTGATTGTCAATTATATTTTCCCAACTGATGCCTTTAGCATCGTGACTTCAGTGGCTTCAGCGACCTTCTTGGTTGTCTATGGTGCCCTGATGGTAACCCATCTAAAGTTCCGGCAGTCGCCAGACTATCAAAAGGGTCGGCACTTATTCCGGCTACCACTGAGTCCTTACTCAAACTACCTAACGATTGCCTTTCTGGCCATGATTTTTGTAATCTTACTGGTTACGCCAGCAACTACGGTCACCACCTTACTGACGGTGGCTTGGTTCGCCGTGCTGTACGGTTTGAGCTTCTTACGTAAAAAAGCCTGAGTTCAGGCTTTTTTATTATGATGTCATCTTAACTGACAAAAAATGGTATAGCTAACGTTAACTGGGTTAATATACTGCTAAACCAGCAGGAATCAGTAAGGAGATTGACATGCGGCAAGAAAAAGACTCAATTGGCACAGCAGCTATTCCAGCGGACGCGTATTATGGTATTCACACCCAGCGGGCCCACGACAACTTTCCCATTAGTGAAACGGTTACCCACCCGGGTCTAATTCGGGGGCTAATCGAGATTAAGTTAGCCGCCGCTAAGACCAATGTGGCAGCCGGTGACCTACCCGAAGAAATCGGGGCTGCGATTGAAGCAGCGGCTGAACAGCTACTCGATGGTCCCTTTGACGAAGACATGTTTCCCATCAGCGATATCCAGGGTGGGGCCGGTACCAGCACGAACATGAACGTTAACGAGGTCGTTGCGAACCTGGCCCTGGAGCTGGCCGGTTTTGAAAAGGGGGACTACAGTCACGTTCACCCCAACGACCACCTCAACATGTGCCAGAGTACCAATGACACTTACCCAACCGCCGGCAAGATTGCCTTGATACGCCTCTTAGACCCACTGTTGGGCAGCCTTAGTGACCTGGTCGATTCCTTGGCTGACCGGGCAGCGGTCTTCTCAGACACTTACAAGATGGGCCGGACCCAGTTACAGGACGCTGTCCCAATGGTCTTGGGTAACAGCTTCCATTCTTGGTTAGCTCCCTTGAAGCGGGATATCAAGCGCATTAAGGCAAGTCAGGAATCCTTACATACAATTAACCTGGGCGGTTCAGCCATTGGTTCTGGTATTAACGTTTCGGCTTACTACAACCAGCACATTGCCGACAACCTGAGTGCGGTTACTGGTTTGGACCTGGTCCAGGCCGAAGATCTCTTTGATGCTACGGTTAACCAGGATGCTCTGGTTACTCTGTCAGGAGCCCTGAAGACCCTGGCCGTTAACCTTTCAAAGATGGCTAACGACCTACGTCTAATGAGTTCTGGTCCTCGTTCAGGCCTGGGTGAAATTAACCTGCCTGCCAAGCAAGCTGGGTCTTCCATTATGCCCGGGAAGGTCAACCCAGTTATCCCTGAAGCCGTTAGCCAGGTGGCCTTTGAGGTGATTGGCTTTGATGCTACGGTGACCGCGGCTGCTGAAGCCGGTCAGTTTGAACTGAATGCCTTTGAACCAATCATGTTTAAGAGCTTGATTACCGGCATCGAGCATCTGACTGCTGCCATGGATACGCTGCGGACTAATGCCATTGAGGGCATTACGGCTAACAAGGAAAAGTTGGCCAAGGATGTCGAAATGTCAATTAGCTACGCCACAGCGATGGCACCAATCATTGGTTACCAGGAAGCTTCGAAGCTGGCCAAGGCTTCGCTCAAGACCGGCACTTCCCTGCGGAAGATGGTTGAGGGTAGCCAACTCTTTACTGATGAACAACTGGATCATATTTTCAACGTTCACAAGCTCGTTATTAACGCCCGCACACCGGAACATGGTTTGATTTTTGGGGCGAGGACCGTTGAAGTTTAATTAAGATAAAAACAGGCAGCTGCCTGTTTTTATTTTGCTCTGAATCTTGTTAGACTTGGATTTGTTAGTTTGGTTGTCAGGGGGAGGGGAAGTATATGGCAAAACAACAAAAACCGAATCCAAAAGTAGTACGCTATTCTATTTTTACGACAGGGATTACTGTCTTCGTTGTTACCCTGGTAACAGGCATCCACCAGGTATATTTTCCATATCTGTTGGTGGGTGTTATTTCCACGAGCAACTATGTTGTACAACTCCTGTTGGATAAGGAGGCTGAGGATCGAATCACCCTCCCCAAGGTGATTGTCCTTTTGGCCTTGTTGCTAGTGACCGCGTTGGTGATGCCACTCTTTAACCTGAGTGGTACCAGTTTGATGCTTGCTACGTGGGCCTCATTACTGGTTGATTGGCTGATTTTTTATGTCATTTTTAGAAAATAATTTGGCACTTTAATCACCATTTTATCTAGTGACCCTAGAATAAAGACAATCATATTTGGTCTACGTGACCAAGAATCGAGGTTGTCTATGCACACACCATTGAATACCATGAATATGAACTTCCCTAACTTTAGTGACAGTGCGAATTTCTTTACCTTTAACAGCCACTACTTTGGCCTAATTGCCCTAGGTTTGGCGGTTTTGGCCCAGGTTGGTCTGGGGCTTTACTTCCGCAAGTTAGCCCGTGCTAAAAAAATTAATCAGTAAGGAAAAGGCAGCCCTAGTGGCTGCCTTTTTAAGTTACAATAGGGGCTTAATACAAAGGGGGAAGTGCCATGATTCGATTAGCCCGTTTAACGGACGCACCGGCCTTGCAAGTTCTTAACCAAAATGAACTGGGGTATCAATTTTCTGAGTCAGAAACGGCTGCTGTGCTAGCCCAGGTTTTAGCTGATCACGACCACCAGCAGGTCTGGGTGGCTACCGATGATAGTGGCCAGGTGGTGGGGTATGTCCACGCCCAGCTCTACCAAAACCTGTATGCCGCGCCGGCTTTTAACCTGCTGGCCTTGGCCGTTGGCAAAGATTACCAGGGGCAGGGTTACGGCCGCCAGTTACTGGACGCAATCGCAGTAGCGGCCAAAGAGAGAGGACTAACCGGTATTCGGCTTAACTCAGGGAATGAACGCCAGGAGGCTCACCAGTTCTACAAGCATCTGGGCTTTGAAAAAGTGAAGGAGCAGTCCAAGTTTTACCGGCCGGTTTAATCACTTACTTGTGTTAAAATGCCCATAATGGATTCAACATGAGGAGGCAAACATGCAAGTAGGGATTATTGGTTTAGGACACATGGGCTCAGCGATTGCCCGGGGTTTGGTACGGGCTGATGTACCAGTGATTGGCAAGTCGTCAACGGCTGCCAAGGCCAAGCAACAGGCCCAGGACTTGGGCGTCGAAGTGGTCGTTGATACGACCGACTTTCTGGCGAAGCAGCCCCAGGTGGTTATCCTAACTACACCAGTACCGACCGTGATTAGTGTCATGACTGACCTGGTTGAGCATGATCTGCCCAAGGATACGATTGTTTTGTCCGCCGCAGCCGGTGTCAGTTTAGCTGACCTCAAGTCGGCTGCACCCAAGAATCCGTTGGCCAGTTTCGTGCCCAATATCCCCGTGGCGGTTAATGCTGGGACCAGTGCCCTGAGCCTAAACGACACCCTGGGTGAGCAGGACCAGACTACCATCCAGGACTTGCTCGGTAAGCTGGGGGATGTCATTGAGGTGCCAGCCCAGCAGTTAGGCCTGGCTGGCACGGTCGGTGGCTGTGGGCCCGCCTTTGTGGACGTCTTTATGGATGCTCTTGAAGACGCAGCCGTGGCCGAGGGGATGAGTCGGCTAGTGGCCAAGCAGGTGATTGCCAGCATGGTGGCGGGTTCAGCGAAATTGGCTCAAGACAGCCCGGCCTCCTTTGCGGATTTGAAGGGCCAGGTCACCTCACCGGGTGGTAGCACCATCCAGGGGGTTTTGGCCCTTGAAAAGAACAACTTCCGCCAGGCTGCAATTGCGGCAGTCCTGGCCGCCAACGGCAAGTACTAAATTCAGGAGGCGCTATGCCTGAAATCACCTTATTTCCCGAAGACGATATTCGCTTGGTACCAGGCCGACCCAGTATGGGCCCGGCCATTTTTGCCGTGATTGACCAGGACCGGGAACACCTGGGCAAATTTTTGCCCTGGGCCAAGCGGACGAAGGCCCCACAGGTCTCAATCGATCATATTGCCAAGGTGGTGGGGGCCAGCCCAGCGGGCTTGGACCTGCTTTATGTCATTTACCAGGGTCCTGCGCCAATCGGCATGATTGAAATTCAGAGCTTGGATTTGAACAATCATCGGGCCGAAATCGGCTACTGGTTGTCCAGCAGCCATGAGCACCGTGGTATCATGACCACGGCGGTAAAGTCCCTGTGTCGGTATGCCTTTGATACCATGGGCCTTCACCAGATGCGGATCTTTGCTGAAGTCGAGAACCTGCCCAGCAACAATGTGATTAAGCGGTCAGGTTTTACTTTTCTGGCAACTCATCCCGACTATCTCTACCGGGATGGCGCCTACCGTGATATGAATGAATATTACCTAATAGCACCCTAAAGGAGTCTAACCATGGCGATTTTACTTGTCGGTTCCCAGTTCTAATTTAGGACGGGATTACAACACCCGTTCACATTGCTTTGACTTTGGAATGGAGTGACATCATGAAAACTAAATATATTCGCAACTTTGCCATTATTTCCCACATCGACCACGGGAAATCGACCCTGGCTGACCGCTTGATGGAAAAGACTCAGACGGTGTCTGACCGGGAAGCTGCGCCCCAGCTTCTGGATGACATGGCCGTCGAGCAGGCCCATGGGGTGACGGTTAAGGCCCGGACGGTCCAAAACCACTATCAGGCTAAAGACGGCCAGACCTACGAGCTGAATTTGATTGATACGCCGGGACACGTTGACTTTACCTATGAGGTCAGTAAGAGCCTGGCGGCCACTGACGGCGTGATCCTACTGGTCGATGCTACTCAGGGCATTCAGGCTCAAACGGTAGCGAACTGGCGACTGGCTGAATCCCTGCATTTGCCAGTGATTCCAGTTATTAACAAAATTGACGCAGTCGCCGCTGATGTGGCCGGTACTGAAGCGCAAATCCGTGACCTGATTCCAGATTTGGGCGACCAGAAGATTTACCAAATTTCGGCTAAGACCGGGCAGGGGATTGATGACCTGCTGGAAGCCCTGGTGAAAGACCTGCCGGCCCCAGTGGGGGATCCGAAAGCGCCATTAAGGGCCCTAGTCTTTGATTCGAAATTTGACCCCTATCAGGGGGTGATTGCCCAGGTCCGCCTTTTGGACGGTGAGTTAAAGGCTGGTGAAGACCTCGTTTTGCTGGCTAACCAGCAAAATTTTAAGGCCAAGGAAGTCGGCGTGTACCATCCAAACGCCCAGGCGGTTGATCAGCTGTCGGCCGGTCAGGTTGGCTACGTCCTAACTGGTATCAAGGACCCCAACCTGGTAACGGTTGGTGATACGCTCACTACTAAGGCCGGCGGCACCGATGAGGCTCTGCCCGGCTACCAGCGCCAACAACCGGTGGTTTATGCCGGAATTTACCCAGTCGATGACTACGGTGAACTTCAAGAAGCCCTGCAAAAACTAGCCCTGAACGACACGGCCCTGGTGATTGAAGATGAAAGTTCACCAGCCATGGGTCCTGGCTTTCGAGTTGGCTTTCTGGGCGTCTTTCATCTGCAAATTATCCAAGAACGCTTGATGAGTGAGTTTGGCGTGAAGGTCCTAGTTACCGCCCCCAGTGTTTCCTACCAAGTGCAAACCCTGGGTAAGGACCAGGAAGTTCAGACGCAGACGATTAATAATCCCAGCCGCTTCCCGGCCTTTCAGGACATTTTGAGCGTATCTGAGCCAGTGGTGACCACAACCATTACCAGTCCGGCTAGCTCGGTCAGTGACCTGATGAAGCTAGCAGACCAGTACCGCGGTGTTTTTGTTGATATGACGAATTCAGGCGACCAGGTGGAAATGGTTTATGACATGCCCCTGGCCGAAATTGCCTATGACTTTTTCAATGCCTTGAAATCACTGTCCCACGGCTACGCCTCCTTTAGGACCGAGCCCAAGGGCTACCAGGAGGCCGACCTGGTCAAGGTTGATACCCAGGTGAACTATGCCACCGTCAGTGAACTGAGCTTTGTGGTTCACCGTTCCCAGGTGGCAGAGCTGACCCAGAACCTGGTTCATGAACTCAAGCGGACGATTCCTCGCCGCCTTTACCCTATGCCCGTTCAGGCGGTGGTGGAGGGGAAGGTGGTTGCCCGGGTGGACGTGCCGCCTCTGCGTAAGAACGTTGCCGTGAACGGGGAGCAACGCAGTATCTCTAAGAAACAAGCTCTCTTGCGTCGGCAGAGTGCCAACAAGCGACAGGCCGCCAAATCAGACTTGGTCCTGCCCCAGGAGGTCTTTAACACCCTCCTGTCGTTAAAGTAAATAAAAAAGCCTCACACTTTGGTGTGGGGCTTTTTACTTAGCCATGAAAGGCAACAATCCAGACGGTAATCTGGGCGACGGATTCTTTTTGACCATTTTCAATCCAGGTTAGCCAGATTTGGAAGACACCGGCCGCAATGAACTGAATCCAGTAGTGGCGCTGCTGGCCACGGTAGGTAATGCCGAGATTGCTGTGCTCGTAGAGATCTTCTAGCTTTTTGATGGTGACGCTGCGCAGGGTTTCGGTGTAGTTGCCAGCGATGCTCCGCTTTAAATCAGGCACTAGTTGTAAGAAAGCCTGAGCCAGTTGGCCCTGCCGCTTTTTAAAGTCCGGTTGAGCAGTCAGGGGATCAAAGTAGCGGTCTAGTTTCTTTTGATAGTCTGCTTCAATCACCGCCGTCAGACTGTCGAAATGGTTATAAAATACGGTCCGACTAATCCCGGCTTTTTGACTGACCTGGGAAACCGAAATTTTGTCCAGGGGGCGGTCATTCAGCAGGTCAAAAAGGGCATCGGTAATCCATTGTTTGGTCAGACGGTTAATTTCTTGGGCCCGTTGGGTAGCTGCCATGACACAACCTCCTTACTGTCGTTTAGTCCTATTATAGGCTATTTCACCCGGGTATAATAGCAGCAATAACAACTGTCTTATCAGTCAGGAGGACCCATGACAAGCACTATTCTTTTTGTTCACGGTTATATGAATACCGGCCAGGTCTGGCAGGACTGGCAAAAATACTTTAAAGCTGCCGGCTATGACACGCTGGCACCATCTTGGCCATACTTAGACGGTGAGGTTGCCGAGTTACGTGCTCATCCCAACCCTAAATTAGGCACTGTCAATTTTGAGAATGTGGTCGCCCACTACCGTAAAATTATTCAGGGACTGGATCAGCCACCGATTCTAGTTGGCCATTCCCTGGGTGGCGTTGTTGTTCAAAAATTGTTGTCAGAGGGATTAGCCCAGGCGGCGGTCTGTGTTAATTCGGGGCCACCCCAGGGGATTGTTTCACCTAACTGGGATTTTCTCTTTTCTAACTTTTTGTTACTGGAACCCTGGAACTTCAAGGATCAATTAGTCTTAAAGGGACCACGTTGGTACCACCGCTTTGTGACCAATGAACTGACGCTGGCTGAGACCAAGGCCTTTATTCGGGCTAACTGTGTCCCATCCAGTCGCAAGATTGCCAGAACCATTCCAAAAATCGATTTTAGCCAGGTGAAAGCACCTATATTCTTTGTGTCCGGTGGGGCCGATAAGTCCCAGCCGCCGGTTATCAACCAGAAAAACTACCAGGCCTATACCAACCCCGACCAGGTTAAAACGTTCAAGGTCTATCCCGGTCGGACCCACAATACCCTGGTCCAGCCCGGTTGGGAGGCCGTGGCTGATGATGTTTTGGGCTGGTTAAATCAGGTAACGGGATAAAAAATAAGACAGTCAGCGGGGTCTTTGTCTAATTTTTACGGAATAGTAACCTGGCAGTAACACAGGGATCGTTTTGCCTATGATAAGCTAAGGGGTGTTTATCTGAAGCAAGAACGAGGAGAAGGAACTGTGCACCACTTACCCCGCGCAATTAAAGTAATTTGGTATGAGATTTTAGCCCTGGAATTTTTGGCCTGGGTAGTGCTTTTTGTGGCCTACTGGTGGTTGGAAAATAATTTGTGGTCGTGGCTACCTAGTTGGGGACTGCTCATCATTGCCGGCCTGGCTGCCTTAAATGTAATCGTGGAGCTGATCTTAATCCAGTACCGCTATGCCATTTACCAGTACCAGGTTAGTGAGACCGATGTTGAGATTAAGAAGGGCTTTTTCTTCCGCGAAGATATCTCCATTCCAATTGCTCGGGTTCAAAACGTGGACTTAGACCAGGGACCCTTACTCCAGCTAAACAAGCTCTATAAGGTGCGGATTGCGACCGGTGGTTCGGGGCATACGATTGAAGCATTGGACGGCAACGATGCCCAGCGCTTGAAGGACCGGGTGATGGCCCTAGCATTGGAGGCCCGCAATGCCCGCTAAACACCTTAGTCCCTTTGCCCTGGTTTTTGAACTGGGTAAATTAATTAAAGGCAGTTGGCCGGCCCTATTTGCATTTGTCATTGGTGCTCGGCGTGCCCAAGGAATCTTTTTCTGGATTTTAATCGGTGGATTTGCTTTGGGGGTGGTGCTGGCCCTGTTGAGTTATTGGATGATGACCTACCAGATTTTAGACCGGGAACTAATCCTTCGGAAGGGCATTATTAACCGGCAGGAACGCCACGTGCCCTATGATCGGATTCAGAACCTGGAACGGCGGCAGTGGTTCTTTCTTAAGCCTTTCAAGCTAGAAAGCCTAAGCATTGATACCGGGGCTAGCGACGTCAAAAAGTCTGCCCTGGTGCTCTCAGCGGTACCTGAATCGGTGGCTGAAACGATTGAAAAGCTGCGCCACCAAGTCCTTGCTGGAGAAAGGTCAACTGATGAAGCGACACCGGCTGAACCAGCTGCAAGTGAAACTGATCAGCCTCAAGAAGAGGCTCATGCCCAGACAGTTACGGCTAAATATCAGGTCAAAGTCGGCGACTTAGTGCTTTACGGTATTACCGATACGCCGTGGTTAGCTAGTTTCGCAGCCATTTGGGCCTTGAGCAGTGAACTCCATCTCAGTGATCAAATTGGTCGCTATGGTAATGAAGCGGCGCTGAAATACGGTCTGGTGGCGATTGCCGGCATTTTAATTTTCGTGCTGCTGACCGTCATGGCCTTTAACCTGGTCAAGGTAGTGCTGCGCTACTATGGTTACGCGGTGGCTCGGCAGGGAAACAACCTAACCATGAAGGGTGGACTGCTTAAAACTGATACTATCCACGTCACCTTAAAGCGGATCCAGGCGGTTGAAATTGGACAAAGCTTCCTGCGACGGTTGTTACGCCTAGTCACGGTGAACCTCCTCTTAATTAAGGCTAACGAAGGTAAGGAGAATGCGGCGTCGGGTAGTACTGTTCTCATTCCGGTCGTGCCCCAAAATCGGGCTTATCAGGTCGGTCACCCCTTGGTGCACCTCCTGCCCGAACAGGCACCCCAGTTGGGATATGGTGACGCTTATGCCTGCTGGTTAAGGATTCGTAACGGTCTCATTTGGGCAGTGATACCCGTCATTGCCGTGGCCTTTTTCTACCACGGCCTTTGGTGGGGATTGGGTTCGGCCTTGTGGCTGTTAGGCTGGGGCTTTAACGGCTTTTATGCTGGTCATTACACGACAACGGCCCAGTTAAATGAGGAAGAAGTAGTTCTTCGGAGGGCCCGTTTGTTGGGTATTGGCACAACGTTTGTTGGTTGGCATGAGATTCAGTCAATGAACCTGCGTCAGTCAATTTGGATGAAGAAAAGACAGCGGGCTCATATTTCAATTGCCGTCCGGCAGGGTGGTAGTGTTACCACCCGTGAATATAAGTACCTACCCCTGAGTCAGGCCCAGGCCATCTTTGACTGGTATCGTGATTTTGCCTGACTAGGTCCGCTTTGTGCTATACTGACCCTAGTAAAAGATGGTTTTAAATTGTTGGGGAGGTGTGGCCTATGGGTCCAATTAACAAGTGGGTACCCGATGAGCACGGTTACGTGCCCGCCGGCATCGATGCTAACCGGTTGACTCCGGATCAGCGTCGGCAACTTAAGCAGCTCAAAAATTTCTTAGAAGAGGGCGTGATTTCCAGCGAAGATTACCGGATGAAGGTTCATGAGCTCGGAATTCAGACCTTTTAAGAGCAGGCCACGCCTGCTTTTTTTATTTGTCCAAATTACTTTTTCAAATCAATTTTAAAATAACGTTGACAAATAAAAACGAAGCGTATATCATTCAAACCAACGTAATATTAAAAATTGCTAAGAACAGATGAGTAAATGTTTAGCGGGAATCACTAGAGAGCTCAGGTTGGTGAAAATGAGTATTCCAGCAGACATTGAAGATGGTCTGGGAGCAAGTTTAGGCGGCGAGTCTTAGGGCAAGCCAACTACGGGGTAACGCACGTTAAGCAGTTGAAGGATAGCTACCATTAGTGTCCGGATTAAGTAGTGGGTCACAGACGCACTAATAGGGTGGTACCGTGCCGACAGGCGCCCCTAGGATTATTTATTATTCCTAGGGGCGCTTTTTTGTTGCCAGAGGAGGATTGCAGATGACAGCCAATGCAAAGAATGGTTTTTTGAAGCGGGAAGGGGCCTGGTCCAAGCAGGCCGTGCATAACCCCGTCAAAATCTTGATTTGGAATTTAATGCCCAACAAGGCTGAAACCGAGGCTCAGTTTCTCAGTCTCCTTGACGAACTGGACCAAGACGTCCTGGTAACCTTCATGTATGCCCAGACCCACCACTTCAAGTCGGTGGCAGTTGAAGATTTAGCGGCCTGTTACTGTAGTTTGGATGACCTTGGGGACCAGGTCTTTGATGGCTTAATTATCACCGGCGCGCCGGTTGAGCAGCTGCCCTTTGAGGCCGTGGACTACTGGTGTGAGTTTAAACGGGTCCGCCGCTGGGCCCAGGATCACGTCAGCCAAACGATTAACGCCTGTTGGTCAGCTCAGGCTGCCCTTTACCACGACTTTGATATTCAAAAGCGGACCTTGTCCCAAAAGCTCTTTGGTATTTACCAGTCCCGCCATCTCAACAAAGAGAGTGCCTTAGGGGCTCACCTGGAAACCTTCTTTAGTCCCCAGTCCCGCCACTCTGAGTCGGTCTTTGAAGACCCACTGCCCAAGGATTTAGAATTGGTCGCCGAAAATCCTGTCACCGGTCCACAAATCCTGCAAGCACCGGCGCTGGGTCAGACCTATGTGACCGGGCATGCCGAGTACTTGACTGACACTCTGGACGCTGAGTACCGCCGTGACCTGGCAAAGGGGGCCGCAATTGCACCGCCGGTTAATTATTACGACCGCCAGCACCGAGTTTGTAATCGCTGGCGTGCCAGCAGCATCCAACTCTACCAAAATTGGTTAAATTTAATTGAAAGCGAGATTCCCAACTATGAGCGAAAAAGCCTTACATTTTGAAACCCTGCAAGTCCACGCCGGCCAGGTGGTTGATCCCTTCACCGGGGCCCGGGCCGTGCCGATTTACCAGACCACTTCCTTTGTCTTTAAGGACCCAGAACAGGCCGCTAACCGCTTTGGCCTGAAAGAACCGGGTAACATTTATAACCGGTTGACCAACCCAACCACCGAAGTGGTTGATAAGCGGGTTGCTGCCCTGGAAAACGGGACGGCCGGGGTTACCTTGGCCACCGGTTCGGCAGCGATTACGGGTGCCATTTTAAACATTGCGGGGCAGGGCGATGAAATCGTGGCCGCCAGTACCTTATACGGTGGGACCTATGACCTCTTGGCCGTAACCTTGCCTAAGTTGGGTATCAAAACTCATTTTGTCGACCCGGATCAGCCGGAAAACTTTGAAGCGGCCATTAATGACAAAACCAAGGCAGTTTATGTCGAAAGTATTGGTAATCCCAACATTAACTTGGTTGATTTTGAGGCACTAGCCGCGATTGCCCACCGTCACGGCATCCTCTTTATCGTTGATAATACCTTTGGGACCCCGTACCTGATTCAACCGCTAGAACACGGCGCCGACATCGTGGTTCACTCGGCCACCAAGTTCATTGGCGGTCACGGGACCACGATGGGTGGGGTAGTGGTCGAAAATGACCGCTTTGATTACCGCGCCAGTGGCCGCTATCCGGGCTTTACTGAACCCAATGCCCAGTACGATGGCCTGGTCTTTGCTGACTTGAAGGGGGCCGCCTTTACGACCAAGTTGCGGGCTGAAAGTCTACGCGATCTAGGGGCCACTACCAGTCCCTTTAACTCATTTCTTCTGCTCCAGGGTCTAGAATCGCTGTCTTTGCGGGTGGAACGCCACGTGGAAAATACTAAGAAAATCGTGGCCTTCCTGGACCAGCACCCGAAGGTGGCCTGGATTAAATATCCTGGTCTTGAAAGCAGTCCTTACCATGATTTGGCTGAGCGCTACTTCCCTAAGGGTGTCGGTTCAATCTTCACGATTGGCTTAACTGGTGGGGAAGCTGCCGGTAAGAAGTTGATTGAGAAGCTAAAGTTATTCTCACTATTGGCCAATGTGGCCGATGCTAAATCGCTGATTATTCACCCGGCTTCAACTACCCACGCCCAACTCAATGATGAAGAGCTGGCCGCAGCGGGGGTGACGCCAGATCTGATTCGCCTTTCGATTGGGATTGAAAATGCGGATGACCTGATTGCTGACCTAGACCAGGCCCTTGCCCAGGTTTAAGGGCAGTATTTAACGTAAAAAATCTAGTCTAACTGGACTAGATTTTTTTATTTTGCACTATTATGCTTTACAAACTACCTGAAACCATTTACCCTAGTAGTATGCAAAACCAACTAGTTGAGGAAAGCTAATGCAGCAGCACATTTCGAGCCAGATGCTGAAGGGAATTTTGCAGGGGATTATGCTGATAATCCTTTCCAAGAAGCCCGATTACGGCTATGGCATTAGTAAACAGTTGAATCAGTACGGCCTAGAAAACATTCCCAAGGGGACGATTTATCCACTCTTAACCGCCATGGAGAAGCGGCAGTACGTAGAAGGGCGGATGCAGCCTTCCGAGGCTGGCCCAGATCGTAAGTACTATTACGTGACCGAGGCCGGTGAGGCCGCCAAGGAGGATTTTATCCAGGAATGGGACCGCTTGGCCGGGACGGTGACGAAGCTGATTGAAGGAGAGAAGGAATGAAAACAGGTGAAGTTATTGAGAAGAGTAGTGAACTGCTTGAGCAGTTAACTCCTGAAAATGAAAAATTCTACAGTGATTTCATGGACTACGTGCGCAGTCAGAACTTTGATCGCGACGAAAACCAAATGGAATCCGCATTATTAGATATCCTGCAAGATACGATTGATGCTCAAAGCGATGGCATCAGTGCCGCAGACTATTTTGGCAAAAATCCTAAGGAGTTAGGGGACGAGATTTTACGGAACTTGCCACGGAATTTTAAATATATTTCGAAGCTCATGTTGGTGGGCGCTTCAAGTTTTATCTTTTTTTCCTTTTTTCCATCAATAATTGATCCCAAAGCTTCTTTTGATTGGGGCACAGCCCTGATTGTTGCCGGTTATACCACTATTTTCTATATCACTGGTTACAAATTGATGGGGAAAACAATTTATAATACCTGGTTCAAGGAGGCAAACAAAAAAATTAAAAACGGAATCATGTTTGGACTTTTCACCATTTTCATCGTCATTGGTGTTGTACTTTTGCAGGTCGTTAAAACGCCGTTTAAATTCACACTACCTGGCTGGAGCGGAATCATTGCCATTTTATTGTTAGATTTAATTGCATTAACTGTGTATATGTTTACGAATTATAGAGATGTGCTTGAGCCCTATATACCTTTAATTGTCCTCCCATCCTTGCTGGGCATTTTGACTCGTATCCCAACCTATGGTGATTTACTACTGAAGAAAACCGGTGACGGTACATTACTTGTCCTCAGTGTCTTTGTGATTGTGCTGATTTATTGGCTTTGGTACAGGAAAAGGTTAGGAGAGGATGACGGGGAGTGATGCACGATGACAACCACGCTCAATTTTAGTAGCAGGAGAGGGAAGCGCAAATGTCAAACAAGGCTGATGCATTAATTGAAAAGAATAATGAACTGCGTGAGCAGTTGAATCCAGAAAATCGCAAGTTTTACAGTGATTTTATGGGATATGTTCGGCTGAAATCTCTTGATAAAGATGAGCGCGCAACTGAACTTCAACTCCTGGCCATTCTCCAAGATTTAATTGATGCTCAAAATGACGGTGTCAGTGCCCAAGATTATTTTGGTAAAAGTCCCCAGGCAGTTGGTGATGATTTGATTAAGAGCCTGCCCTATAACCTGAAGTCAATTATGCAAGTCGCAGCTGGGGGTATTGGTTTTTACCTGATGATGGCAGTCTTGCCAGCTATGGCTGTCCCTGAAAAAGACATTGATTTAGGAAACCTCCTACTCAGTAGTGTTTGGGCAATGGTGAGTGTCCTGATGATTGTTGGTTTGATTAGTCGAAACATCTATACACCAGTCGGCAAAGGGACAGAACGCAGCACCAAAATGAATTGGCAAAAATTATTGGCAGTTCTGACAGGAACATTTTGTATTTTGGGCTTTATTTTAATTTTCTTTTTGGTTAAAACTCCTTGGCAGATTCGCCTTGCTGGTTGGTCAGGCATTGCAGTAATTAGTTTAATTATGGTGCTTGGTCTGATTGTATTTCTACGAATCAAGGACAAGAAACCATGGTGGGGAATCGCTCTATTCTTTGGGTTGTCTGGGTTCATCGGGATTGGTGCTAGGATTCCAATCATCAACCATTATTTGGAAATGAGCCTAGGAAAAGGCGGTTGGGGCATTCTTTTGCTACTGCTGTTCACTAGCTACTCATTTTTACGGGGGCGCTATTTAAAGAAACAAAATAAAGCAGCCCGAACGAACCCGCAGAAAGGGGAGCGCTAATGGCAAACAAGGCCGAAGCACTAATCAAAAAGAACAACCAACTGCGTCAGCAGTTGAGTCCAGAAAACAATAAATTTTACAGCGATTTTATGGTTTATGTTCGAACCCAAAGCTTGGATCAGGATGAGTATGCCATGGAGAGCCAGTTGCTAAGCATCTTACAGGATGTTATTGATGCGCAAAACGACGGCATTAGCGCGGCGGACTACTTTGGTAAAAGTCCGCGTGAACTTGGTGACGAATTGGTAGCCAGTTTGCCGCGAAACTTTTGGTCCACGGTCAAGGATTCAGCTTTGATTATCTTAAATTTTGGCTTCTTTGCCCTCTTTCCAGCCCTGGTTAACCCGCGGCAGCCGATTGATTTTGGTTCCTTACTGATTACCGGCTGCTATCTCTTAGTAATCATCACCCTGGCGGTGCGCTGGGTTGGGAAGGCCCAGTACAATCCAAAATTTGAAGGGATGAATGCAGTTGGGCGGTTTTTCCTCCTGTTTTTGGCCTGCTTGATTGCTGGATTACCGGCCTTTGCCAGCCTGGTCCTGTTAAAAACACCGCTGCACGCTACCTTAACCGGGTGGGTTGGAATTGCCGCTATCTTAGTGGCCGACGCGGTAGCCCTAATTGGCTACCGACTGTCTGATAACCGGGACTTGAATAAGTTCTTTATCCCAATTGTCGGCGCTTTGTCCCTGTTAGGAATTTTAACCCGACTACCGGGGGTAAGCAGCTTTATCACGACTAAAACTGGTCAAGTCACCCTAGCGCTAACCCTCCTAGTCATTATCGTGATTTGGAATGTTTGGACGGGTGTGAAGTTCCGGCGCATGGGTAAAAAGGCCGATTTAAGCAGCGAAGCTTAATTTGAATGACGATGACCGTGGTAAAATGAAGTTAGACTTTATTGAACTAGAGGGGAAGTCGTCATGAAGAAATCAGTTAAAAATAGTTTAGTTCTGGCCGCTGCGGCTGGCGTGCTGACTGTAACGGTACCCTATGCCACCATTAGTGCGGCTGAGATTAACACCAATGCCGCCCATGAACAGGCCAGTCTGCCCTTAAAGGCTAGTTGGTGGTTTGCTGGCAACGCCGCCCAGTATGGTGTTGCGGCCACGCCCCATTCCCAGTACTACCAGCAGCTGCAGGGTAAGCGGGTGGCCTTCCTGGGCTCATCGATTACCGATGGTCTCGGTGCCTTAGGTGAGGGGACGCCCGACTATTTGCGCCAGGCCGATGGCATGGATATTCAAAAATACGCCATTAGCGGTACGACCATGGCTGGTCACTATCCATGGAGCTTTGTTAACCGGCTGCAAACCGATATTCCCAAGGATCAGCACTTAGACGCCCTGGTGGTCCAGCTTTCGACTAATGATAAGCGCTTCCATATTCCAGCGGGTCAGATCAGTGACAGCAAGAATCTAGCGGACTTTAATACTGGTACGACTACTGGTGCCATGGAATACATTATCAAGTATGCCCAGGACACCTGGCACGCACCAGTCGTCTTTTACACCGTTTTGGACCCAAAGGAAACCGGGTACCAGGCTCAGATTGATACCCTCTATGCCCTGCAGAAGAAGTGGGGGATTCAGATTATTAACCTAGGCCAGGATTCCTATATCCAGGCTGAAACGGCTGCTAACCCCCAGTACATGGCTGATGATGTTCACCCAACCCGGGAAGGTTATCAGACCCTCTGGCTGCCATACTTTGAAAGTAAGCTTAGTGAACTTTTTGACACTGGGCGGATTAGTAATTAAGGAAAATGAAGAGGCCCTAGGCCTCTTTTTTGTGCGCATTTTGGCATAGTTGCAATTTTATCGGGTAGGCGTAAACTAGGAAATTATCACAGCACAGTCAGCACGGGAGGAATTATGCGAATAGGAATTACAGCCGATGTCAACTTTGGAAAAGAAGGTCTCCTGAATGCTGAGTTTGCCAGTTTTGTACCGCGCCGAATGTTAAAGGTTGCGGTCAAACATGACGTTTTGCCAGTGGCCTTGCCCATCGTGCCCGACCACATGGCGGCCGATTATGTCAGTTTAGTTGACGCAGTGATTATTCCCGGTGGTCCCGACGTGGCCCCACGCCTCTATGGCGAAGATCCCCACCCCAAGATTGGCCAAACCTACTATCCTCGCGATGCCTTTGAACTCGAGGTTATCCAGGAGTGTATTCGCAGCGGTAAGCCCCTCTTAGGGATTTGTCGTGGCGTTCAGATTATTAATGTGGCGCTGGGTGGCACGGTTTACCAGGACTTGGATGCCCAGTATCCAAACCCAGTCATCCAGCACGAACAGGCCACGGAGGGCTTTTTTCCGACTCACTATGTTCAGGCTGAGCAGGGGAGTTTTGTCGCTGATGCCATGGGTACTACCCATCCCTTGGTGAACTCCCGTCACCACCAGGCTGTTAAAGATCTTGGTGAAGGCCTGCATGTGACCAGCCGGGCTAACGACGGGGTCATTGAAAGTATTGAAAATGATGACCAGACCATCGTTGGTATCCAGTGGCATCCTGAAAACCTCTGGGAAACCATCGCCGAAGAAGAAGCCCTCTTTACCCACTTTTTTGACAAGATGAAAGAAGTTTGACGGTAGCGGGGGAATGCCATGGCCTTAACCGTTAACATTTACTACATGGGAAGGGGAACCGCGGCCCAGGACTTTGCCCGGGAAATGATTGCTAGCGGCTTGGTTGACCAA